>CBDVBX010000043.1:0-18981 GCA_965372335.1 uncultured bacterium | reverse complement strand
GCGCTGGCACGGAACTCGTTGATCACGTCCAACGTGTCTTTGTCTACGATTGAATATCGTTCCTGGAACGAATCGAAACCGGCGGTCACGGAACCGATCAGCCGGAGTCCCTTTGCCGGCCCCCCTGTGGAAAATCCCTGACAATAGGCCGCGCCGGGCGGCAACACGGCTAGCGTTACCACAGAGCACAGTAGAAAGCAGATACTTTGGTTGCGGATTCCCACTACGGTTCTCTGAGCAGGGCGATGGCTTCGTCGATAAATTCGAGGGCCAGCCGGTACTCCTCGTCCAGAAACAGCTCTGCCGCCGACTGCTTCAATTCGAAGGCCTCGGCCAGGACAGCGACCGGAAAGTCGTGGTCGCCGCGGCGAGATTCCAAGAGTTCTTCGAGGTAGAGCAATTCCCGTTCACATTCTATCTCCAAAGGGGATTTTGGCACCACATCGGCTTGCGAAAGACCCGACGAATCGCTCCTGGGTGAACACCCGGGAGCAAAAAAACCGGCGGCCACCACCAGGGCGGCCGCCGACAAGATTCGTGGAATATCAGGTTTGGTCATTATCCAACTGCTGTAACGCCGTCTTGGCCAGATTTCGCGCCACTTTGGTGTTGGCCAGCGCCTTTTTGAGGTCTCCGGAGCTAAACGCCTCCCAAGCAGCTGTTTGGCGGCCCGAGGCGCGATCGAAAAGTTCTCTCGCCACGTCGTCCTCCGCTCCAGCAAGGGCATCGCCCAGGCGGGCAAGGATTTGGTCCGTTCGCTCCAAGGTTTGGCGCACCGATTCTTTGTCAATGTCCTTATTTGCCTTCCTCAACGTGTTTCGGGCGATTTCGCGGGCGCGTTGGGTAAGTCGTAGCGCCTGTTTGACCTGTCCGTTACGAAACGCGTCGTGAGCGTTTTGCTGCAATCGGAAGGCCTCGTCGAGACGACGGATTGCGTTCGCGTTTTTCTGGTCGCGAGCGATTTCGTATGCTCGCTCGATCAACGTATCGGTGAGATCCAGCGTTCTGGCGACGGCTTCTTGGTTTGCTTCTGATGCACCACCGATTTGCCCCATGATCTTTCTTGCGATATTGCGGGCACGTTTGGTTTCTTCGAACGCCATGATGTAGCGTCCCGCAGTCGCGTCCGATCGGGCGCGATCCTGAAGCCGGTGTGCTTCGTCGAGGTAACGAATTAGTTCGCGATCGGTGATGCTGTCGACACGTTCGTCGATCCGGTCGAGGAGCTGATCCGTTCGGGCGATTTCCCTTCGCACCAGTTCCGGTCCTATGGTGTCTCGTTTCAGCAGCCGGATCGCCCGGTCGGAAAGATCCACAGACGCGTTTGCCGACTGGAACGCTACTTCGAACATGTGTTGCCGCATATTAGTGCGGGCGCGAAGAAGTTGATTGATCGACTCGTCGATCAGCTTTCTGACGAGAGCGTTGTCGCGTTGGCCCGACTCGTCGAACAAAGTCCGTGCTTGCTCGTTTCGACGTCCCGCGTACTCTATCGCCTTTTGTGCCTGCGCTTCCATTTTGGCTTCGCGTTTGGCAAGTTGAATCGATTTGAGAATCGCCTCTCGCGCGAGTCTGGCGAGTTTCGCCGCCAGCACCATTTGGCCGGCGACAAAATTCTTTTTTGCGGCTTCTTGCAGCTGTCTTGCGGTTTGGAGGGAAGTGCGGGCTTTGGTACTGTTGGTGGTTCGAACGAGCGCCTCGGCTTCCATCAACAACTCTTCGTTTCTTTCCAGGTACTCACGAAGGCCCGTAAGATCGGTCGTTTGTCCGTACGATTTCGAAACGACGACTGTCGTTAACATCAAAATCAATAGGAGCAGGTTTACCTTGTGTCGTTTCGTGTTCATTTCGGACTCCTTCCCCGGCCACAAATTCGACCGCGGTCAACGTCATTCCCCCACAGTCGCAATCCCCATACCACCGCCGTTCCGGCAAGGGAGCCTGGCTGTAACGCTATTAATATCCGCTTGTTATGTCGCATCTGTGCAAGTTTTTCATTGCCATTCAACACCCGGGAGTGTCCCTTGAGGAGCAGGCCGTTGGTCCTCAGAGATCACGTGCCCGATGGCGCTCCGGCGGGATTTCCCGTATGGATCACTCGATTCCATAGCGGTCGAGACGACCGTACAACGCGCGGCGCGTGATCCCCAAAAGCCGCGCTGCTTCGCTTTTGTTGCCCGATGTTGCCGCCAGCGCTTTTGTGATTGCACGTTTTTCCAATTCAGCCAAGTCAAACGTATCCGGTTCGTGCGATGGGGAGGCCGGAGTCACGCCGGACACCACGTCGCCGAGCAGGATGTCGTCTTCTGTGATCGATCCCTGTGAACGGATGATGATAGCGCGCTCCAAAACGTTTCGTAGTTCGCGTATGTTGCCCGGCCAGTCGTAACTGACGAGTTTGCGAAGAGCCATATCGGATAAATCTTCTGTCGGTCTTCCCCAACCGGCGAGAAAGTGACGGGCGATGTCTCCTACGTCTCCACGTCGATCTCGCAGCGGTGGTATTGAAATAGGAAACACGTTTAGCCGGTAGAACAGGTCTTCGCGAAATTCGTTATCCTGTATCGCCGATTCCAACTGGCGGTGGGTGGCCGATAGCAGGCGAATGTCCACCTGGATTTCTTTCACGCCGCCCACAGGGGTGAATTTGTGATTCTCCAAAACTCTCAAGAGTTTGGCTTGGAGCGCCAACGAGAGATCTCCAATTTCGTCCAGGAACAACGTACCCTTGTGGGCAAGCTGAAAGTGGCCAATCTTACGCCGGTGCGCGCCGGTGAAAGCGCCCTTTTCGTGGCCAAACAGTTCACTTTCGATAAGGCCTTCCGGTATGGCCGCACAATTGAGGGCTACGAAGGGGCCATCACTACGGCCCGACGCTTTGTGGATGGCCTTCGCCACCAGTTCCTTGCCCGTCCCACTTTCACCGCGGATGAGAACGGTTGCGTCCGACCGGGAAAGCCCCTGAATGACCTCCTTGATCTTTGTTATGGTGGGGCTGTTTCCGACGATGTCGTCGGCGTCGCTTGCAGATATGTACGAGCGAAGCGCCTGGTTCTCATTCTGCAACCGCCGCTTTTCGTCCAGGCGCGAAACCAGCATCAACAACTCTTCGGTTTGAAAAGGTTTTGTGAGGTAGTCGTATGCTCCGGCGCGCAACGCGGCGATTGCTGTGGCGACGGACGCGTACGCGGTCATCACGATCACGTCCGTGTTCGGCGAAGCAGCTTTGGACGCCTTCAGCAGCTCGATGCCGTCCATTCCTTCCATGCGGAGGTCGGTGATGAGAATGTCGGGCTTATTGTCCGTAACCAAACGCAGCGCCCCGTCTGGATCGACCGTCCGGTAGACGCGATGCCCTTCGTCTCCCAGCTCTGCCGCGAGCAACTTGCCGATTTTTTCCTCGTCGTCCACAATCACGATGTCCGCCATTTCGGTCCCTCTTTCAGGTTTGGTTTGCCTTCGCAAGCGGAAAAGACAACGCAACCCTCGTTCCACTGTTTGGAGTGCTGTCAATGGAGAGCGTCCCCTGGTGTTCATCCATAATCGATTTTACGATACTCAGGCCGAGACCGCTGCCGTCCGCTCGGTTGGTGTAAAACGGCTTGGTGATTTCCTTGAGGTTTTTCTCGTTGATGCCGCACCCGTCATCCGCGACCACAATCACCCCGTTCGGCCGCTCTTTTTCTAAAGAAATCTTAATCGATCCACCGTCCTCGACGGCCTGGACGGCATTCATCAGCACATTCATCACTGCTTGCTGTACGCGCTTGTCGTCAGCGATGATCACTACGTCTTCGTCTGGGATATTTTGCGTAAAATTGATTCCTCTGGCTTGAATCTCGGGTTCGATTACGAGGAGGCAACGGCTGATGATCCGCGCCGCCGAACGGGGCTCGAGCGGTGTACTTCTGTTCGAACCGGCGAAATCCAGGTACTCGGTGAGTATCCGGTTTAATTCATCCACTTCTTCTGAAATATAAGTAAGCACCTCATCGTCGGAGTTGTACTTCCTGTGTAACCGTTGTGCGGAAGTCTTGATAATACTCAGGGGATTGCGGATGTCGTGTGCGATGTTGGCGACCATCCGGCCCATCGTGGCGAGATTTTCTCGGCGAATTATCGCCTCCTGCGCCCGGTCGAGAGCGACCGACTGTCGATAGAACAATCCTCCCAAAAAGGTCACCGCCGCAACACCGAGGACTAGTATGAACACGATCATTCTCGATAGCTCGCGCAGGTCGTCGAAGTAGGCGGCACCGGCTTCGACGCCCAAAATGCCGATGACGTCGTCGTTAACGGATTTAAGCGGCGCATATGCGCTCTTCATATAAACGTCGCCAGATTGGTACAGATTGGTGTAAGCGGACAGTCCGGATCGCGCCAGCGTAACCGCGCCAAAGTCGAGATCGATAAATGGATTCGGTTGCCCTGGTTCGGAGAATCCGTCCAGATCGACGACGGTGAGACCCTCCGGGGTGAGCACTACGATGTTGGACAGATCGTTTTCCGCGGAGACCTGGTATAGCATCGCGAGTAAATCGCCGCCGACGGCGTCGGTCGAGATCGAATCGGGCAAAGCGATCTGCAACGCGTGTGCGAGTCCGGACGCTACCGCTTCGAGACGCTCGCCCAGCTCATTGTCGAGGTGCCGTTCGGCTCTACGGTACAGAGTGGTCGTGGTTGCAATCAGTACCGCAAGGAACACGAGTATAAACCCAGCGGTCAGCAAAAGCCGTTTTTTCGATGATATTGCGTATTCGAGCATGATGTCCCCGTCAGATGAGAATACTATTCTTCTCTCTGGCAAGTCGGCAAGTAGAGATTGGGGGAGGTCAGCGTCCCGACCGCAGATTTTGAATTCGCCGGGTCTGAGCGTTGGCTGGATGCGTTCCATTCCGGATCGCCGCTCTCTCCGCTGAAAGCGGCTACCGCCTCGTACCGACCTTCGCCCGCCAACGCCATTCCGGCGGGCTCAGGAGAGCCCCGCCTGCCGTCCCGGCGAAGGCGTCGCCCGCGCGTGCGATGAGTTCCAGGGTACGCGTCCAGGGCACGCGTCCAGGGCACGCGAATATTTTCCCCTCTGTTAAGCGGGTTCGCCTGGACGATTATCACGAGCTCCAATTCGCGAGTAAGACCGCGAAACTCGATGGCACTTTCGTACACGCGACGTACCAATAAAAAGGAGCAGACGACCCTCGTCTGCTCCCTGAAGCGGTTGGTAATTATCCCAGGCAAGTCGTTTGGTCCCCGAATCACCCGGTTAGCGAATAATGACGAACTTTCCGATCTTGCGTTCGAAGTTCTGATTGGTTTCGGTTTGGACAGAGTACAGATATATGCCGCTCGTCACGTCCTGAAGGCTGCGGCTCACGAGATCCCACTCGACCGTACCATCATCGAACCTGCCGTCGAACGGCAACTCTTGTACCACATCGCCAGCAAGTGTATAGATGCGGATCACACCCTTGTCCCGCGGGAGATTTCTGAACTCGACCTTGATTCCCGTCGGGTCGTCGTTGTTAGGGGCCAGAGCCCAAGGCTGCATCGATTCCGTCGTTGCCGGGTTCGGTACAACGTAGATCTCTCCTCGATCATAGGCGTAGTCCGGTTGCGCCACAGTTCCCGGTTCGACGAACATGAAGTTCGATGATGGATCTCCCATTTTTCCTTCGCCGAACGATATGACTCCCCCTGTCGTTATGATCGCGTGGTCGAGCGCCGTCACAGAGTAAAAGTATGGCCGGCCGCGATGGATCGACTTGTCTAAGTAGCGATAGTATTGACGGCCATTTTCAAGTCCCAGCTGCCACTGCGCCAGGCGATTTAGCGTGTCGCAAACGGCCTCGGTCGCACCGGGAGGACAGGGCGGATCGTCGCCAGGAAACTCCTGCAGGTATTCGATCATGGTCTGCACCATGTTGTCTCTTTGTGCGGCTGTCAGGAGATGTGGCACCAATGGTTCGTAACGAAGTTGATTGAGGCCCGTTTCCTCTCCGAAGTTGTTTATGACGTCCACCTGGAAAAAGAGTTTCCACAAGTCGTGCGCGGGACCGTTTCGGATTGAGGTCCCCAATGGCCGGTCCCAGTTATCTGCTCTCCACAGGCGATAGCCTTCAAAATCCGGTTCCTGAGTCTTGACGTCTGGTACTGTTTCACTGAAGTTGTCCCAATATATACTCACCCCATCGCTCGCACTTCCGTCGATGCGCATGTTCGGAGGCGGTGGCGCGGTACCCACGATCCAGAATACCTGCTTTTCCTGCCCGGCGATACCGGTCATGTACTTCGCGCTGTCAGCCGGTGGATAACCGCAGCGCACCCTGAACAGTTCCTCTTTGGCGCAGTCGTTATTGATCCACATGGGTTCCCTGAAAGGCCAAGCTCTGGGCAATCTGGTTTCCTCTTTGCAGGTGTCGACAGCGATGCCGTCCGCCTCGGTCAGTGGGCCGGGCACGGGGGTTTCGCGACCTGCGATACCGGTCGACTTCAAACCGTCAAGATTGAACCACGCGCCGTTGTAAGTGAGCTGGGCACTGGCGCCATTGGTGAGCATTCCTTCGATTCCGTCTCCAATGACGAACGCCGTCTGAAAAACTAACGTGCTCCCCGGCGGTAGCTCCGCAAACGGGCCGGCGGCCATCAACATACGGTAGTCGCGCGGTATTGTCGCGTCACGTTCGATAGTTTCCGAGGATAGCAACTCGTAACGCTCGAAATCATTTGTGGGGTCGCCGCCCTCTTCGAATGACTGACTGCCGGCGAAGTTTGCGTAAGTGCTGATGCCCACCCGCGCCGGTGCAAACTCGCCAGTGGGATCCGTGGTATGCCCCAGAAACATGATGCCGAAATACCCGGGGGTGTTTCCCTCGTCGCTATCAGCGTCGTATGTATAAGCGATGTCCATCGATACGGGTCCGAGGTTGGTGCACTTTACGGGCACGTTTCGAAACCCGGTTGCGTCGTCCTCCCAATAGTTGTCGGCTTCGCGGTTGCCAGCGTCTCCGTCGGCGAAGAAACCGATGAAGAGCTCGGTAAGCGTTTCGTCTCCGATATTGGTGATCCAGAAATTGGCGCCGACGAAGTCATCGAAGCGGTCTTCCTCCCATTGGTAGCTTTCTTGTCGGACGTGAATGTGGAGCGGATTGTGTTGCGGATAAATTTCGATCGAAGATTTGCCGTCGTCGATGTATTGACAGCTGAACATCTGCTTGGAAACCGCGGCGAAGTCCTCGTCTATCAAACCGTCGCCGTCGTCGTCCCAGCCGTTGAGCCAATCTTCATCAATCGAACCGTCGTTGTCATCGTCCGCTGAGAGCGAGGGGAGTCTGTTGCCACCTCGCGCGCCCTCGGCAGCCCGATAGATGATGTCCAACGGGTCTTGCGTCGGGCGGAACTCGGCGGCGTATGCCGACGTCGAGACCGCGGGAATACCGCCCTTCATCGCCCCTATCCACAAGCCGGCAACGTACAAATATTCGATACCGCTCCCGGCGGGCCACTGCGCCGACGGTGCTTCGGAAAATGTGTTCGCCGAACCGGGCCGCGACCCGAAATTCCCCCAGTTACCCACGTGCATCTGCAGCTCACCGACGTTGTGAACGTTTTCGCCGGATAGGACCAGAATCCGCTGGGGCCCCCCGGCACCCTTTTTCTTGTCCGCTTTGGGGTCATCCTCTCGACCCAGGGTGGTCGCCGGGAAGGCGAGCGCCAGACATAACGCACTGAGAATTAGTGTCTTGCAGTAGCTTCTCATAAGCCCCTTCTTTCTCTCCGGAAAGGACATCGTGTCCGTTGCTGATTGGGTAGATACGAGTGGTGGGGATCACTAATAATCAACCACTTATAGGGGGCGGTGTCAAGCGTTTTTGGGTCGCTGGCGTTTGCCGGCACGAGACGTATCTCCCTGTCGCTAGTCGCGTTGTGAATTGGCACAACCTCCCGCCGGTCGCATGCCCAATGGGCTGGATTTGAAGGCTGGAACTCACGGGATCGAATGGAGTATGATCTCAATATGAAATCAGTTAACCTCAAGGCGCCGGCGTATCGCCGGTTTCTGTTGTTAATGGCGCTTGTCGTCGTATGGCGTGTTTCGGCCGGCTGTTCGCAAGAGCCGTCAGAGACGCTTACGATCGCATTTTCCAACGATATGAACGGTGAGATCCGATCGTGCGGTTGCGCGGCCGACGACTTCGGTGGGCTGGGACGAAGGGCGACTCTTCTCCACATTGTTCGCGATTCCACCGAAAATTTCCTGCTTTTGGACGCGGGCGATTTCTTTGGCCGCGAATTGAATTACGGCAAGGAAAAGGCCGACGTCACAATGAAGTCGATGGTGTTGATGGGGTACGACGGCGTGGTTCTCGGCGAAAAGGAGTTTGGATTCGGAGTCGACTACATCGTCAAACGCACGGAGGAAATCGGATTGCCGGTACTGGTGGCCAATTTGTACGACGCGGCCACCGATTCGCTGTTGTTTCCGCCGAGTTGGGTGGTCAATTTCGCTTCCGGTTTGAACGTCGGTTTGATCGGTGTGGTCGGCGCTCGCTTGAAGATGCCCCCGCAGGTTCCACGAGGGAGGTTGCGGCTCGGCGACCCCAAGCAGGCGGTCCAGCGAGAAATCGAAGAACTGGGTGAAGAAGTCGACATTATCGTCGTTCTCGCACACATGCCGCGCGGAGAAGCGTGGAAGATCGTCTCCGACATCCCTGACGTGGATCTGGTGGTAAGCGGTCACGAGGGTAAGCCGATGCGCTCAATTCAGCGCGTCGGCAACGGATTCATAATACAAAATTCGAGCAAGGGTCTGTACATGGGAGTCGCGTTCGCAGTCCTCGATAAAGACAAGCGGAGGATTCGCAAATTGACCAACCAGTTTTTGCCCCTTTCCCAGATATACGAAGACGACGAGGCAATCTCCAAGTTGTTCCGCGCCTACGACATGAGCGTGGCGGCCAAGGAGAAGTCGGCAGTACCGGCCGCTATATTCGAAGCCCGGGCGGGCCTCAAAAAGCCCTTCGCCGGCAGCGAGGGTTGCCGCGATTGCCACGAGACCGAATACGAAATCTGGAAATCGTCGGAGCACGCGAAAGCGTTTGCTATCCTCGAAAAGAGGTCACGCCAGTACGATAAGGACTGCACCCCGTGCCATACCACGGGGTTTTATGCGCGAGGCGGGTTCGAGCGGCTCACTGTCACACCCCAGCTGGTGGACGTTGGCTGTGAGGCGTGCCACGGTAACGGCCACGACCATGTCCTCGATCCGGACGCCGCGAGCACACCGGACGACGCAGCGGAGTCCTGCAGGGCATGCCATAACGCCGAACAATCCCCCGACTTCGATTTCGACACGCGTTGGGCGCACATACAGCACTGAGATATGGGGTTGACAGGCGGTGGCCGCGGTGGTAAGTTCGCAAGGTATATATATATATTCAAGAAGCTAGTTTATCCCCACCGGAAATAGTCGCCAAGAAGGGCAAGGTCTTCGAGAAGCATCTCCACGCGGGGGGGGCTTCTAGTTGGTCTCTTGAGTCAGTTGTACAAAAGGAGCGTAATATCCATGTCAAGAAAGTACGTCGTTGTAGGCGTCGCCGCGATTCTCGGATCGCTTTTGGTTGTCGGCTGCGGTGGCGAAAGCAAGAGCACCGACCCTTACGCCGAAGTCTCATTACAACAGGCCACTCGCGGTCCGGCCGTCATTAGCAAACGATTCAGGTACAAACTGAGAAATCCCGAAATCATCGAAAAGAGCGGTCACCTGTTGTTGGTCAAAGAGGGGAATATCATAGAGGTCATTGCCGGCCGTAGTATCGCCGACAAGCTGGGAGGGTTGGACCTGAACAACGTAGAGTTCAACGTGGTCAAGAAGTATTCGCCGTTTGTCCACTTCAAGTGCGAGCAGATCGTGAGCGGCGAAGATACCGTATTTATCAGCCAGGCTGGCGCAATCGATTATCCGGCTCTCACTCCGGCCAGCGAATTCAAATCGAAGGACCACGACGACTACGACCTCGACCGGCTGAAATACAACCGCACAGCTGACCTCCGGAAGACCGTCGACAAGCAGTTCGCGGTAAAGGGCACGGTGTCTCTGGTAGAGGAAGATGGTGACGAGGTGTGGATGCTGTCGGGGCAAAGTAGCACGGTTCGCATTGTCGATCCCACCGATGGCGTGTCGATCATTCTCAAGATGCTTGCCGCGAATAACATGGAATTCGATGGGGGCATCACGTTTATCGAGGTGGAACCGTGGCCAGATCGAAAGGACAATCGTATCTGTGGCAACGTCGAGGTCGACTTCGTCAGGTACCTCGATAAATACGTCGGCATTTAGAAGCCTGTAACAGAATTCTCGGGAATCTCAAAAGACGCGTCCGGCAATCTTAAAGCCGAGCGCGTCTTTGTTTGGACTGCGGATGGACGGTCTTAATATCGCTTGACCGGTTTCTGGGCAATGGAGTAGCGTTCGGAAAACGAGATGACGGCGGTTTCAAGCGTACGTTCGACTGGGCAACAGATGAAAAAACTACCAACGTGGATCGAGGTGGACCTCGATCTCCTCACGCGCAATATCCAAAACATTCGCCGATTGCTCGGCCGGGAAGTGAAGATCTTACTCACCGTCAAGGCGGACGCGTACGGGCACGGGGCGGTCCAGGTCGCCGAAGGGTCTTCAAAATTGGTAGACATATTCGGGGTGGCCACGCTTGACGAGGCGATCGAGCTCCGAGAGGCGGGGATCGACAACAAAATACTGATTCTCAGTCCCATCTTGGCCACCGAGGTGCCGACGGCGGTGTATGCCGGACTTGACGTGACAATTTCTTCTTTTGAGATAGCGCGTGAGTTGTCGCGCTACGCGGTGGAGCACGAGAAACACATCGAGGTGCACGTCGAGGTCGACTCCGGGATGGGTCGAACAGGAGTGTCCTTGGAGGAAGCGCCGGTGGAAATTACGAATATTTCCACGCTCCCGAATTTGAAACTCGAAGGGGTCTACACCCATTTCCCAGTGTCGGACACCGATGTCGAGTTCACGCGCAAGCAGGTCGTAGAATTCGAATCGCTAGTCACGCGGCTTCGTAAAGAGGGAATTGCCATCCCCACGATCCACAGTGCCAATAGCGCGGCAATTTCGTCGGTGCGAGAGTCGCACATGAATCTGGTGCGACCCGGTCTACTAGCCTACGGTCACTTGCCGGCAGGACTTGATCCCGGGGCGGGCTTCTCGCCGATTCTGACATGGAAGAGCCGCGTGGCCCGCATCCGGCGGGTTCCGCCGGGCCGGACGATCAGCTACGGTCGCGCGTTCACGACGGTAAGGGAGACCGTCGTTGGCGTCATTCCGGTCGGCTACGGTCACGGTTACCCGTACCAGTTGTCGGGTTGCGGTCAGATGTTGGTTGGCGGTGCCCGCGTTCCGATCGTGGGACGCGTTACCATGGACATGACGATGGTCGACCTCACAGATCTACCGCAAACCCCTGCGCTGGGTGAGGAGGTGGTGCTGATCGGCGAGCAAAAAGGGCCCTTCGGTGAGTCGACGGTAACCATTCACGACCTGGCGTGCTGGGCGAATACGATCGGGTATGAAATCATATGCGGTTTGAGCAAACGTGTACCCAGGACGTATTTCCGCAAGGGGAAAGTCGAGACGTATAAGTCGCTGCTCGGAATCCTGCCGAATCACGTCACGATTTGAACGTTTGCATCCCCCTAAGGGGTGATCCGGGCCGGCCGGCGTTCACTCTCTATCGATGTTGAAACTCTTTTCCCGAATATTCTGCGTCGTTCTCGACGGAGTCGGCGTCGGTGAGGCACCGGACGCGGCTGACTACGGTGATGTCGGGTCGAACAGCTTGGGAAACACGGCGCGCGCCGTGGGGGGACTTCGCCTGCCCAATCTGGAGCGGATGGGGCTTGGAAACGTCTGTGATATCCCCGGAGTTCCTCCGACGATCGTGCCCATCGCCCACCACGGCCGCATGAGGCCGGTCGCAGCCGGCAAGGACAGTACGTCCGGACATTGGGAACTAATGGGGTGTGTGCTCGACGAACCCATGCCGGTCTATCCGGAAGGGTTTCCGGCCGATCTGATTGCTGAGTTTTCTCGCGCCACGGGCCGCGGTGTGATCGGCAACAAACCAGCAAGCGGCACAGAGATCATCAAGGAGCTTGGCGATCGGCACGTCGAGACGGGTGACTTGATCGTCTACACGTCGCAGGACAGTGTTTTTCAAATAGCGGCCCACGAAGAAATCGTGCCCGTCGGGGAGCTGTACCGGTGTTGCGAAGCAGCGCGGTCGATGTTGTCGCCGCCGCACAGCGTGGCGCGTGTGATCGCGCGGCCTTTCGTGGGGCGGTCGGGCGCATATTACCGCACCGAACGTCGCAGAGATTTTTCAGTATTACCGCCGAGCGACACGGTGCTCGACCGGCTGGTCGCGTCGGGGAGGGATGTTGTAACGATCGGCAAGATTGACGACCTGTTCGCCGGCCGGGGAATCACCAGAGCAGTTCACTCCAGGGACAACCGCGAAGGAATGCAACGGACGTTGGATATGGTGCGCGATGTGACCGGCGGCCTCATATTTACCAACCTCGTCGATTTCGATACCATGTGGGGACACCGCAACGACGCCAGGGCGTACGCGCTGGGTTTGGAAGACTATGATTCGTTTCTCAGCGAGTTTATGCCGGCGCTCGACGAAAACGATATGCTGATAATCACCTCGGATCACGGCAACGACCCCACGACACCGAGCACAGATCACAGCAGGGAGGAGGTGCCGTTGCTGGTTTGGTTTGGCGGGCTTGCCCGCGGAGGCGCTTTGGGTGTGCGCAAGACCTTCGCCGACGTGGGAGCAACGGTCGCGCAAAACTTTGGCGTCGATTCGGAAGCGGGCGAAAGTTTTCTGGACAAGATTTGATGCGCCGTCACGAACAAAATGGCAGGTTGCGACGCCTTCGGCTTCTCCGAAGTCGGGGGGTCGCCGGAATTGGGGATTGTCGTCGTCAGTTTCTGTCCCGGTCCGATATAGCGCGGTCGAGATCTTGGTAGCTGGCACCCGCTTCCTTGAGAGCGCGCGCCGACAAGCGGTGGCGGTCGCAGTGGCGTCGCGGTTCAGTACCCTCGATGAATACTTCGCGCCGGATCTCCGAGCAGTCCTTGGTGGCCAGGAGTCCGCTCAATTCGCAGATCACGCGGCGGACAATTCCTTCCGGTTCGGCAAACGGATCGCCCCGGTGATCGCGATAGTAAGCCATCATGATGTTCGTCCACGTGGGGACAGAAACGCGCCCGCCTGTCATCATGCGTCCCATCGAGATCTTCTCGTCGAAACCTGACCACACGCCGACGGCGATTTCGTTGGTGAAACCCACGAACCAGGCGTCGGTACATCCGTCCGTTGTTCCAGTCTTTCCAGCCGCCGGCTCGTTGAATCCCATCCGGCGGGCGGTACGCCCGTATCCTTCGTCGATCACGCTTTCCAATAAATTGGTGATCATGTAGTTGGTCTGCGGGTCGAGCACCTCCTCGCGGTAGGCATAGTTCTCCTCTAAGACCTTTCCTTCTCGATCGAGCACTTTTTTGATCAGGATCGGTTCCGATCGAATGCCGCCGGCGGCGATGGTCGAGTACGCGTTGGTGAGATCTAGCAGCGTGACCTCGGAAACACCGAGGGCGAGCGCGTAGACGTTTTCCAGATCAGTCTTGATACCCAGTTTGTGCGCGTAGTTGATGGCCGATATCGGCCCAAGCGCCATCAGCAACCGGATTGCGGCGATATTGATAGAAAAGTTGAGTGAATGGCGGAGCGAGACCTCTCCCTGGAAACGTTCCGTGAAGTTGCTCGGTTTCCATACGTCACCGTTGGGAAGGTCGAGCACGACGGGAGCGTCCAGAATGATATCGGCGGGCGTGTAACCGTTTTCGATCGCCGCCAGGAAAATAAACGGTTTGAATGCACTGCCAGGCTGGCGCTTGGCCTGAGTGGCACGGTTCCATTTGCTGTGCTTGAAGTCTCTACCCCCTACCAACGCTTTGATAAAGCCCGTCTGAACGTCGATAGCAACGACCGCGCCCTGAAGATAATCGGACGGCCCTTCGTGCTCGCCCTTGGCGAACAACGAGTCGTACCTCGTCTTGGTGTTTTCGAACCCCTTCCATATCTCCATTCGGCTCAACTGCGTTTCCATACTGTCCTCGGCTACGCGTTGCAGGTAGGGATCGAGAGCGGTATACACCCGAAGTCCATCTCGGTACAGGCGGTCGGCGCCGTATTTTCGTTCGAGGTAGCGCCGTACTTCTTCCAGGAAATAGGCGGCAAATCCGGATTTCTCGTCTCGCCCCGGCCGAATTTCGATGGGTTCAGATTCGATCCTTGCCGCGTCCTCCGCGAACAGCGATCCCGTCTCGACCATCGCCCTCAAAACGACGCCTCGCCTTTGGATCGCCCGTTCAGGGTGGTAGATAGGAGAGTAGTCGCGGGGGCTTTTGGGAATGCCGGCCAACATAGATGCCTCGCCGACGGTCAACTCGCTGGCGTGTTTGCCAAAAAAAACGCGGGCGGCCGCCTCTACACCGTAAGCACCTGCGCCAAAATAGATTTGATTGAGGTACATCTCCAAAATCTCGTCTTTGGAGTACGCTCGCTCGATGCGAACGGCTAGCAAAGCCTCCTTGATCTTTCGCGACAGGGTGTTCTCGTACATTTCGAACAAGTTGCGCGCCAGCTGTTGGGTGATCGTGCTGCCGCCCTGAGCGATTCGGCCTTCACGGATATTGGCGATCAAGGCGCGGGCAATCCCGAAAATGTCGACACCCCAGTGCGAGTAGAACTTGCGGTCTTCGATGGCGACGATGGCGTCTATCATGTACGGAGGGATTTCTTCGAGCGGGACGAGCGCGCGGTCTTCGATGTAGAATTCGCCGATGAGGGAGCCGTCGTCGGCGATCACCTGGGTTTTGAGAGACGGTTCTATCATCTCCAGGCGCGCCGTGCTGGGCAAATCGCGGGAAAAGTACTGGTAGGCGCCGAACGTGGCGCCGGCGATCAGTACGAATATCACCCCTGCGATCTTGACCGACAGAGGTATCTTTTTTTGTTCTTTCTCGTCCATGAGTGCCCGCCGTTCGCCGATGCAAGATAACACTTTGACGGAAAACAGAATAGTATTTATTATGCCCTCTCGAGTGCCCTCTCGATCGGGGGAAGACCGCAACAGTCGTGCCTGTCGGCGATCGAGGGCGCCTCGTTATTTATGAGAAGCCGCTCGTTCGGCGCTTTACTCAACCCAACCGCGTTGCTATACTTCGGACGTACAATCAGTTAGCGAGAGCCGAGGATGCCCAAGCGAAAACCCCTGATAACAAAAACCGTAGAGGAACAACTCGAAATCATCCGCATGGGAACGGTTGAAATCGTTCCCGAGGATCTCCTGGTCAAAAAGATCGAGCGCTCGTTGGAGTCACAGACCCCGATGATCGTTAAGCAGGGGTTCGATCCGACCGCCCCCGATATCCACCTCGGGCATACCGTGGGACTGCGCAAGCTTAGACAATTCCAGGACTTGGGGCACCAGGTGGTGTTTCTGGTCGGCGATTTCACCGGTCTTATAGGCGATCCGAGCGGCCGTAGCCAAACCCGCAACCGCATGGATCACAAAACCCTGCTGGACAACGCCCGAACCTACACCGAACAGGCATTCAAGATACTCAATCCCAAGACGACGGTGATCGACTACAACAGCCGCTGGTTATCGAAGCTGACCTTCGCCGAAGTCCTCGGGCTCACCGCCACTCAGACCGTTGCCCAAATGCTCGAACGCGACGATTTCAACAAACGGTATCGGGGCGGAAAGCCGATCAGCCTCCTCGAGTTCGTATACCCACTGGCGCAGGGTTACGATTCGGTGGCACTCAAAGCGGACATCGAGATCGGCGGCACCGATCAGACGTTCAACCTGCTAATGGCAAGAGATATCCAGCGCCAGTACGGTCAGGAACCGCAGGTCATTTTGACCCTACCGCTGCTGGAAGGAATCGACGGCGTGGAAAAGATGAGCAAGTCGTTGAACAACTACATCGGCATCACCGAATCGCCCGCGGAGATGTTCGGTAAATCCATGAAGATCCCAGACGAACTGATTGTGAAGTACTTCGAACTGGTAAGTTCGCTGGATCCCGACGGTGTACGCGCGGTAAAGGAAAGGCTGAGGAGCCCCGGAATCAATCCTTCGCATCTCAAGCGCGAATTGGGCCGAGACATCGTTACCCAATTTCACGACGAAAAAGCGGCGAAGGCCGCCGAAGAAGCGTTCAACAAGATCCACGTCGAAAAGGGGCAACCCGACGTGATCGAACGCGTCCAGATCAAAGACGCCGACGGTAACGGCATCTGGATTGCCAAGGCCTTGAAGGACACCGAGTTGTGCGAGAGCACTACCGCGGCGCGTCGAATGATAAAGCAGGGTGCCGTTCGAGTGGACGGCGAAAAGATCTCCGACATCGATCTACGCCTGACGCCGAAAGACGGCGCTTACACCATCAAAGTCGGAAAACGGCGATTTATCGAAATCGTCGTTAAGTAACGCCGGCCGACACTCATCCGTGAAACCGATTCTCGTGGGCATTTTGGGTACGCGGGCCGCACCGGTTTTGCAGGCCATCGCGACGATTGCGATGGCTGCGACCGCTGCGACTGCGGGCGCGCAAAACTCGCTGCCGGAACCACCGGGCAACTACCTCGACCCGCCCGTGTTCTATGAACGGTATGACGAGCCCCACTATCCAAACGCAGAAAACCTGTCATCGCTTCACCACGGTTGGTTGACACTGCCCCACTTTTCTGCGATCGACGTCAGGGACTTTCGCTGGCTGACGAGTAGCGTCGATGATTACAGCTGGTGGATTCAAGTGGAGGAATTGCGGTTCTTGCTGCCGTTCATTGGTTCTGAGAGGCCGGGGGACATGGACCTGGTGAAAAGGTGGTTTGACAACTGGTACGCCACAGAAATCATAAACCCACATCTCAATGTCGCCCGCTGGGGAGAACCGATGTCGGCTGCCTATCGCGGCATGGTCTTGGTGTACTTGCTAAAGGTCGAGGAAACGCGGCGGGATCCCGACCGTGATATGATCCGCTCGTTACGCGAAACGATTTACAACCATCGGGAGTTTTTGGCTAACGAACGGCACTTCGACGCCAATAGCAACCATGGTTTGGTCGAGGCGATGGGCCTCTTGGAAGTCACGCGCGTTTTCCCCGATCCAGCCCTCGAGCAACTCGGACTGGACCGTTTACTCAAGATCGTGGAAGCATCTGTGAGCAAAAAGGGATCGCACATGGAACACGCACCCGGTTACCACTTTGCCTTCCTGTACATGCTGGACCGGTACGTAGAATATCTGAACGGTTTGCAATTCTCAGATGGAGACTTGGTGGATCGGTTGGCAGATTATCGCGACCGCATGCAACGCGCGGCTTACTACATGCAAGACCACGGCGGCACGGTAGCTCAGATCGGCGACACCGATTCGATCGTGGTGGCCGACCGCTATCCCCGTTTTGCCGAGGACGAAGCAGTCTACCGGCCTGCGGTGTTTTACGATGCCGAAGCGGGTTTTGCCTTCTACAAGGGTAACCGCAAACGCGGGGACCGACGCTATGTTGTATTTGCCATTCAAAACGAACCACCCCGAATGTTTTTTCACTATCACGACGATGCGCTTTCGGTGTACTTCGCAGACAACGGTGAGACGCTGCTGGGAGACCCGGGTAAGTATGAATACACGACGACCAAAGAGCGCCGCTATTTCGTATCTCCGGTGGCGCACAACACGGTGTTTCCGATCGAGTATCTCACCACGCGCAAACCCCGGTACGCAATTTTCGTCGTCGACACTTCGTCAGTCGAAAGCGGAAGCGACGGAGTGAAGTTTTCCGGCCAAATACGGCACACCTCCGCCGACGTCGAGCGAATTGTGTTTTTGCCGAGGAAGGGGGGGATGACAGTAGAAGACGCGATCACGTGGAGCGCCACCGCGGGCGAAGGGGAGCCCGCCAAAAAGCCGCTTTATACGGCGATGGTGTGGAACATAGGACCGGATGTCGCTTCGATGGACGCGGTCGACACCTCGGCCGAAGACGAATACCGCTGGCTGCTGACCACCCACTCGGGGAGGCGGTATCACCTGCGTATCAGCGTGGATGGTGGGGCGGAAGGGGCCGACCATGCCGTGGAGATCTATCGCGGAAGTCACAATCCCATGGTGGGGTGGTTTTCGCCGACATTATTCGTCAAACGGCCTAGCCCGACGATACTGATCACCCTCCGTCCCCGGGGAACCGTACGCGTGACCACTCGTGTGGAAGCCGTTTCAGAGGTTCCGTTCGTGCTACGTATCCTGTTGCGAGGGTATTGAAGTTCTTGACTTGAAATAAATCGCGGTCGTCACGGTGGACGCGCCAGAGGAGTTTGTCCGGCTGACTTTGTAACCTATTGTAAATAAATATGATATATATGATCCCGGTTGGTGGAACGGGCCTGAAAGAATCTTTTTAAATTCTTTTTTTCCCTCTTGACAGCAAGTAGCATTCGCGATAAGTTGAGAGTCCACTTCGTTTTTTAGAAGGGGGTAGGCTAAGTGCCCCCCCTTCGTATGTTCTTTGAAAATTGAATAGTGTGTGTGAGCTTTAGTCGATTCGATGCGAAGCTGCCGGATTCTTACGCCTTCGTGCCGGATGCGGATTTATTCGCGTTCCGGTGCGGGCTGGGCGATAGGGTTCGGTGGTTTGTACTCATAGACGATGAACCGATGACCAGGCGCACACGCGGCCGCCTTTGTTGCTTGGAGTAATCCGGGCGTAATAAGGTGGTTAACGTGCGCATGTTCGTCGAGTTTCCAAGATAAACTCTACAATGGAGAGTTTGATCCTGGCTCAGAACGAACGCTGGCGGCGTGGATTAGGCATGCAA
>CBDVBX010000042.1:0-19068 GCA_965372335.1 uncultured bacterium | reverse complement strand
ATCTTCTCGGCGGGCGAACCCATCAACGTGCAGCTCACCGGTCTCAACATCGAAAACCTGCAGGCGGCGTCGGAGCGCCTCAAACGCGAACTGACCAAGTACGCGGGTGTATTTGATATTGCTGACTCTTACCGCGTGGGCAAGCAGGAGATCAAGCTCAAGGTCAAACCGGCGGCCGAATCGTTAGGCATCACACAAGCCGATCTCGCCCGCCAGGTACGGCAGGCGTTTTATGGCGAGGAGGCGCAGCGCATCCAACGCGGTCGCCATGATGTGCGCATCATGGTTCGATATCCTGAAGAACAACGCCGATCGGTGGGAGATCTGGAGAACATGCGGATACGCACGCCGAACGGGGGGGAAGTGCCGTTTCACGTGGTGGCCGAAGCAGAGCCGGGGCGCGGGTACGCATCCATTCGCCGGATCGACCGCCAGCGGTCGATCAACGTCACCGCCGATGTCGACACCAAACAGGGTAACGCCGCCGATGTCCTGGCCAATCTCAAAACCGAGGTGTTGCCGCTGATTCTTGCCGACTATCCGGGAGTATCTTATACGTTCGAGGGGGAACAACGCGAGCAGGCCGAGACCCTAGGTGGCTTGAAAAGAGGTTTTGGCTACGCGCTGCTGGCAATCTTTGCATTGATGGCGATTCCCTTCCGGTCATATATCCAGCCTTTGATCGTGATGAGTGTGATTCCATTCGGGATTGTGGGCGCGATCTGGGGCCACCTCATCATGCGCATGGACCTCACTATTCTGTCGCTGTTCGGAGTGGTGGCGTTGGCCGGCGTGGTGGTAAACGACAGCATCGTCTTGGTGCACTACATCAACAGACGCCGCGCGGCCGGAGCGCCCGTCGATCAAGCGGTACGCGAGGCCGGCGTGGCCCGTTTTCGAGCGATCCTGTTGACGTCAGTCACAACCTTCGCAGGGCTCACGCCTTTGTTGCTCGAACGAAGCGTGCAAGCCAAGTTCATGGTGCCCATGGCCGTCTCACTGGGTTTCGGCGTCATCTTTGCCACGTTTATTACGCTGATGATCGTGCCCGTGTCGTATTTAATCCTGGAAGACGTAAAGCATCTGGCGGTGCGTGTGTTCGGCAGGCGCGTCGAAGGGCCGGAACCGATTGAGACACCGGCCGTGCCGGCGGGATCTTCCGGTGGGCAGCCGTAGACGGGCGTGTCGCACCGTGTCGCAATGGCGCCTCGAAGGCCATCTGGTCACACCACCCCCCAACGACAATGAGACACGATGAGACACTCTGGCATTGAACAAAAAAGCTACCCGTTACTCGACGGCCCCATCGGGAAAACGCTCGTTAGACTCGGGTTACCGATGGTATTCGGCATGACCGCTATCATGCTGTTCAACGTGGTCGATACTCTCTACGTCGGTCGGTTGGGCGCGATCGAGTTGGCCGCGATGAGTTTTACGTTTCCGGTCGTGTACATGTTGATGCACATCGGTGTGGGTCTGGGAGTCGGTGTTACATCGGCAATCTCCAGGGCGATCGGCGAGGGTGACCACGACCGTGTTCGGCGCCTTACGACGGACGGACTGATACTCGCAAACACGACCGTTGTGATACTCGCCGTAGCGGGATGGTTTTCCATCGATCCGCTGTTTCGCGCGCTGGGAGCCAGCGACGAGATGATTCCCCTGATCCGGACGTACATGCGTTGGCTATACGTGGGCGTGGGATTTCTGATGATTCCGATAGCAGGGAATAGTGCCATCCGCGCGACCGGCGACACAAAAACGCCCGCAATAATCATGATGGTGGCAGGAGGGGTAAACATCATTCTCGATCCGTTGTTGATTTTCGGGCTGGGGCCGTTTCCGCGACTGGGGCTGGAGGGAGCCGCGATTGCCACCGTGATCTCATGGACGGTGACGCTCTTTGCGTCGCTGTGGATACTCGGGCGTCGGCTGAAAATGCTGGACGGCTCGATACCACAACTGGGTGCGATGTGGAAATCCTGGAAGGAAATTCTTTATGTCGGTATTCCCGCCGCCGGGTCCCAGGTGCTGGTGCCGGTGGCGGTGGGTATTATCACGCGGATGGTCTCATCGTTCGGCCCGGCGGCAGTCGCGGCATTCGGTGTGGGGACCCGTATCGAGGCTCTGTCGCTCATAGGGGTCTTCTCGCTGAGCGCCGCCCTGGCCCCGTTTGTGGGGCAGAACTACGGCGCTCGCAAAAGTGAACGTCTGCGCGCGTCGATCCGTTTTTGCGCTGTGGCGTCGGTGGTGTACGGCGCGGTGACAATCGCAGTGCTCGCTATACTCGCCCGTCCGCTGGCGTCGTTGTTCAGCAATCAGGAGGCTGTGATTGGCACCACTGTGACATACTTGCGGATCATGCCACTCGGTTACATGTTCCACGGGTTCACACTGATGGTGATGTCGACACTCAATGCCGTAAATAGACCGTTGCGGGCGGCTGCCCTCAATGCAATACGACTTTTTGTTTTTAGTGTGCCACTTGCGTGGCTGGGAGCCCACCTGGCGGGTATAGCTGGCATTTACTTTGGTCTCGTGGTCGGAAATGTTTTGATCGGAATTATTTCCTTCTTGGTGGTACAGAAATTCTTGGATGTAACAGATGTAGAAATGGCGGCGGATTCAGAAATGGTGGCGAAAGCCGATGCGCCAGGCGCTTGAAAGCGTTCAGTTCACTGAGCGAGCCTGTGAAACACCCACGCCAACACTATCAAGAACACGCCGGCCACCATTAGCACGACGTCTAACGTCAGCGTCACCATGCTGATCTTGCACTCGATAGACGTAAGATCGATTGGCAGATGGATGCGTTCAAAATTGCTCGCCGCGCCCGCCAGAAACATAAACAGCCCCAATATGAATATCGAAAGGCGTATCATAGTCGAGTACCTCTCTCAGTCCCTTAATCCGTCTTCCCTGTTCGCTCGTCATCTATCATGTCGTTTAACGATCGAAGTAAGTCTACTGCTGACAACATTCCAACGAGAGAATCTGTCTTGTCCAAAACGGGGGTTGCCCCAATGTTGTTTTCGAGCAGTGTCTTGACGGCTTTACGCAGCGTGTCGTATGTGTGCACGACGTGCACCTCGCGAATCATTACGTCACCCACGGTCATGTCGTCGTCTAGATAATAAACGTGAGCGATATCCCGGGACTCGTCTACCCAATCCGGCCTGCGTAACTCGCGGTCACTGACTATTCCGATCAACTTTTTTTCACTGTCAACAACGGGTAGATGTCGGAAGTGATGTTCTTTCATCTTGAAAAACGCTTCTCGGATCCCGGTGTCGGGCGTCACTGAAAAGACCTTTCGCGTCATATAGTCGGTTACTTTTCTGGGCATTCGTTATTCTCCTTGTCAGGGGCATAAAGAATACCCCTCGCTTTGAGTCTAGCAGCATCACGCGGTTCGACAAGTTGGTTATTGGCTCCGCCGGCGACAGTATTCGGGTAGTGTTTCATGCGGGTTCCACCGGTTGCGGGCCCCAGAGGGGTAGAGTGGATGGCGATTAGAATCCACGCTCCAGTGGGCCGACCATAGCGGACGATGACGGTTTCTCCGTTCCATTCTCTGACTAGCGATTCCATGCCTAATCCGTTGCTGACATTATAGCCGTAAATAACTCATCCGCGATCAGTTTGTGCCCGGCGGCGTTTGGGTGCCGATCTACGATTGAGTTGTGATACTTACGGTTAGTGAATATCGCTTCTGGAAGCGTGACGACTGGCACTGCGAGTTGTTTCAAGCGCCTATCGTAGTAACTCAATGGCGGTGAGCCCACCATGTCGTCGTAGCCGTAGATACATGCTACAAATGCAATATCATTCTTCTCACAAAGCCCGATCAATTTCTCCAGCGCGATTTGAGCGTCTTCCCATTGGGGCGAGTGGTCATCGAATTGCTTTGTCGTTTTGTTGACCTTGCGGCGGGTCAAAATATATTTGTCGAGCATTTTCTGCAACCGAATTGGAAAAATCGAATCCTGTTCGACTCCCCACCCGAACACGACAGAGTCTCCCATGATCATGACACGTTTTGTGCCGTCATTCTTTTTCATATCGATTTCCGGACTGCGTAAGCCATGCTTGTTTATCGTGACGTCGGCGCCGGACAGATGGTCCGTGTAGTGTGTCTTATGAATGTACGCGTAGTCGGGATTCCTCACCATGTTGGAAAAATAGCGTCTGACGCCAGTGAAATAAGCGTCCAAACCCGTCGGGTCGAATTTTCGAAGCGTTATCTCCACGGCACCATTCACAAAAACCAGGATGTAGAACAGGTAAATGATCGGCTTTAAACGGCTGATGAATCCAAAGCGTCCTTGGTGTTTTTCATTTCGGGAAGCCGGCATGAGTATTCTAGATGCGCTCGGGGTCGTCGATGGTTTTTTCGTTACGAACGTTGCCGGTATTGACCGTCGACGCCGGCTCGAAGAGCAATGCGTGGACCTCTTCTTCGGCAACCGGTTTGTGTTCGACCCCGCGGGGAACGACGAACATTTCACCCTCCGTTAACTCCACCGTTTTGTCGCGGAGCAGAATGGTCAACCGGCCCCTCATGACCAAAAACATCTCGTCTTCGGCGTCGTGACGATGCCAGATAAACTCGCCTTTGAACTTGGCGATTTTTACCTGTTGGCCGTTCAGGTCTCCAACGACGCGCGGGCTCCAGTACTCGGTAACAAGATCGAATTTCTCGGACAAGCTTACTTTATCCATCATCGGCACCGTCAAGCTGCCGAAGACGTGCGGCGCGATCTGAGGGTAGGAGGTGGTAATCTCTCAATTCCTGAAAGAACAGTGCGTCAAAATTACTATACATACTGTTGGTACTCCGGCTCGAACATCTCTTCGCGCAGAAACTTGATCAGGTTTTCGGGCTCCGGTACCGTAGCCAATCCCTGCCGATAAGCGACCTCTGCCACCGCGGCAGCGATCACGACCGAAACTTCCCGGATCTTCGCCAGGGGAGGGTAGACGCACGCCCGGTCGAGATCGTTTTTCGAGACTTCGCGAGCCAGTGCTCTGGCGGCGGCGGCAAGCATTTCATCGGTCACTTGGGTGGCCCGGCAGGAGACAATGGCGAGCCCTACGCCAGGAAAGATATACGCGTTGTTACCTTGACCGGGCACCAGTGTCTTCCCTTTATAGTCGACGGGGTCAAATGGGCTGCCGCTGGCGAAGATCGCGCGGCCGCCGGACCAACAGTACGCCTGCTCGGCGGTACACTCGGCTTTCGACGTCGGGTTGGAGAGGGCGAGCACTACCGGCCGTTCGTTTAGCTGAGCCATCTTTTCGACCATTTCCCGCGTGAACGACCCCGGCTGCCCGGATACACCCACGATCGCCGTGGGGCTGAATCTTTCGATCGCAGACATGAAGTCGGGAGCTGGATCGATGTCGTGGGCAAAGCGCAGTTTGTGTTCCCTGAGGTCAGTTCGGCTTTTGACCACCAACCCGCGCGAGTCGACGAACCAGCACCGAAGCCGGGCCTCTCTCTCGGACAACCCCCCTTCCTTCATGGCCGAAGAGATCAGCTCGCCGATGCCGATGCCGGCGCTTCCGGCACCGAGAAACAACACTCGTTGCTCAGTGATGTCTTCGCCGGTGATCCGCAAGGCTGACAACAGTCCGGCGAGCGTAACGGCCGCGGTTCCCTGAATATCGTCGTTGAATGAGCAGACCCGTCCGCGATACTTCTCCAACAAACGAAAAGAGTTGACGTTGGCAAAGTCCTCGAACTGCACCAGTACACCGGGCCAACGCCGCACGGCCGCTTGTATAAACTCTTCGACGATTTGGTCGTACTCGTCGCCTCTCAAGCGACCGCGCCGAATTCCAAGATAGAGCGGATCGTCCAGCAGTTCTTCGTTGTTGGTTCCGACGTCCAGCATAACGGGGAGTGTGTACGCGGGGTCGACCCCCGCGCAGGCGGAGTACAAGGTCAACTTCCCGACCGGAATCCCCATCCCATTGGCGCCCAGGTCGCCTAAACCCAAGATCCGCTCACCGTCGGTCACGACAATAACGCGTACGTCGTCGTTCTTCGAATTGCGCAGTACGTCGTAAATGCTGCCCTTGTCGAGCGCGGAGAGGAACATTCCACGCGCCCGACGGAATAAGAGACCGAAAGACTGACACGCTTTTCCCACGGTCGGCGTGTACACGATGGGCATCATATCTGCGATGTGTTCGATAAGAATGCGATAGAACAGGGTCTCATTTCGATCGTGGAGCGCCGTCAGGTATATATATTTCTCGAGGTCATTAGGCTTGGCGTGGTAGTTTTCCATCGACCTCATGACTTGTTCGGCCATGGTGTCGACACGCGGCGGCAGCAGCCCTCGCAAGCCGAGCTGGTTTCGCTCTCTCTCGGTAAACGCGGTGCCTTTGTTCAACAAGGGATCGTTAAGCAAGTCGTGGCCGGTTGGAAAATCCGCTGGGAGCTTTCGGGAAGTCCGCTTCTTGCCGGGGGTCATGTCTTGGTCATCCTCCTCACGACGATTACGGCGTACCCAACGCGTCACTTGCCCAGGTACGCCGCCGAAAAGCCAAAGAACCCAGCGCCTGCCAGCCCGCTCCTTCAGGAAACGCTAAATCATTTTTCCGGTCGGGTCCGGCCGCCACGAGTGAAGCACTTTCATGTAGTTCGCGCGCTCGAAGGCCGCGGGTTCGGGGCAGCGGATCTGACTCATGCTGCCCTGCATCTGTTTGACGGATTCGTATTCGTGTTCTTCCATCCACAGGGTCACGTCATTTATAATCTCGGTTACACGGCCGGCCCCGTGTTCGAGGATCTCTGACGCCATCATCGTGACCTTGGCACCAGCCATAAGACCCTTGAGCACGTCTTCGTGCGACCGTATGCCGCGTGTCAACGCAAAGTCGACATCGACCCGTCCAAACAGAATCGCGATCCAACGCAGAGGCAGTCGGTTTTCGAACTGGGTGCTCAGCACGAGGCGCGGTACGACCTCGAGTGTTTCCAGGTCAATGTCGGGCTGGAAGAACCGGTTGAAGAGAACGAGACCATCGGCGCCGGCTTGGGCTAGTTTCTTTGCAATATACGCCATCGAGCTGAAGAACGGACCGATCTTTACCGCTACCGGTATCGTCACGCTCTTCTTGACGTCGCTTACGACGTCGACGTACATTTTTTCGACTTCGGTACCCGGCATTTCGGTCTCCGTCGCCAAGTAGTAAATGTTGAGTTCTAGCGCATCTGCACCAGCCTCCTGAATTCTCTTTGCGTAGTCGATCCAGCCGCCGGTCGATACACCGTTGAGGCTTCCGATCACGGGAACGCTCAGTGATTCTTTCGCCTGGCGTACCAGATCGAGATAACCCTCGGGACCGACTTTATACTCGTGCGTTTCGGGAAAGTAATGTAACGCTTCAGCGTAGCTTTCGGTTCCGTAGCTCAGGTAGTGGTCGAGCTGGTGGCTCTCCTCGTTGATCTGCTCCTCGAACAAAGAGTGCATCACGACCGCTGCCACACCGGCGTCTTCGAGCCGTTTGAGATTGGCGATTTTCTCCGACAGCGGCGATGCCGACGCAACGACCGGATTCTTGAGGTCCATTCCCAAATACGAAGTTGTCAAATCCATGATTATTTCTCCTGCTCCTGAGCGGTTTCCTGTCTGGCCATTCGTTCGTACATCTGCCAGCGTTCGTCGACGACTTTTTGAGCCTCGGCGGCGAGTTGTTCGGCCACGTCGGGGCGGGTCTGCGCCAGCATACGAAACCGGTTTTCGTTGTACATGTAGTCTTTGATGGGAATCTTGGGCGGCTTCGAATCGAGCTGGAACGGATTGTTGCCCTCATCGCGGCGCCTCGGGTCAAAACGGTACAACGGCCAGCATCCTGATTCGAAAGCTAACTTCTGTTGATTGAGTCCCTTAGTCATGTCGATACCGTGGGCGATACAATGCGAATACGCGATAATCAGAGAAGGCCCATCGTAAGACTCGGCTTCTTTGAACACCTTCAAGACGTGTGTGTCGCTGGCGCCCAGCGCGATTGACGCCACGTACACCTGGCCGTAGCTCATCGCCATCAAGCCGAGATTTTTCTTCGGCGTCCTTTTGCCGCCGGCGGCGAACTTGGCTACCGCTCCGAGGGGCGTCGACTTGGACGACTGGCCGCCGGTGTTGGAGTACACCTCGGTGTCCAGTACCAGAGCGTTGATGTTACGGCCGCTCGCTAACACGTGGTCAAGACCGCCGTATCCGATGTCGTAAGCCCAGCCATCGCCGCCTACGATCCACACGCTGCGCGAGACGAGCTGATCGGCCACTCGCAACAAGTCCAATGCTTCGGGTTCCTTGTGTTTGGCGATCTTCGACTTGAGCTTCGCGACTCGCTCTCTCTGCGCCTCGATTCCCTCGTCGGTCGACTGATCGGCGGAGAGGAGCGCATCGGCCAGATCGGCACCGATATCGTTGCGAAACTTCGCGACGAGCTCGCGCGCGTACTCGTTCTGCTTGTCCACAGCCATCCTCATTCCCATTCCGAATTCGGCTGCGTCCTCGAACAGCGAGCTGTTCCAGGTGGGACCACGGCCATCGGCGTTGGTTGTGTACGGCGTGGTGGGCAAGTTGCCGCCGTAAATAGACGAACAACCGGTGGCATTGGCCATGAGCGCCCGGTCGCCGAACAGCTGGGTCAATACCTTGATGTAAGGGGTTTCTCCGCAACCCGCACAAGCCCCAGAAAACTCGAACAGCGGGTCTTTGAGCTGAACGTCTTTGATCTTCGAGTAATTGAGCACACTCGCACCGCCGTCGCGCGTGACGTCCGGCAGTCCGAGAAAGAAATCCCAGTGCGTCAGGTCTTCGTTAGGGATCTCCAAACGCGAGGTCATATTGATCGCCTTGCGTCCCACGTGGCTCTTGTCCTTGGCCGGGCAGCTTTCGACGCACAGGGTGCACCCCGTGCAGTCGTCGACAGAAATCTGCAGTGTATACTGTTTGCCCGGAAATTCGCGCCAACGGGCCCGAGCGTGTTTGAACCCGTCGGGCTTGCCGCCGAGATCGGGTTCGTCAACCAGCTTGGAACGAATCACCGAGTGCGGGCACACCAGTAGACACTTGCCGCACTGAATACAGATATCGGGCTCCCACACTGGAACTTCGAAGGCGATGTTGCGTTTTTCGAAGCGGGTCGTACCGCTGGGGTACGTGCCGTCGGGCGGAAGTTTGCTCACCGGGAGCGAGTCGCCGTGCCCGGCCATAATGGCGGCGGTGACTTCTTGCACGAACTCCGGCGCGTCAGCGGGCACGGTGTCGGGGAATTCCGTGGTCGACGTCGCCTTGTCGGGTACTTTGACCTGGTGCAGCTCGGCGAGCGCGCCGTCGACGGCAGCGAAGTTCTTCTTTACGACCGCTTCGCCGCGGCGTCCGTAGGTTTTCTGGATGTAGTTCTTGATCTTTTGAATCGCCTCGTCCTGCGGGAGCACGCCGCTAAGCGCAAAAAAACCGGCCTGCATCACGGTGTTGGTCCTCTGTCCCATACCCGTTTCGCGCGCCACCTTGTAGGCGTCTATAACATAGAACTTGAGTTTCTTGTCGATGATCTGCTGCTGCATCGGCCGCGGCAGCCTGTCCCACACTTCGTCCGGACCGTACGGGCTGTTCAACAGAAACGTCGCCCCTTCCTCGGCCAGCCTCAGCGTGTCGTAACGCTCGACAAAACCATACTGGTGGACGGCAACGAAATTTGCCTTGCCGATGAGGTAGGTTGACTTTATCGGCCTCGGACCAAATCGCAGATGAGATATCGTCTGCGCGCCCGATTTCTTGGAGTCGTAAACGAAGTAACCCTGCGCGAAGTTGTCTGTCTCTTCGCCGATAATCTTGATCGAATTTTTGTTCGCCCCCACTGTTCCGTCGGAGCCGAGTCCATAGAACACGGCCCGCGTGACATCTTCGGTCTCTGTGTTGAACGAGGGATCGTAGTCGATGCTCGCGTGGGTGATGTCGTCGTTGATGCCGACGGCGAAGTGGTTCTTGGGATGGTCGTTCTTCATTTCGTCGAACACACCTTTGACCATCGCCGGGGTAAACTCTTTAGATGAGAGTCCATAGCGGCCGCCAATGATACGCGGGACTTCTTTGAACGAGGTGCTCCCTCCGGCAATACCCTCGTGGATGGCGGTGACCAGGTCCAAATACAGCGGTTCGCCGATCGCACCCGGCTCTTTGGTGCGGTCAAGCGCGGCAACTACCTTGACGGTCTCGGGCAGCCCGCCCAGGAAGTGCTCGACGGAGAACGGGCGATATAACCGAATTTTCAACAGTCCAACTTTTTCGCCCTGGCCGCTGAGGTAGTCGACCGTTTCCTGGGCCGTTTCGCAACCGGATCCCATCATCACGATGACGCGTTCGGCGTCGGGCGCACCCACGTAGTCGAACAGGTGGTACGGCCGGCCGACCACTTTGGCAAACTTGTCCATCGTGTCCTGGACGATTTGCGGTGTCGCCAGGTAAAACGGGTTGACCGTCTCACGCGCTTGAAAGTAGACGTCTGGGTTTTGCGCCGTTCCGCGAACGAATGGATGGTCGGGTGACATACCTCGCTCGCGGTGCTCGCGTACCCGATTATCCGGGATCATTTCGCGGATCTGTTCATCGGGGATAATGTCGATCTTCTGAATTTCGTGCGAGCTGCGAAAGCCGTCGAACACGTGAAGAAACGGAACACGCGACTCCAACGTGGCGGTCTGAGAGATCAGCGCGAGATCCATGATCTCCTGGACCGAGTTCGAGAACAACATGGACCAGCCAGTCGCGCGACACGCCATCACGTCGCTGTGGTCGCCAAAAATCGACAGTGCCTGGCAGGATAGCGACCTGGCGGCGATGTGAAAAACAGCGGGTGTCAGTTCGCCGGCGATCTTGTACATATTCGGGATCATCAGCAGGAGTCCCTGGCTCGCCGTGAACGTCGTGGTCAATGACCCCGCCTGGAGCGAACCGTGAACTGCCCCTGCCGCGCCGCCCTCGGATTGCATTTCGACAACGTCGGGCACGCTCCCCCATATGTTTTTTACGCCCGCGGCACTCCAAGCGTCGGAGAACTCACCCATGGGCGAAGACGGAGTGATCGGATAGATGGCGATCACTTCGTTGGTGCGGTAGGCAATGTGCGCGGCTGCCTCATTGCCCTCGATGCTCACCTGTTTGCGTTCCATAATGTATTCCTCACCCTCCCTGGGGATGGAAATGTGTAAAGCGACTTTACGCTATAAATAGAATCTTTCAGGTATTCTTTTGTAGGATCGGGCCTGGATGCGGCGGTAGACCTTCTAGGAATTCTAACCCGAAAATAGTGGAAAATCAAGCCAGCTAATCGTTTTAGCCCAAAAAAGCCCTTCGGCGGTTATCGTCGGACCTCTGGCCGGACCGCCCTCCAACCCGTCCCCGTCCACGCTCCGCCGGGTTTGGATCAGTCGAGGAGCTCATCCACCGCATTCAATAAGGCCTTGCGGTCGAACGGCTTGGAAAACGTGCGCATCGCCCCGAACCGTCGGGCGATCTCGAGGTAGTCCGCGGGCCCGATCTGCCCGCCGCCGGATATCGCAATGATTTTGATGTCGGCGTCTTCACGGCGGAGTTCCTGGATCGTTTCCAGTCCCTCTTTTTCCGGCATGAGGATGTTGGTGATGATCAATTCAGCGGGGTTGGTCTTGAAAAGCGACAGCGCCTCCTTCCCGTTGGCGGCGTCCAACACGTCGTGACCGGCGCGTTCGAGTAGCTTCCTGAGCAACTCCCGGACAGCGGAGTCGTCCTCGACGATCATTATGCGGCCCATCACTTTCCTCCACGGACAAGGTATTTACCCATCAAGGACCTGACGTATCGTTGCGCCCAGTTTTCTGCCCATCAACGGTTTCATCACCAGACTGGATACGTCCAACTCCGCCAAATTCTCCGGCGTTATTTTGTCGCTGAAACCCGTCATCAGTATCACCGGCAGATCACGGCGAATCCATCGGATTTCCTCGGCAAGAATCAGGCCTGTCTTGCGCGGCATCGTCTGATCGGATACGACTATGTCGAATGCGGCGGGATTTGCGGTGATAATTCTAACGGCTTCATCCCCGTTCGACGCTGTCGTTACCCGGTAGCCGAGTCGTTCCAACATGCGCCTGCCGAGATCCAGTATGACGGGCTCGTCGTCTACGAAGAGCACGTGTTCGGTGCCCTCGACATCGGTCAGACTCTCTTCTTCGTCCGATTCCAATACGTTTTCGCTGTGCGGAAAGTACACCGTAGCGGTCGTTCCCTTTTCGGGTACGCTGGCTAGGGTGATTTCACCGTTGTGACTGGTGACGATACCGTGCACCACCGAAAGACCCAGCCCGGTGCCTTCGCCGACGTCCTTCGTCGTGAAAAACGGTTCGAACACACGCGACAAAGTCTCTTCGTCCATACCCCGACCCGTGTCGCTCACCGTGAGCCGTGCGTACGGCCCCGGTTGGATAGCCGTGTGTTCCTCGGCCAGAGCCTCGTCTACATCGACCGGTTCGAGCGACACCCGAAGAATGCCGCCGCTGTCGCGCATCGCGTGCGCGGCGTTGGCGCACAGGTTGACCAGTACCTGGTGTATCTGAGCAGCGTTAGCAACGACAATACCCGCGTCGGTGTTGATGTTTTGCTGGATTTCGATGGTTGTGGGCAGTGACGCGCGCACGAGCTTGAGCGCTTCTCTGATGATCAAATGCATATGGATGGGGCTGGCGTCCCGATCGGCGTTCTTGCTGAACAGCAAGATCTGTTCGACCAGTTCCTTGGCTCGACGCGTGGCTTTAATGACCTGTTCAAGATAGTCGTAGACCGAGCTGTCTTCAGCAACGTCTTCCATCGCCATGTCGACGTAACCCAGAATGGGCGAGAGGATATTGTTGAAGTCGTGAGCAATACCGCCGGCCAGAGTTCCGATCGTTTCCATCCGCTGCGAATGTCGGAGCTGGTCTTCCAGTTCCTGCTTCGCCTGCTCGGCGCGACGCTTGTCGGTGATGTCGCCACCGGAACTCAACGTGCCGACCCATTCGCCGTCGTCGTCCTTGATCACCGTGTTGTGCCAGGCGATCAGCCGTTCTTCACCCGATCGCGCCAGGACGGGGTTCTCGTAGTACTCCACCGGTTCGAGTTCGCCGTCGAGGATTCTTTTGAACGCGGCGCCGACTTCTGCGCGAATGCCTTCCGGCAGGAAGTTCTCGAACCAATTTTTGCCGATGATTTCTTGCTCTTCGTAACCGAGTATCTCACACCCTTTTCGGTTGATTAGCTGGACCGTCCCGTCTTTATTCAAAGCAACCATGATCGTGCCCACGATGTCGAGGTACATTTTGGCCGCTTCCTTCTCCCGCCGCAACTGCATATTGGCCAGTTCTCGGTCGGTGACGTCGGTGATGACACCAATCATACGCTCAGGCGTGCCCGCGTCGTCCCGAACTACCCGGCCGATCGCTTCCAGCCAACGGATTTCGCCGTCCGGTCTAATGGACCGGTGCCGCACGCGGTAGGGAGAGATCTTGCCTTCCAGGGCCGTGTTGATGGCAAACCGCACGTTGTCTCTGTCTTCAGGGTGGATGAGCCCTGAGTATGTCTCGTACGTTCCGTCGAACGCACCCCTCTCCATTCCAAAGAGCTCTTCGACCTTCGCCGACCAGGTCACCCGATTGGTCTGAATGTCCCAGTCCCACGTGCCCATGTTCGCGCCGACCAGGGCCAGATTTAGCCGGCTCTCGCTGGCGCGTAGCGCCTCTTCCGCCATCGTTCGCGCGGTGATATCCCGGTCGATGCCGCGGTATCCGATCAGGTGGCCGTCGTCGTCGAACACCGGCACACCGCTGGTCTCGAGAACAACATCGCGGCCGTCCTTGTGCAGGCACACTTTGACCAGATTCTGAAACGGAACTCTTTCGCGCGCGTATCCCCAGAATTCTTCGCTCGTCCGTTCGGCGTCCTCTGGAGGTATTATTTCGAAGGGTGTCTTGCCGATCAACTCGTCGGGTTCGTACCCCAACAGATCCTTCACCTTGGGGCTGGCGTACGTATACACGGCGTCGGAGTCGATCTCCCACACCCAATCGCTGGTCGTTTCGACCAACGTGCGAAACCGTTCTTTGGTAGCACGCAACTGGGTTTCACTGCGTTTGCGCCGACTCACGTCGGCCGCCACGCCAAAAACGCCCACGACGTTGCCTCTGTCGTCGCGCATCGGTGTGTAGTGAGTCTCGAAGGTGAGATCGACCACGTCGGCCGAGGCGGTAACATCTTCGCCGGCAAGCCCGCGGCGGATATCCCTGATGATATTGGGATTGTCTTTGTATACCTCGAATGCTGAACGGCCGACGACTTCGCCGGGCTTGAGCCCCAGCGCTTCCAGCCCTCGGCCTTCCGACATCGTGAAAATGCCATCCTTGTTGACGGAGAAAGCGACTATGGGTGCCCCACCCAAAACGTAACCCAGGCGCTCGCGTACGGTGTCGAGCTCATTTTGGGCAGAATTCAATCGGGCCATCGAGGAGTGGAAATCGCGGCAAAGAGGTTGTATGAGGTAGAAACCGACCAACAATAAAATCGAAATCAGAAGGTAGGTCACCTCGGTCATGGGTTCGAGCGAACCGCGCGCTATGGCGACGACGCGGGCAACCGTCAACACCAATACGGCGGCGCCGAAGAGACTCCATACCCATTTCTTACCCGTTAACCGCACGAGTGCCACCAATACGACGGCGGCGCCGACCAGGAGCCCGACGGATAGAACGGCAATGACCGACGATCCCATTCAACCAACACCCTTCCGCTTAAAACTAAACCCATTTCGAAGTTGCCGAGAAACCAGATGGTGTCACATCAAACGGCGAGATTCAACCCCGTTTGGCCTATCTTCCATTTTTACAATGAGTTGTGCGGCGATACCGCACGGCCGGTGACGCGTGGTCGGATTCAGGAGAGTTTCTGCAACCACCGCCGGAGCAACCAGTACACCTCGGTGGCGTTATCGATCTGCAGGTCGTCGTCACCCCATGCGGCGGGGTAGACGAGAAACGGCTCGGTCTGCGGCCCGCCCAAGCCGCCGTGCGAGCCGATCATCTCCTCGAATGCCGCCACCTCGCCGGTGAGCGGGTCGCACATGCTGTTGACGACCAGGTCCCCGACGTGGGGGTAGGTGTCGAATCGACGCAAATGATCGGCCGCCCGTTTACCGAAATTCGCCAGCGGATCTTCGCCCTCTATCCGATCGTCGCCGAGATACCGGATCCCGTTTCTGCCCAACACCAGCGGGCCGTGCTGCTCCGAGTATGCGAGCACAAATCCCACTCCGGGGTGGCCGACCAGGCCCTCGATAAGACCGGGGTAGTCCACGGCCATTTTTTCAAACGAAACCCGTTCCGGCCGGTCAGCAAAGTAGATCAGCCCGAGGTTTCCCGATGCGCACACGACGACGTTGCCCGAAGCGCGCGGCTCCCCGGCGTCGGATCGGTCGTCCAAAGGCGGTTCCAAATCGATGTAACCGTCCCGGGTGCGGCGGCGGAGCATCCGGCGCACCGCGCGTCCCGTCATGCCTTGGTGTTTTGCAGCTTCCGACAACAGGGCGTTGAGGTGCCCCCAACCTTCGTCCGAGCCCACGTACGCGCGGACTTTTTGGTCACCCGACAAAAGCGACTGTACAAACTGTTCCAGCGTCGACCCGTAGCGTTGTTTGAACGTCGCGCCAAAGCTCTGGCCGTGGTCGGAAAGGACGACAAAATAGTAAGGGCGCGGCGAGTCTTCGGCCGCCCTGGCCAACAAGGCGATCTCGCGGTCGACATCGCGCAGATGGTGCATGGCGTCGCGGCGCGCCGGGCCGGCGTGGTGGGCGACCACGTCGTAACCGACCAGCGTGACGTACGCCACCGGAGTGCCGGCGAACATCTCGGCCATCAGAAGCGAAGCGCTTACTTCGCGGAGGAAAGCGGTGGACACCGCCCGCAGCAGCAAAAAACTGCCCCCGCGCGGTACCCGCGGCTGGACTCCCAGCAGCCGTTGGCGTGCGCCCTGCCACAGTTCCACCAAGACCTCACGAAGCGAGAGCACCAGTGCCCGGGTGAAATGATAGGGATTTACCAGGTAGAGGAAAAACCCACTGTACCCCTGACGACCAAAGCGCGCTGGGTCGAACATCTTACTCAACGTGAGGACGCTTTTCGACGCGTCACCAGAAATGAGGTTTCCCACGCTGTAGCCGCCGTCGCGAAGTAACCCCTCGCCGCTCGACACGCGCCGCTCGATCTCGGCGGCGTCGCTGGGTTTGTTCGACACCATCAGCCGGCCGGATTCTTTTTCGTACCAGCGGAAGGCGGGGATGTCGAAGTTATTGCCGCAGAGAATGCCGGCCTGACTCGACGATGACTGCGACGGGAGACCACAGTCCCATCCCGTCACCTTGTGGCTGCCGCGCCGGAGCCAGCGTTCCAGCGTGGGCATATAACCACGGCTCAGGGCCGCTTCGAACACGGGGACCGACAGACCGTCGATCTCGATCACGATCAAGCCGGGGGGCAAGTGCTCGTCGCTTGGCGCTGCGCGCCGCGCTATTCGCCGAACGATGTTACGGTACACCGAGTCTTCGTCATTCAGCGAAAAAATGCTGGTGATAAAGGTGTTGATCACGGAGAGTCCGAACGCCGCCACCATAGCGGTCAACAGATCGGAGATGACCAGGCCCTCGACGATGCGCCCGGCGATCACGAGGATAAATGCGTTCAACACCAGGATGAAGAAACCGAAAGATAGAACGGTAAATGGAAGCGTGAGTAGAATGATTAGCGGGCGTACCAACGCGTTCAAAAGCGCGATCACCACGACGGCCCACGCGGCTGTCGGTACGTTTTGGACTTCCAGACCGGGCAGCACCCTGGACAGGAGCCAAAGTCCAAGCACCTCGACGGCCCACACGAACACCACCCGCCGCAGCAAGTGGAGGACGGAATAACCGGAGAGCGGAATCACACAGAGATACTACTCGAAACTGACGAAATTGCCAGGGTCTACGATGTGCACGTCGACCTCGGGAGCGACGTCAGTGGCGTGATCCTTGAAGTGGTGCGGCGGATCGGTGAGGAATCGTGGTTGCATCCAGCCCATGCCGATCGGCGCAAATGTTCCCCAGTGAATCGGCACCGCCATCCGGGGTCGCAGAAGCGTGAGCGATTCGGCCGCCTTGCGTGGACTCATGTGGTCGTCACCAAGCGTCGGACCCCACCCCCAGACGGGCAGTAGCGCCACGTCGAGGTTGGGCTCCAGGTCGGCCATCTCGGGAAAAATGTCGGTGTCACCGGCAAAGTATACGGATGACGTGCCGCTGATGAGGTACCCCACGCAGTCGGCCGAGGGCCCGAACGGATAGCGCCCGCCTTGATGGTGCGCGTAGGTCGCCGTGACTTTTACCGGACCGACTTTCGTGGAATCCGCGATCCGGATTTCCTCGATATTGCTAAAACCCTCGCCGTGTAGGACGTCGGCGGTGCCGGCGGGCGCGATGAGGTGGATGTCTCGGTCCAGCATCCGCATCGACGGCAGGTCGAGGTGGTCGAGGTGGAGGTGCGAAATCAGCACGGCGTCCAGGTCCCGTTGCCAGGCGGGGTGCACCGGCCGGCTCTGACGGCGGATACCGCTCACCCGATTTCGCAGAATCGGATCGGTAAGCAGCCGCACGCCGTCCATTTCGATGAGAACAGTCGCGTGTCCGACGTAGGTAAGATGGCGCTCAGATGTCATGAAGCTCTTTGATTACAGGATTTTCTGTTGCTTTGGGCCGGAGCCGGCCGAGTGGGAGACGATAAATGTGTGTCTTCCGTTGCGGATAAAGTGCAACCACTATGCCGATAGCGCAAGTTTTTTCTCAGAGGGGGGGTAACCCTGCTGGAGGAACGGACCGATCGGTCCTCTAATCGACGGTAAAACCGACTTTCAGTGTTACCTGCCACTCCGACACTTTGTCGCCGTCGATCGCACCGCGGATCTCGGTGATCTCGAACCAGCGCATATTGCGAACGGATTCGGAGGCCTTCTTGAGGGCGGCCGATACAGCCTCCTCGACGCTGGAGCCGGAGGTGCCGGTCAGCTCTATCTTTTTGTATGTATTGGACATGAGTGCTCCTTAGTGTTTTTGAAATGGGCCACGAGCATAACCGATGGGTGGGCAACAGCGCCAGCGCTTTTGAGAAAACTGGGGCTCGCGCCGGCCATCGGCCGCGAAGTACTGGGTTTACGGGTTGAGTTGCGAGCCGCAGTGCTTGCAGTACGTGGCGTCGGCGGCGTGGCCTTCGGCGCTGCATTCCGGGCAACTTTGTGTCGTGACTGGGCCCCGATGGGTCAAGGTGAATTCGGCCGACACGATACCGGTCGGTACAACGATGAGACTGTAACCGAGTATCATCAGAATCGCCGCTATCGCCTGCCCCACTGCGGTCGATGGCGAAAGGTCGCCGTAGCCGACGGTGGTAAGCGTGACGATCGCCCAGTAGATGCTCCTCGGAATGCTGGTAAACCCCCGCGACTCGCCCTCGATGACATACATCAGTGAGCCCATAATTACGACGATGGTGAGTACGGCGAACAAGAACACGGTTATCTTGCGCCGGCTGGCCCGCAGCGCCATGAGCAGCGTATTGGCCTCTATGACATACGGCACCAGCTTCAACACGCGAAAGATTCGTAACAGACGTAGAATACGGATGACGAACAAGAATCCGGTACCGGGAAAGAACAGATCGAGATAGGTGGGCAGGACGGCGAGCAAGTCGACGATTCCGAAGAAACTGGTAGCATATTTGATCGGCCGGCCAACGCATGCGAGACGAAGGATATATTCGACGGTGAAGAGGATGGTGAAGAACCACTCGACGGCATCCAGGAAGTGCCCGTACTGCGCGCGAATCGGCGCGACGCTCTCCAGCATCACCGCGACCACGCTGGCGATGATACACATAATGAGGATGATGTCGAAGGTCTTGCCGGCGGGTGTGTCGGCCTCGAAGATCACCTCGTGGAGTTTTGCACGCCACGGGCT
>CBDVBX010000041.1:0-19992 GCA_965372335.1 uncultured bacterium | reverse complement strand
GTGGGCGCCGGTGTCGTCACCGAGATCATCGAATAAAGACGAGAGGTATATTCAGGTGGAAGGCCAGAGAATTAGAATCAAACTCAAAGCGTACGAACACGCGATGCTCGACCGTACGACTGACGACATCGTCAGAACAGCGAGGCGTACTGGCGCTCGTGTGATCGGACCGATCCCGTTACCAACGCGGCGCTCCGTTTACACAGTTCTTCGGTCGCCGCACGTGAACAAGAAATCTCGTGAACAGTTCGAGATGCGAATTCACAAGCGGCTGATCGACCTGACGCACACGACGCAACAGACGATCGACGATCTGACAAAGCTGGTCTTGCCTGCGGGGGTTGATATCGAAATCAAGACCTGATCGCAAGGGAATCACTAGGAGTTCGTGATCGGGCGCTCGTGCAGTAAAGAAGAGGAAATTAAAGATGGCTCTACTCATTGGTAAAAAGATCGGGATGACGCAGCTATTCGAGGAATCAGGCAGAATATCGCCGGTGACCGTCATCGAAGCGGGTCCGTGTCCCATAGTACAGGTCAAGACATCGGATAAGGAAGGCTACTCCGCCATTCAGATCGGTTTTGTCGACGCCAAAGAGTCGCGAGTGACCAGCCCGATGAAAGGACATTTCAAAAAGGCGAATGTGAAGCCCCAACGGATCTTGCGTGAGGTACGCGTGGACGATGCCAGTGAGTACAACGTCGGGGATGCGCTCGACGTCAAAGTGTTCGAGGGGATCGACAAGGTTCACGTTACGGGGACATCGAAAGGCCGCGGCTTCGCCGGAACGGTTAAACGCCACGGTTTCCGTATCGGTCGCCGGACGCATGGCAACAAGTCGAACCGCGAACCGGGATCCGTAGGGCAGTGCGCCACGCCCGCCAGGATTTTCAAGGGCAAGCGGTTGCCAGGTCGCATGGGCGGCAAAACTCGGACGGTCAAAAACCTCCCCGTAGTTCAAATTGATGCGGAGAACAACTTGATCTTTGTCAAAGGCGCAGTGCCCGGGGCCAACAACGAAATCGTGTTCGTCAGAACGGCATAGTCAATACTCGAGAGTCTGAAGATTATCATGGCGACGGCAATAGTATACGAAAAAGACGGCACCGAATCCGGCAAGATGGAATTGCCGGAGAAGCTGTTTGGCGGCGAAGTCAACAAGAACGTGATCCACGAGGCGGTGGTCACTTACCTTGCCAATCAGCGTCAAGGCACAGCGTCCACCAAGGAACGTTCCGACGTCAGGGGCGGCGGGCACAAACCTTACCGCCAAAAAGGCACGGGGCGCGCCCGCGCGGGTACGACCAGCTCGCCGGTGTTTCGCGGCGGCGGTGTGGTGTTCGGACCTCACCCCAGGGATTACAGCAGAAAACTGCCCAAGAAAGTCAAACGGCTAGCGCTCGTTTCGTCGCTTTCCAGCCGGGCCAAAGACGGCGATATCGTTGTGATAAAGGCGCTCGAAATGACCGAGCCCAAGACAAAAGAATTCGCCGGAATTCTTGCGAACATCGACGTTGCCGGCAAAAAGACGCTGTTCGTTGTCGATCGGCCAAACGAGGCAACCATAAAATCGGCACGAAATATACCCCGCGTCAAAATGATGCAAGCCAACATGGTCAGCACTTACGACGTTATGTGGGCCGACAAGATCGTGCTGACAGCCAGCGCCGTCGAAAGAATGGAAGAGGTGTTCGCGTCATGAGGGGCAGAGACATTCGTTTGATCATTCAGAAGCCGGTCGTAACTGAAAAGAGCACCGCGCTAAAGGAAGATTTCAACCGGTATGTGTTCCGGGTTGAGGTCAAGGCCAACAAGCGCCAGATCAAAAAGGCGGTAGAGGAGTTGTTCGAGGTCAAGGTCAAAGACGTTAGAACAGCGGTGATTCGGGGCAAAAGATCCGTTGTGATGAACCGGAAAGGACGGTTCGAGGGATACCGGCCAAATTGGAAAAAGGCGTATGTGACACTTGCGGAAGGCGACAAGATCGACTTATTCGAAGTTGTCTAACACGGCGGCGCATCGAGCTCGCGCAAAGAGTATGCCGTAGAGGAATATAATGGGAATCAAGAAATTCAAACCTATAACACCGACGCAACGGTATCGGACCGTCTCTGATTTTTCCGACATCACGAGAAAAACGCCAGAGAAGTCGCTGCTCGAACCGTTGAAAAAAACGGGCGGTCGCAACAACAAAGGCCGCATCACCATGCGGCGTCGCGGCGGCGGACACAAGCAGCGCTACCGTGTAGTCGACTTCAAGCGTAAGAAGCAAGGTGTGCCCGCCAAAGTGGCAACGATCGAATACGATCCCAGTCGCTCTGCAAGGATCGCCTTGCTGCACTACGTCGACGGTGACAAGCGCTACATACTGGCGCCCAACGAGCTGAAAGTGGGAGACACGGTTGTGTCCGGACCGGACGCCGACATCAAAGCGGGCAACGCCCTGCCGTTGGATCGGATTCCCCTTGGTTCGATGGTGCATAACATTGAAATGATTCCCGGACGCGGAGGCCAAATGGCGAGGTCGGCAGGTTCTTTCGCCCAGTTGATGGCGAAAGATGGCGACATGGCCACCGTCAGGCTGCCATCGGGGGAGACCCGAATGGTTCGTAGGGAATGCTATGCGACGATCGGTCAAGTCGGCAATCTCGACCACGAAAACGTCGTATGGGGCAAGGCCGGCAAGACGCGGTGGATGGGACGGCGGCCTAAAGTTCGCGGTGTAGCGATGAACCCAATCGACCATCCGCTCGGAGGCGGCGAAGGCAAGACCAGCGGGGGGCGGCACCCCGTAACACCGTGGGGCAAGCCCACCAAGGGATACAAAACGCGCAAAAAACACAAGCCGAGCGATAAGTTCATCGTACGCCGGCGGCAGAAGAAAAAGTAACGCCGATACTGAGGTAATCCATTATGTCGAGAAGCCTGAAGAAGGGTCCGTTCATCGACCAAAAATTGCTCAAGAAAATCCTCGATATGAACAAATTGGGGGGGAAAAGGGTCATTAAGACTTGGGCGCGGCGGTCGACGATAACGCCGGAGATGGTCGGACACACGCTGGCTGTGCACAACGGGAAACAGTTTATTCCCATTTATATCAGCGAAAACATGGTCGGCCACAAGGTCGGTGAGTTTTCGCTGACGCGCACGTATCGCGGGCACACCAGCAAGGCTGGCGGAAAAGGCAAGAAGTAATTTGCCAATCGAGCGATGGCATCATTGCGGTGATCGTTCGAGATTACGACGAAAGGTACAAGGAAAGGTCGAAGATCCATGGAAGCATTCGCCATAGCGAGACACGTGGGCTATCCAGCGCGAAAGGTCCGGCAGGTTGCGGACTTGGTTCGCGGGGAAAACGTCGAGCAGGCCCTCGAGATTCTCAAGTTCACCAATCGTGCCGCTGCAGTCTCAATGAGCAAGACGATCAGGTCGGCGATGCACAACATGGTCAATAAGAAGGGTGGAGCGACAGACGCCGAGGACATGATTGTCAAATCTATCCTGGTCGACGAGGGTCGAACCCTATACCGGATCCGTCCTCGCGCCCAGGGTCGCGCCTACCGGATCCGCAAACGGAGCAGCCATATCAAAGTCGTCGTTTCTCTTCTGGAGGAATCTGATGAGTAAAAATCGGAGGAGCGTCTAATGGGTCAGAAGACCAACCCCATCGGCCTGAGGCTCGGAATCAACCGCACGTGGGACTCCCGGTGGTTTTCGAGCAAAGAGTACGCCGCTTGGCTGGATGAGGACATCAAGATTCGCCGCTATGTCAAAAAGCGTCTGTTCAAGGCGGGCGTGGCGAAGATCGAGATCGAGCGCTCCGGCGGAAAGGCGATCGTCAACATCTTTACGGCACGGCCGGGTATGGTCATCGGACGGAAGGGCGCAGAGGTCGACATGCTCCGCGACGAGCTCAAACACCTCTCGGGCAAAGAAGTACAGATCAACATCAAGGACGTCAAGAAACCCGAACTGAATGCGCAGCTGGTGGGCGAACACATCGCTATGCAGCTGACGCAACGTGTGTCGTTCCGCCGCGCGATGAAGAAGACCATCGCATCGGCTATGCGGATGGGTGCCCTGGGGATCCGGGTTCAATGTTCGGGTCGCCTCGGCGGCGCCGAAATGGCGCGGAGAGAAGGATACCACGAGGGGCGCGTTCCGTTGCACACGCTGAGGGCCAATATCGATTTTGCCAGGGCGACGGCGCACACGACTTTCGGCTGCGTTGGGGTGAAGGTCTGGATCTACAAGGGCGAGATATTTCCCGAAGAGTTCCGACGTTCGCTCGCCGCGGGCGAAGGGGGTAAGTAAGCCGTGTTAATGCCAAAACGAGTTAAGCACCGCAAGCAACAGCGCGGGAGAATGTGCGGGCATGCGACGAGAGGGTCGAAGATCACTTTCGGCGAGTACGCCATGAAGGCGATGGAACCTCACTGGCTGACAAACCGACAGATTGAAGCGGCGCGTATTGCGATCATGCGTCACATCAAGCGTGCGGGCAAGCTGTGGATCCGGGTTTTCCCTGACAAGCCTGTAACGGTAAAGCCGGCGGAGACACGGATGGGTAAAGGCAAGGGTGCACCCGAATACTGGGTGGCCGTGGTCAAGCCGGGCCGCATCCTTTTCGAGTTGGAAGGCGTGCCTGTCGACTTGGCTCGGCGTGCGATGCAACTGGCGTCTGCCAAGCTGCCGCTCAAGACGAAATTTGTCCAGCGCAACGTGTTGGAGGATTGATCGATGAAAGCGCACGATATGAGAGAAATGACGCTCGAAGAGCTTCAGATCCATCACGACTCGTTGATCGACGAACTGGTAAATCTGCGGATCAAACTGGCGATGCGGCAGCTCGATAACCCAGTTCAGGTGCGGCATCTGCGCCGTGACGTAGCTAGGGCGAAATCGATTCTGAGGGATAAAATGTTGGGAGCCAAGCCGGGCGAGGTGCTCGGACAAACGAACGGGTAAGCCGCTGGAAGGTTGAGCGAATAACATGGAGAATTCGAGAAACGTAAGAAAAACGTTCGTTGGCATGGTGGAGAGCAACAAGATGGACAAGACCATCGTTGTGGCGGTCGAACGGCTGGTGAAGCACAGGGCGTACGGGAAATACATCAAGCGCACCACGATACTCAAAGCCCACGACCCGGAGAACACGTGCAACGTCGGTGATAAGGTGTCCATAACGGCGACCCGACCTCTTAGCAAGACCAAGCGCTGGCGTTTGATCGAGGTTTTGGTAAGAGCAAAATAGTGCTATGCGGCCGCATAGCGCGCCCGGATTGAAACTGACGAACCCTCGGCGTTTGCAGCTTAATCCTGGCCAAACCGGATGCGGGATTCGGCAAAAACAAAGGTTGTTGAGATGATAAGGCAGGAAACGATACTTAAAGTGGCGGATAACTCGGGCGCTAAAAGCCTGCTTTGCATCCGTGTGCTTGGCGGCACCAGAAAGAAATATGCTCGTATCGGCGACGTCATCTCGGTTTCGGTTAAGGTTGCGATGCCAGGTGGACTGGTAAAGAAAGGGCAGGTAGCCAAAGCGGTCGTGGTGAGGACGAAGAAGGAGATTCGAAGAATAGACGGGAGTTACATCCGGTTTGACGAAAACGCTGCGGTGATCATAAACGATGCGAAAGAGCCCGTGGGGACACGCATATTTGGGCCCGTCGCACGCGAACTCCGTGAAAAACGGTTCATGAAGATCATTTCATTGGCGCCGGAAGTTATATAAATCGAATCGCTACAGGTGGAAATGGGGTACGGTCATGATGAACATAATCAAAAACGACACAGTCAAGGTTATCTCGGGTAACCACAAGGGCAAAGTAGGGAAAGTGCTCAAAGTTTTCCCAAAGACCAACCGTATCATCATCGAAAAGGTCCAACTAATAAAAAGACATACACGACCGCGGTCCCAACAGGACCAGGGTGGAATCATCGAAAAAGAAGCGCCTATTCACGTCTCAAACGTGCTGCTCGTTTGCCCTAAGTGCGGTAAGCCGTCGCGCACCGGTGTGGGCATGCTTTCCGACGGAGCAAAAGTGCGGGTGTGCAGGTCCTGCAACGAGATGTTAGCTACCAACGAGTAATCTCTCGCGCGAACTGGAGCGATAGGACATGATTCGAATTAAAGAAAAATACAATAAAGAAGTTGTTGACGCTTTACAGAAGCAGTTCGGTTTAAAAAACATAATGGAAGTACCGCGATTGGAGAAGATCGTGATCAATATGGGAGTTGGCGGTGCGATCCAGAATTCGAAACTGCTCGATGCGGCGATGGAAGACTTGGCGACCATCACCGGCCAAAAGCCCAAGCTCTGCCGGGCGAGAATTTCGGTAGCGTCTTTCAAATTGCGTGAAAGCATGCCTATTGGGTGCAAAGTCACGCTTCGTGGCGACAGAATGTATGAGTTTTATGACAGACTGGTTAACGTCTCGATTCCGCGTATTCGCGATTTTCGCGGCGTGCCAAACAAAAGCTTCGACGGTCACGGCAACTATACGTTGGGGGTCAAGGAGCACATTATTTTTCCGGAGATCGACTACGACAGGATAATGCAAATGATGGGCATGGACATCACAATCGTAACGACGGCCAAGACCGACGAACAAGCCCTTGCGCTACTGACGTATCTAGACATGCCGTTTCGCAAGACTAGTTGAGGCACCAACAATAGAGGACACGGTGGCTAAAAAATCCTGGATAGCAAAATCAAAACGGCCAGCGAAATTCAAGGTCAGGGCGTATACCCGGTGTAACCGGTGCGGTCGGTCCCGGGCGTACCTGCGCAAGTTTGGAATCTGCCGCATTTGTTTTCGCGAGCTGGCGCTTCAGGGCGAAATCCCGGGAATCACAAAGGCGAGCTGGTGAAGCGGCCGGTAATACTGGTCAATAGACCGGCGCTTGTGAACTAGGTAAGGGTGTAATGGGATCTTTAGGAATGGAACAGAATAAAAGGGAGCAATTGCCGTGGCAATGACCGATCCGATTTCGGATTATCTCACTCGTCTCCGCAATGCGGCGCGGGCCAATCACAAATACGTCGACGTCCCTGCCTCGCGCGTCAAGGCGGAAATCAGCAAAGTCCTTCTCGGTGGGGGCTTTTTGGGAGCCGTTAAGTACATCGAGGACAACCGCCAGGGCGTATTGCGTTTGTACATTCGGTACACCAAGGACAACGCCAGCGTGATCAGTGGGATGAAACGGGTGAGTAAGCCGAGTCGTAGGGTTTACCGACCCCGCAAGAGACTTCCGCGAGTTCTGGGCGGGTATGGGATGGCGATTGTGTCTACATCCCAAGGCATCTTGCCGGATGTCGAATGTCGGAAGCGCGGAATTGGCGGAGAAATTCTTTGTGAGATTTGGTGATCCGCGGGCGATCGAATCGAATACACGGACGGACGGTACACGGATATGTCACGAGTTGGATTAAAACCAATAAATGTTCCCTCGGGAGTCACAGTGTCGATCGAAGGCGCATCGGCCACGGTCAAAGGGCCGAAGGGCACGATCACCAAGGAACTGCCGTCGGCATGCGAAATCAAGCAGGATGGCGACGTGATCAACATAACGAGGTCTACAGAGTCTCGGTTCCATCGTGAGATGCACGGTCTGACCCGGGCGCTGTTGAACAACATGGTCGTAGGCGTATCGGAGGGTTTCAGCAAAAGCCTCGAGATCGTCGGAATTGGTTACCGCGCCGAACTCAAAGGTAAGGAACTCGTCATGCAGCTCGGGTACTCGCACCCGATTCACTATCCGGTACCAGACGGACTGACGATCGAGGTGCCCGAGCAAACGAAGATCAAAATCCTGGGAATCGAGAAGGACAAAGTCGGTCAAGCGGCCGCCGAGATTCGTGGCTTCCGCCGGCCGGAGCCGTACAAAGGCAAAGGCATTCGGTACGTTGGCGAGGTCATTCGTCGGAAGGCCGGTAAGACGGCGGTCAGCGGAAGCTAGAGGTTAGACTGAAATGAGAAAAAAAGCAAAAAATCCCAAGGAACACAAGAGAAAGAGACGCCACCTGCACGTTCGCCGAAAACTCGTCGGTACGGCTGGGCGTCCGCGCGTGTGTGTTTTCCGGAGCAACACGCACATTTACGCTCAGATCATTGACGACGAACAAGGGAAAACTTTGGCGGCAGTTTCTAGTCTCAAAATAGATGTTCCGAAGGCGACACCTGCGGCCGAGGAACCGGCTGGTAAATCAGACGCCGAGGGCCAAAAAGGCAAGAAGGGCAAGAAAAAAGGCGGCAAAAAGCCGAAGGCCGAGGGAGCGAAGATCCTTCAGGCTCGCGAAGTCGGGACATTGGTCGCAAAGGCGGCCAAGGAGAAAGGAATCACCGCGATCCGCTTCGACCGCGGCGGGTATCTCTACCACGGCCGCGTGGCCGCGCTCGCAAAGGCAATGCGCGAGGGCGGCCTCGAGTTTTAACTCAACGAGGAGCTAAGCGGGAAAGGCATAACGTATGGCCAGACCAAGAGACGATCACCGCGGGAGACGCGGATTCAGGAGTAAGCCCGAAGGTCCCGAGTACATCGAATCGACCGTTCACGTCAACCGTGTCGCCAAAGTGGTCAAGGGCGGACGTAGGTTCAGCTTCAATGCGCTGGTGACCGTGGGTGATGGACTGGGACAAGTCGGTATCGGTCTCGGAAAAGCAAACGAGATCACCGACGCGATTCGCAAAGCTTCCGAAGTGGCGAAGCATTCGATGATCCGTGTTCCGATGGTGGGCGGCACGATTCCGTACACCGTCAATGGCAAGTTCGGCGCCGGCAAGGTGATTTTGAAGCCTGCGTCGCCGGGGACCGGCGTGATCGCCGGCGGCCCCGTCCGTGCCGTGATGGAGTCGGCCGGTATTCGCGACATTCTTGCGAAGTCTGTCGGTTCGAACAATCCTCACAACGTCGTGAAAGCGGCGATGGAAGGATTGCGACAGTTGGAGAGCGCGAAGGATGTTGCCCGCCGGCGCGGCATATCGATCAACGATCTATTCGGTATAGAAGGCAAAAATGGCGAAGAAACTGAAAATAACGCAGGTGAAGAGCCTGATCGGAACGAAGCCGAAGCATAGGCGGACGATGGAAGCCCTTGGTTTTCATCGAATGCATGAGACGCTGGAGAAAACGGACACGCCCCAGATCAGGGGTATGCTCTACCAGGTCCGTCACCTCGTAGTAGTGGAAGAGGTCTAACTCTAATGAGCTCAGAGACAAACGCGCCCGAAAACTTGAGGGTAGGACGACTAAAGCCCGCAAAGGGGGCGAAGAAAAAGCGCAAACGGGTCGGCTGCGGTCCCGGTTCGGGGAGCGGCGGTACGTGTGGCCGTGGGGAAAATGGACAGAAATCGCGCTCAGGTGCCAGCACCCCCGCGTGGTTCGAAGGCGGACAGATGCCTATTCAGCGGCGTCTGCCCAAACGCGGATTTACGAACATCTTCCGTGTCGAACGTCAGCCGGTAAACGTTCACGAACTGCACCGTTTCGACCCGAACGCCGAGGTAAATCCCGAAGCGCTTATGGACAAGGGTATCATCAAGAATTTGAATCGCCCCGTCAAGCTATTGGGCGGAGGCGAACTCAACAAACCTTTAAAAGTGATCGTACACGCCTGTAGCAAAAAAGCGAGGAAGATCGTAGAAAAGGCGGGCGGTAAGGTGCAGATCATCGATTGATCGCTCAGCACGAGGAAGTGCGGCACAGCCCTTTGACAGATGATTTCAAAGCTTCAAGAGATTTTTAAGATTCCCGAGTTAAAGCGGCGTGTGATTTTCACGCTTGCTTTGCTCGTTGTGTATCGAATCGGTGGGCACATCACAAGTCCTGGAGTGGACGCGTCGGTGCTCACTGAGTTTTTCGCGCGACAACGCGGCACAGTACTGGGCCTGTACGACCTGTTCGCCGGCGGGAACCTCTCAAAAGCGACGATCTTCGCGCTTGGGATTATGCCCTACATCAGCGCGTCGATTATCTTGCAGCTTTTTCAGGCGGTGATTCCCTACTTCGAGAAGCTTGCCAAGGAAGGCGAAGAGGGCCGTAAGAAGATAACGCAATACACCCGCTACGGCACCGTGGTACTGGCGGCAGTTCAGGCGTTTGGTATCGCCATGTTCCTGGAAAACCTCAGCGGGCCGAGCGGCCGCAGCGCGGTCATGTACCCGGGGTTGGGATTCCGGTTGTTGACGGTGCTGACCCTGACGTCCGGTACGGTGTTCGTTATGTGGCTGGGCGAACAGATCACCGAGCGTGGCATCGGTAATGGTATCTCGCTGATCATCACGATCGGTATCATCGCGCGGTACCCGACCGATATGCTCAATACGTGGCGTGCACTGCAATTGGGGCAGATGTCGCCGTTCAAGCTGGTGATACTGGCCGCGGTGATGGTGATGGTGGTAGCTGGGATTATTTTCGTTACGCAGGGGCAACGTCGAATACCGGTTCAATACGCCAAGCGCGTGGTGGGCCGAAAAGTATACGGCGGTCAAGCCAGCCATATTCCCTTGAGTGTGAATATCGCGGGCGTGATTCCGATTATTTTTGCGCAGTCGCTGATCATGTTTCCGGGCACGTTGGCCGCGTTCTTTCAGGATATTGAGATCCTGCAGGTAGTCAGTTTGTGGTTGTCGCCGGGACACGCGGTGTACATCGTCTTGTACGCGCTCATCATTATCTTTTTCACGTATTTTTATACGGCGATTGTTTTAAACCCGGTGGATTTGGCCGACAACATGAAGAAATCGGGCGGTTTTGTTCCCGGGATCCGGCCGGGCAAACGCACCGCGGAGTACATCGACAGGATTCTAACGCGCATCACTCTGCCAGGGGCGGTTTTTCTGGCGTTCATCGCGGTTCTGCCCGATATCTTGATCCGGCAGGTCAACGTGCCGTTTTATTTCGGTGGCACGGGTCTTTTGATCGTTGTGGGCGTGATGCTCGATACGCTCAGGCAAATCGAATCCCACCTGCTGATGCGACACTATGACGGATTCGTGAAACAGGGCCGTCTAAGAGGCCGACGATGAATTTGATTTTATTTGGAGCGCCGGGGTCTGGCAAAGGAACACAAGCCGAGAGGCTCCGGGACCGGTTTTCGCTCAAGCATATCTCGACGGGTGATCTCCTTCGAGATGCGGTGGCGAGAGGCACCGAGCTCGGGAAAAAAGTGGAGAGTATTATGGCCGCCGGCGAACTGGTATCCGATGAGATCGTCCTGGAGTTGATCAGGGAAGCAGTCTCCAGTGTGAAAGCCGACGAATCTCTCACGGGTTGGATGCTGGATGGATTTCCGCGCACGGTCGGTCAGGCACAAGCGCTCGACCAATTGCTCGCCGACACCGGTGAGCGGATCGACGAGGTCGTCGTCCTGGAAGTGGATCGAGACGCAGTCATCCAGCGGCTTTCCGCTCGCCGGTCGTGCCCGGAGTGCAAGGCGGTTTACAACGTTCTGAACATGCCGCCGACCAAAGAAGGTGTTTGCGACAACTGCGGCGCGGCGCTGGTCCATCGAAAGGACGATCAACCCGAGACGATATCCAATCGCCTGGACGTTTACGAAGCGCAAACGATGCCCATACTGGAGCATTACCAGGGCAACGTTGATATTGGCAAGGTCGACGGCAATTCGCCGATCGACGAGGTCACCGCAGCGATCGAGCGTGTGGTGCAGCGATGATTCTGAAATCGCCGGCCGAGATCGACATCATTGCTACCAACGGGGCGATTTTAAAAGAATGCTTCGAGTTTGCCAAAAGCTTCATAGCGCCGGGTAAGACGCGTAAGGAGCTGGACGTGGAGGTAGAGAGAATCATCTTGGGTCGCGGGGCAAAGCCGGCGTTCAAAGGCTTTCGGGGATTCCCCGCAGCCACTTGCGTATCGGTCAACGAGGAGGTCGTACACGGCATCCCTGGCGACCAGCAGTTCAAGAATGGCGACATCGTGGGACTCGATGTTGGCGTCGTCAAAGACGGCTATTACGCAGACGCCGCCCGGACGATACCCGTCGGTTCGATTTCGACGGATGCGAAGAAACTGCTCAGAGTGACTCAAGAAGCACTCGATGAGGGTATTGAACGGGCTAGAGCGGGTAACCGGCTGACGGATATTTCACACGCAGTGGAATCGCGGGCGAAAAAAGCCGGCTATTCGGTGGTCAAGTCACTGGTAGGGCACGGCATCGGGCGAGATATGCACGAAGAACCGCAGGTTCCGAATTTCGGGCCGCCGGCACAAGGGCCGGAGCTCAAGGAGGGTTTGGTTTTGGCTATCGAGCCGATGGTGAACCTCGGCGGGCCGGATGTGTTCACACTCGAGGATGGGTGGACGATTATCACAGTTGATCGGTCAATGTCCGCGCATTTTGAGGACACGATTGCCATAACGAAGGAGGGACCGCGGATACTGACGCGCTGACGTATGGCAAAGGAAGAAGTTATAACAGTCGAGGGTACGGTCGTCGAAGCTTTGCCGAATACAATGTTTCGAGTCGAGCTGGCAAATGAGCACGTGGTGTTGGCTCACGTATCCGGAAAAATGCGAATGCATTTCATCAAAATATTACCTGGTGATCGGGTGACAATTGAAATATCGCCGTACGATCCTACCAAGGGACGGATTGTTTATCGTTACAAATAACGGCGGGTGATCGAAATGAAAGTACGGAGTTCAGTCAGAAGGATTTGTAGCAAGTGCAAGATCATACGGCGAAAAGGCGTGGTCCGGGTGATCTGCGAGAATAAGCGGCACAAGCAGCGCCAAGGGTAACTTGTACTGTGGCGGTGTTGCGCCGGATAAAAAGGAGAAGAGAGAGTGGCGCGTATTGTTGGTGTTGATATTCCGAACGATAAACGGGTCGTCATAAGCCTTACCTACATATATGGCATTGGAAGCACGTCGGCGGAGAAGATCTGTGACAAAGCCGGTGTGAACCAAAGTACCCGGGTCAAGGACCTGAGCGAGGACGAGAGTATAGCGCTCCGTAACGTTATCGAAAACGAGTATAAAGTCGAGGGAGAACTCCGCACGGAGATCAGTTTCAACATCAAACGTTTGATGGATATCAACTGCTATCGCGGACGACGCCACAAAATGGGCTTGCCGGTGCACGGCCAGCGCACGAGCACCAACGCGCGTACGCGCAAGGGTCCCAAGGCCCGGCCGGGTGCAAAGAAGAAAAAGTAGTGATATACCGCGGTCTGGGCGTCGATCGAAGGGATCTGCGTTCGATCGTCGAGACCGCGGTATATCACGCGGTCGCAGGTGCCGACGAGCCCTACGGGCTCGCAGCACAGCGCCCGCTCTCGTATCAACTTTATTGGATTAATTGGAGGAAAGTTTTGGCTAAACCGGCGAGAAAAGGCGGCAAGAAGAAAAAGGCGAAAACAGTAGGGGTGGCGGGGATCGCCCATATTAAATCGTCTTTCAATAACACGCTCATTACGATCACCGACATGTCGGGTGCCGTAGTCGCATGGGCCAGTCCGGGTACGGTTGGCTTCAAGGGCTCGCGCAAGAGTACACCTTATGCCGCGCAACAAGCGGCCGACCGGTGCGCGCGGGAGGTCATGGAAATGGGGATGAGAAAAGTTGAGGCCTGGATCAGAGGGCCGGGTGCGGGTCGAGAAGCTGCGATACGCTCGCTCCGCGCGGCGGGCTTGGAAGTTACGTCCGTCAAGGACTGTACTCCAATTCCCCATAACGGCTGCCGTCAGAAAAAACGAAGAAGAGTTTAAGGAGATCAAATGGCCAGGTATAGAGACGCAAAGTGCAAGCTGTGCCGGCGGGAGGGCGAGAAGCTCTTTCTCAAAGGTGACCGGTGCTTGTCCAACAAGTGTGCCATCGAGAAACGCAACTATCCGCCCGGACAGCACGGCCGCGGGCGGCGAGGAAAGGTGTCTAAATACAACATTCAGTTGCGTGAAAAACAAAAATTGCGTCGTATGTACGGCCTGTTAGAGAAGCAGTTCCGTAACTACTTTGTGAAGGCGGCGACGCAAAAGGGCATCACGGGTACGAACCTGCTGCAGCTTCTCGAAAGGCGATTGGACAATGTGGTTTACCGGCTGGGTTTTACGACGTCGCGGTCGACCGCCCGTCAGCTCATCCGTCACAATCATTTTCAAGTGAACGGAAAACCCGTCAACATTCCGAGCTATCTCGTGACCGCGGGTGACATCGTCTCGCCGAGGGCCAAGAGTAAGGATCTGTTTGTCATTCAGGAAGCGATCAAGAACATCGACTCTCGTCAAATGGTCCCGTATCTCGAAATTGACACTAACAAACTGCAAGGCGAGTTCCTCGAGGTGCCGGGGCGAGACGCAATGCCCGTTCCGGTCAACGAGAGTCTGATCGTCGAGCTTTATTCGAAGTAAGCCCCCAGAGGAGGAGCTATTTATGAAATGGCGTAATCTCTTAATGCCGAAGGAAATCGCCCGGGAAGGTGACGCCGTCGATCCGATGAGCGGTCGATTCATCATTGAGCCGCTGGAAAGAGGATTTGGCCTGACGCTTGGAAACGCACTGCGCAGAACGCTGCTATCGTCGATCCAGGGTGCGTCGGTGACCGCCGTCCGTATCAAAAGCGTGCTGCACGAACTGACCAATATCCAGGGTGTGGTCGAAGACGTCACCGACATTATCCTCAATCTCAAACAAATCGTTTTCGTCATGCACTGTGATTCCCCGAAGTTTCTAGAACTCAAGGTCAAGAAGCAGGGGCCCATCACGGCAGCGGATTTCACGGAAGACGCCGATATCGAGATAATCAATAAGGACTGCTTGATATGCACGGTGACCGAAGAGGCCGAAGTCGAGATGGAGGTCCTCGTCGGTCACGGGCGGGGTTACATTCCTGGTGAAGCGCACGTTCTGGAAGACTATGATATAGGCTTGATTCCGGTGGACTCGAACTTCTCACCAATCCGCAAAGTTGCCTACGCAGTCGAAAACACCCGAGTCGGCCAGCGAACCGATTATGACCGTCTGGTCTTGGAAATAAGCACCGACGGGAGCGTCAATCCGGAGGATGCCCTCGGATACGCCGCCAAAATCGTGAAGGATCACATGCTCTTGTTCATCAAGTTCGACGAAACCCAGATGAAGGAAGAAGAGGAAGAAGAACTCGATGAGGAACTCGAAAAGTTGCGTGAGTTGTTGGGCCGCAGCGTAGAAGAACTCGAACTCTCTGTTCGATCCGGCAATTGTCTGCGCCGCGCCAATATCAAGACGCTCGGCGATCTAGTATCCCGCACCGAATCGGAAATGCTCAAGTATCGCAACTTCGGTAAGCAGAGCCTCAAAGAGATTGCCGAGATTTTGGTGGGGATGGGACTGTACCTGGGGATGGACGTCGAAGCGATTCTCAGCGGCGAGGTGCCCCAAGAGGAAGAGACCGAAGCGGCGACGGCGATCGTCGAGTAACCGTGTTGGGCCGAACCAAACGGGAGTACAATGAGAGGGAAATGGAATGAGACACCGCGTTGACCATCGCAAACTCAATCGTACGGCTTCGCACCGAAAGGCGATGCTGAACAACATGGTGACATCGCTCTTCGACAAAGAACGGATCACAACCACCGACGCGAAGGCCAAGGAAGCCCGGCGCCTCGCCGAAAAGCTCATCACTCGCGCGCGCAAGGGCTACAATGCGCACCAGGAGGGCCTGAGCCTCAAAGGGGCCGGCAAGGATGACGAGGCACGACAAATGGAAGCGGTGGCACTCGCCCACTGGCGCCAGGCGGGCCGCTATGTCCGTAAAACTTCAGTGTTGAAGAAACTCTTCGAAGAGATAGCCCCACAATTTGTCGAACGTCCGGGCGGCTACACGCGCATAGTCAAGATGAGCCGCCGGCTAGGTGACAACGCGAAGACCGTGCTTCTCGAACTCGTCGGCACGCCACAAACCGAAAAGCCGGTGTCAAAGAAGAAAGGTGAAGAGGCGGAAGAGGAGCCGGTGGAAAAAGCCAAATCAAAGGGTAAAACGAAAATTTCAAAGAAAGACGCGAAGGGCGAGAAGGACAAAGACAAGGACAAAGACAAGGACAAAGACAAGGACAAAGACAAAGACAGCTCGTCCTCGACCTCCAAAGGGGCCAAATCCTCGAAGAAGGCCCCGAAGGGGGAGAAAGACAAGGACGACAAGCCCTCGAAGAAGACGAAGTCCTCGAAGGGGGCCAAGTCCTCGAAGGGGGCCAAGTCCAAGTCCAAAGCTTCGGGCAAAAAGAAGTCCGAAGGTGAGGACTAAACTCGGGAGCGAAAATCCTGCGGCGGTTTTTTCGGGTATTTCTAATTCTGGTGTTGGCCAGCGTGTCTCAGCCCCTCGCGATTGGAGGGGCTGTCGCTTATGCGGAAACGACGGGCCGGCAAGGAGGTCCGTACCTGCGGCAGTTGGCTCGATCCACTCCGATCCAACCGAGCGATGAGATCAAAGCGATGTGGGTCGTTCGCGATGCGATGACCTCGCCCGACGATATCAACCGATTCATAGATTTTGCCACCAGGACAAGGTTCCACATTCTGTTCGTCCAGGTGCGCGGACGCGGCGATGCATACTACCACTCCTCGCTAGTGCCACCTGCTGACCAATTGAAATATCCTATCGGCGACTTCGATCCTTTGGCGTACGTGTTGGTGCGGGCACACGCGGCCGGTATCTCGGTGCACGCGTGGCTCAACGTCTATTACGTTTGGTCGAACGGCAGGAGTACGCCGAGCGACGGACACGTCGTAAAATTGCACCCGGAATGGCTCATCACAGACGCGGAAGGTGTCCGCATGGATGAGCGCGATGTGGAAGCGTGGCAAGCGGACGGCATCGAGGGCTATTTTCTCTCTCCGTTCTCGGCGGAGGCGCGCGCATACAATGTCGAGGTTGTCCGCGAGCTCGTAGACCGTTACGCCGTTGACGGCATACACCTCGACTATATCCGGTTTCCAGGGGCGGAGTACGGGTACGGGACAGAGCCCCGCACCCGTTTCGCCCTCCAGTGGGGCGTCGATCCTATCGACCTCCGTAATAATTCGTTGGAGCTGTCTGCCGTTCTGGGCGCCGACGCGGTGGGGGCATTGGACGGCGTGTGGGTCGATCGGCGTGCTCAGGAGGTCGACAGCATGGTTATCGCGATTCGAAACGTCATTGGAGATCTCCCGTTGTCGGCCGCCGTGGTGCCGGATCTGCAAATCGCCCAGTCGGAGAAGGGACAGTCGTGGGCGCGTTGGGTCCACCAACGGTGGATGGATTTTGTCGTGCCCATGGCGTACAACTACCGGCCCGAGGAACTGCTGGAGTGGGTACGCGTCTTGCAGAACACCGTCGGCCGAGAACAAATGCTCGTCGGACTGGCGTTGCACGACGGTCGAGATCAATACCTGGATCGGTCCATCAATATTCTCCGGGTCGACCGTGTCGCGGGGTTTTCTCTATTTTCTTACAATGTCCTAGCGGAGAAGCGGTTCGCGGGCCAGTTCATCGATCAGATATTCCAAACGGTTGCGGAGAGTGAGGAACCGTACGAAGGCAGCCAAGACCCGTCCGAGGAAGAAGAACCGTAAGCGCGCGACTCGGACGGCGACTAATGATTGAACTTCCCGTCGATATGACTTACTATTAGGAGAGATACCGTTGGAACTACTAAAAGAAGCAGCATCCATCATTTTTATCGTAGCTGCCATTTTGGGCCTGAGCTGGGTATTGCGCAAGTCGGGGTTTACCGGCACCTGAGCCACCAACACCGGACCGGTCGGGTCCGAACGTGACAGCGATAAGGGAAATCCTCACGGTCCAAGCAACGATTCATGATCACGTAAAGAATCAACTATGCCGATATACGAATACAAATGTAACGGCTGCGGAAGGGTCACCGCCGAGCTGCGCGCGATTTCGGAACGCGAAGAACCGCTGGAGTGTCCGCACTGCAACGGCTCCGCCGAGGTGATCCTCAGCACGTTCGCTACAACGAGGGGCGATTCTAAGCCCGACTGTTGGTCGTCGGCCTCCGACTGCGGTTCCACCTGAGGGGTGTAAACGCCGCGGCGTGACCGCGCGACAGACCGCCTCCGAGAGAGGACACCCCATGCCGGATAACCGATCCGCTATTGGCCGCCGTGGCGCCTGGTTGTGCGCCGCGGCGGCCTTTTGTCTGTTGGACACAGTCGCCGCGGCGACGGGTGGTGACGAGTCTGCTTCCGATACCGTCGTGTCGGTGTGCGGAAGAGACGTCACTGCTCCCAACGCCATGGTCGTCACCGCGGACTCGATCGCAAGTGCCGTCGGCAATCGGGTATTAGTCGACGGCGGCAACGCCATCGACGCAGCCGTCGCCGCCGGCTTCGCGCTGGCGGTGACGTTACCTCGCGCCGGCAATATCGGCGGAGGCGGTTTCATGTTGGTTCGGCTGGCCAATGGCGGTGAAGAGTTCATCGACTATCGCGAACGGGCTCCCCTCGATGCCCATCGCGACATGTACATCGACGACGCCGGAAAAGTGATCCCGGAGGCGAGCACAGTGGGTCACCTGGCAGCCGCGGTACCGGGGACGGTTTACGGCCTGGCGATCGCGCACAAAACGCACGGCACGCTCCCTTGGAGACGGCTGTTGGAACCGGCGATCGAGTTGGCGCGTGACGGCTTTGCCGTGAGTCCTTCTCTCGCTCGGTCGCTACGTGAAAGCAGCACCCTGTTGAACCGCTTCGAGGAATCGCGCGAGATCTTCGTCGGCCCTGGTTACCGGCCGGGCGACCGCCTGGTCCAACCAGACCTGGCAGCCACACTCGAACGGATCGCGGAGGATTGGACTGATTTTTACAGCGGAACAACCGCCCGTTTGATCGTAGAGGAGATGAAACGCGGCGACGGTCTCATCACGGTGAAAGATCTGGGAGCGTATCGCGCGGTAGCCCGCGAGCCAATCCGGGTGAGGTACCGGGATCACGAGATTGTGTCTGCTCCGTTGCCATCGTCGGGCGGCGTCATACTTTCACAGTTGTTTCAGATTCTCGAACGCCACGGTGCGTCGTCTTTGCGGCGACAGTCAGCAGCGTACGTCCATCTTGTCAGCGAGGCCGAAAAGGTCGCTTACCGCGGCCGAGCGCTGTACCTCGGCGATGCCGACTTCTATGAGAGTCCGTGGGAGAAGATGATCGATCCGAGAACGATCCAGGAATTGTCAGATCTCATCTCCTGCGAAGCAAAACTGAAGGTCGACTCGCTCGAATCGAAAAACCTGCTGTCCGGAACGGATCATGGGGTGACGTCGTTCGAGCAGACCACCCACATTTCTATCGTCGACGGATTTGGCAACGCGGCGGCCAATACGTACACACTAAACGGCTCTTACGGGTCGGGAGTGGTGGTCAAAGGCGCGGGCTTTATTCTGAACAACGAGATGGATGACTTCGCGATCAAACCGGGGCACCCGAACTTGTACGGGCTGGTCGGGAGCGAGGCTAACGCGATCGCGCCGGGCAAGCGGATGTTGAGTTCGATGTCGCCGACGTTTGTGTATAAGGGGGACAAGCTGTACATGGTAGTCGGCACGCCGGGAGGGGCGACGATTCCAACGACTGTTTTTCAGGTGATCGTGAATGTAATCGACCGCGGCATGGGACTCGGGGAGGCCGTGGCGGCCAGGCGGTTTCACGAGCAGTATCTGCCAGACCGAATCTACATCGAAAACGGCGCCCTGGCGCCGGACGTGATCGACGAACTCCTCGCCATCGGCCACCGGATCGAAATCCGCAAACCAATCGGCAATATTCAGGCGATCCTCATCGAAGACGGCACGCTCACCGGCGTCTCAGACCCCCGCGGCTCCGGCCGCGCGATCGGCCACTAACCCACCACACAATCGGGAATGTCGCTGTCTTTCGAGGTTCGTGGGCGGCCCGTGAGCTCCTTCTCCTCGCCGGCGCCCGCTACGCTCGGCTAACTCGCTACGCGAGTGGATCCTCGCTAGCTCCGCGCAACGGCTCGTCTAAGGACTCACGGCCC
>CBDVBX010000040.1:0-20137 GCA_965372335.1 uncultured bacterium | reverse complement strand
AGCTCGCCGCGGGGCGCTTCCGGTTTGGCGATCGACTCCACATTCTGCGCCTGCACTTCCGCCCATGCGAGCATTTCCTCGCGGTAGCGAGTGAGGAAGTAGCTGATCGTTTCCACGCGGATCTTGATCGAGCCCGATGGCTTGTTTTCGTCCAGGTCCTTGAAATTGAAATACGGTGTGCCCGAGCACTCGATGATCTCCTCGATCGTCGTGTAGATCGGTGCGTCGTGGCCGCACTTGAAATTCGACAGCTCGAGCGCGACCAGATTCGGATGGCGGGCCGTGTACTTTGCCGCCCACACCTTGCGGTTCGTGTTCTCGCTGTACGCGTTCTTCCACACGTCATGGATATCCATCGAGCTGGCGATATCGCCCGCACGAACCTCATCACCGAACAGCCGCTCCAGAATGTCGGCGTCGAGCGGCAGGCTGTCCTGCGTGAATATCGGGTAACCCAGTTTTTGGAACTCGACCAGGATGTCGTGGTTGATGCCCGGGTCGTTGTGGTAAGGGCGGCCGAGGACGACGATACCCAGTTTGTTCTCACGCTCGATCCTGTCGAGCGCTTCCCGCCCGGCGCGGCGCAACTCGTTTTCGTACCGGTCGAGGGCCGCGTAGCCCGCCTCGACGGCGCGAGCGTTTTCGCGACGCGTAAGCCCCAGAATTCCTTTGAACGCCAAATACATCTGCTTTGCAAACAGCTCCGGTTGTGCCAGGTTGACCAGCGGATCGATGTATTCGATCCCCTTGTCGGCAAACAAGTTACCCTCTTTGGTGAATGCCGCCTTGACGGACTCAGGCGTTGCCGTCACCGTCGGACACGCGCGACAGCCCTGGGTGTTCACCAGCTCGCTCCCCAAGTCGTCGATCATGGGGAAAAAGATCAAATCGAGCGCCTTCTTCTCGTGCTTTTTGTAGATCAGATTGTGCACGTGCGGCAGCGCGACTTTGCTGGGGAAACACGGATCGATCGAGCCACGCTTGGCGCCTTCTTTGTAAAGCTCTTCCGAAGTGTAGTCGGAGTACACCAGGTTTTTTACCGGGACACCCAGGCTCTCGAAATAGGCGCTGAAAAGCGGATTCGTCGAGTATGCGTTGAGCACACGCGGAATCCCTATGCGCAGCGTCTTTCTCCGTTCCAACAGTTGGGCGCGGAGCTTCTGTTCGGGCGTCAAGCGTACCTTGGGGGGCGGGTCGGCGACCGTGTCAGGTTTGAAGCTCTTGAAAACCGCTTTCGCAGCTACCGCCATCAGATTCGGGCTGGCACCCAACGCCGCATCCAGCTCTTTCTTGATCACCCGCATCGCATCGACGTCCTCGACCAGTCCTTTTTCGCAAGAGTTTCCCACGATCAGCCGACGAGCACCGGGGGCCAGCGGCACTGTTGACTTAAAGCTTCCCTGAGCGGCCAGCTCGGTATCGACCTCGCCTTGATGATGTTCATGATGGCCGATTTCGACGTCAATAAAAGTGCGCAGGCACTCGTTTTTGCAGAAATGGCAGCGCGTATTCTCGCTGGTAGTGGTCGAATAACTCACGCGCGAGGTGGCATCGAGGCCGATGAACGACGTCTTTCGACCTTGTTGGACGAGCCGGGCCGCTTCCAGTGCTGCGCCGATAGCGCCGCTCTCGCCGCAATGTTTGTGGACGATCACTTCCGGTTCGACGCCCTGACCGCGATAACGCGATCGAATGAAGTCGATCTGCGACTTGACGGCCGCCAAGTTGCGTTGAGTGCCGCCTTGCAATACAAAGCGTTTCCCCAATTTGGCCAGATTCGGGATCTGCGCGACATAGAGCCAAATGTTTTTTGGCAGAACGTTGGCCAGGCCCGCCATGATTTCCGCGGGGCTCCAGCCCTGGCGTTGAAAGTCCACGATGTCCGATTGCATGAACACGGCGCAACCGTAGCCGAACGTCGGCATCGCTTCGGCTCCGAACGCCATGTCGGCGAATTCCTCGACGGGAATTCCGAATCCTCCGGCGGTACTCTGTAGGAAGTATCCGTTGCCGGCCGAACACTGTGTGTTGAGTTTGAAGTCTTTGACGGAGCCGTCCTTGAGCGCCATGATTTTGATATCTTGACCACCGACGTCGCAGATCACGTCCACGTCGTCATAGTAGTGCAACGCCGATTCGGCGTGCGCCACCGTCTCAACAATGGCCGCGTCGGCGCCGAGAACATCTTTGAGGACGTCTTTGGCATATCCGGTCGTCCCGACGCCCAATATGTGGAGAGTGGCACCCCTCGATTCGACTTGTTGACGGATTTCTGAAATCACCTCGACTGTGTCCTCAATGGGGTTTCCCTTGGAGAGCTGATATGACTTGCAGAGGACTTCTTTCTCGGTGCTCAATAAAACCGCCTTTGTCGACGTCGAACCGCCGTCGACACCGATGTACGCCCGAACGACTTCCCCCGCGACAAACTCCGCCGGTTCGAATGCAAAAGGCTTGTATTTTTCCTTGAACGCGTCGAGCTCTTCGACCGACTCGCTGAGACCAACGTTATTACCCTGGCGCCCGGCCTTACGGCCCTCCCTGAGGTAATCCACGAGCGCACTGGTACCCTGGTAGACGCCGACCTCTTCCGGCTCTTCCTTACCGTACTCGACTGCGCCCAGCGCGGCGAAGTATTGCGCGTTGTCTGGGACCTTGATCAACGACTTCGGATCGACGCCCTCGGGCAACGGTAACTCCCTCTCCTCCCACACCAACGGAATGTTGTGCTGCCACGCTTCCCGCATGCCGCGGATGTAGGTGTTGGGACCTCCCAGCAACAGAACGTGCGGCCGAAGCGTGTGACCGCGCGTTAATACGGTGAGATTCTGGCCGACGATCGCTTCGAACAGGCTCGCCATCAGTTCGTCCCGCGGGATCCCCTGCTTTTGTAAACCGTTGATGTCCGTCTCCGCAAAAACGCCGCACTTACCCGCCACCGGATGGAGCTTGATACCGTCGTAACCCTGTTCTGCCAGTTCTTCCACTGGAATGCGAAGTTTGGCGTTGATCTTGTCGATCACTGCCCCCGTACCGCCGGCGCACTTGTCGTTCATACTCGGTATCTTTTTCTTACGGCCGGTTTCCGGGTCCTCTTTGAAGACGATGATCTTTGCGTCCTGCCCGCCCAGCTCGATCACTGAACCCGCTTCCGGGTGGAGCTTTTCGATGGCGAGACAGACGGCGTTGACCTCTTGGACGAATTTCGCGCCGATGTGTGCGCTCACCGACATCCCGCCGCTGCCCGTAATAAACGCACGGATGTGGTGGTGTTCTGTGCCCTTTGGCAGCGTCGACTCGATCGTCTCCAAGAACTCCAGGACCATTTCCGGTTGTCTGGTCTCGTGCCGCTGGTAGTCCTGCCAGATGATCTCATCCGTGCTAGTATCCACGACGACAGCCTTGACCGTCGTAGAACCGACATCGATTCCGATAAAATACTTAGTGTCACTCATGAGTTGGCGTTACCCCGTAGTAAGGATGTTAGGGTGTCAAGCAACCTTGGCCGTACGGTGCCCCCGCGAATCCATTAAATCGGCCACGTGCAGGACGAAGTTGGCAGCGCGGCCGACGACGCCCTCGTGTTTTGGAACAACGTACGTCGGGACCTTGAGAACGGGGTGCGCGTCGACATATGCGCTCATTTCATCGAGCGTGCGCTCGGTTTTTTCGAGCGCCTCCGAAAATTCCTGCTTGGCCTTGAGCCGCGCGTTGCCAAGCGCCATCTGAACCCTGCTATGTGCGTTTATCTCACCCTCGCCCGAGGTTTCGATTGGCAGGAAAATCATATCTTTGTGGTGCTCCATTACGGCCGCTTGGACGCCGTCGGACTGCGTGCTGGGCATGCAGCCGAACGGTTTTAAGCTAAGCACCATATGGCAGATACTTTTATTGGTGTAGTAAATGCTTTTGGCGACTTCCAGGTGGCCTTCGCCTCCGCCCGCTCGTGAGTTGTAGTACGGGTGCGCCGCCCGCTGCAGATGGTACTGGCAAACCAACTCGTGTAACACGCCACCGCCCAGCGCTTCTTGCAAGCGATCGTATTCGCGCTTGAAAATCCGCTCCGCCAGGCTGATCTTTCCCATTTTCTTGCGGAAGTTGATTTCCGATGCGAGCTTCTTGTCTACACGCCACCACGCTGGTTCCTCCACCCCTTCCATGATCCCTTTCCGGTCATTCATGGCCTGTTTGTGCTGATGAATCATATACATGATCCAAGTACCGATCGGTTCGACGATCACTTCGGCACCCTCGCGCTCCAGAAAACGGAACATATTGAAGTTCCCGTCCCCCTCCGTGGTCTGCGCCCAGAATTCCCCGGTTATTTTGACCGCCGGTTTCACGCGGAAACGATCGACCTCGATTTGGTCAAACCGATCGCGCACCGCACGAAGCGCTTCCAAAAAATAGCCACTGGTGAGCTGCTGTCTGAATTTCAAGGTGTAGTCGATTTTGTCCCGCCAACCCAACGATTCAAACACCCTACCCCAGCGCCCGTTCACCGACACACTCTTGTGGTCACGTATAGCTTCACCCATGTAGTCCTGCGCCCATCGAAGCGTTTCGTCCGTCTTGCCGTCTTCGATCTCATAGGGACGTATCAAATACGCCAACTCGTTTAGTATGTCGCCCATGTTCATTCCATTGAGCATCCCTAACAGGAAGTCGAGATTCATTTCCAGCCCGGCTTCGACATCGTCCTGCGACAAACCCTTGGACTGTTGGAAAAGCATGACACGAAAACCGTCGAATCCCGAGTTGCGAAGCGCGATTCGGTATTCGGATTCGTACATTCCGAATCGGCACGGACCGCAGGCGCCCGCGGTGAGAAATATATAGTTGTCCTTGATTTCGTCGCGTGAAATTCCTTGCTCTTCGAGACCTTGTAGATATTGGATAAGGTTCCCGACGGTAAAGTAAGTGGGGTTGCACTGGCCGTTGTTGCCGTATTCTTTGCCCAACTGGAAAGCCGCGACGTCAGGTGTCGGTACGACTTCGCATTTGTATCCGAGACTTTCCCATGCTCCTTGCACGAGACGTTCGTGACTGAACGTGAGCCCGCCGAACAAGATGGTAGTGTGCTCACGTTGATCACGCGTAAACGCCCCCTCTTCGGGACATTTGTAATGATTGACCTTTTTTGCGGGAAACGCCTTTTGTCGTTTTTCTTCGATCAATTGGGTAGAGAGGTTACGCTGCTGGTCGGTCAACAAATCACGACTCGCTTCCATACGACTTCCCTTCCGTTTTGCGCACTGAGCGCGCCGCCAAGAGTTTGGCAAAACTAACTACAACGGGGACGCGTTACAGTATTGGACAAATCCCTTGCCGATGCAACCAATAAAATAATAAAATATTCTTTTAAGCGGTGTTTTCTGTGAGTTGTTAGCAGTGAATTAGTCGCGAGTTGTGAAAATGTTCACGAACAGGCGCGGGGGGAGTGGAATTCCGACGACGGGTGCGCTCCAGAAGAGTACAAATTACGAACATTCGCGTAGACGATTTGATCTCTCTTAATCAGGGCCCCTTGCGCGGTATCGATATATACACCATCTACCCGTAACGGCGTGATTGAAACTTCCATTGGTCATCGGTGTTCAAACTATAATCTTAGACACCCAACTACAGGTCTGGACGTCAGCGAACAGAAATCGGAGGAGCCACATGAAGCACATGCTTATGCTATTGAAAACACTGGTTTTACTGCTTTTGGTCGCACCGGCCAGCGCTGCCGATTGGAAGGGAAAAGAAGTCGACAAAGACGGTGTCCTCCACGTGATGAATCCGGCCATGCCAGCCGGATCACCGATCGAAATGGAACCATCGGAACTGTGGCGGCTTGGGGGAGATACCGATGACGAGGACGAGTTCTTCGGCATCATAATGGAAATCGACGTCGATCCGGAGGGTAAGGTCTACCTGCTGGACGGCCAGCTGAACCAGGTAATGATCTACACCGGCGACGGCGAATTCATCCGCGCTATCGGCCACGAAGGTGAAGGTCCGGGCGAGTTTCGCCGGCCGGGAGATTTGGTGCTGCTGCCAGGCGGAAACGTGGGCGTCGTTCAATTCATGCCCGGTAAAATCGTCATGCTCACCCCCGAGGGCGTTCCGGCAGACAACTTCCCCGTGCCCGGGCCAGATGGTGGGGGTACGCAGTTCTTCTCCGGATGCGAATCCGCGGGCGACCACGTCGTTATCGGTGTAAACGAGTTCGCGAGAGATGATACCGGTTTCAGAACGATCTTTCGGCTAGTAGGGGTGAGTCCCGCCGGCGACCAGTTAGCGCAGTACTACGAGATCGAGAACAAGCGCGACATGGCCAACTTCGTATTCGACGAAAAGGAAACGAGCGGGATGTCGATGCAGTGGGGTGTGGGGACAGACGGCCGCGTCTATGCCAGCACCATATTCGACGACTACCGAGTAGACGTCTGGCAGCCCAACGGGACTCCGGACCGGGTGATCGAAAGAGAATACGAACCGCGCGTCCGCTCGAAAGAAGAGATGGACCGCATGAACGACCGAATCAGAATCCGCATTAACCGTACCGAACCGGAAAAAAAGATCAGCAAGACCGACCGGGCTATCCAGCGTATATACCCGCGGGGCGACGGCACTTTGTGGGTACTCTCCAGCCGTGGTGCTCTGGATGCCCCCGAGGACATGCTCGGCACATTTGATGTGTTCGACAAAAACGGTCGGTTCGTGCGGCAGGTCTCCATCAAGGGCGAAGGATCTATCCAGAAAGACGGTTTCTTTTTCGCCGGCGACCGGCTGTTTGTGGTGACCAGTCTGGTGTCGGCACGCATGGCTGCGTATGGCGGCGGAACGGCCGGCGAGGAGGACGATGAGGAAGCCGAACCGATGGCCATCATTTGCTATGACCTCGAACCGGAAATTCACGGAATGAAGTAGGTCCTCTCGATCGCAGCCACGGCGACATGAAGTGGAATGACTTCTGCAACGCCGCCGCCAGATTGACGGACATGGTGGGGCTTTAAAACCGCCAACTCAACTGCACGCCCACCGTACCCGATTCGGGATCGACGGAGGGCATCCAGATCACACCCTTTTTGTCGTGTTCTCGCATCACCAAACGCGCGATCGCGGCGCCGTTCATCGCGCCGACCCACACGTCGGAGGCCCAGTGCTCGAGCGACTCCACCCGCTGGTAGCAAACGCACCCCGCAATACCATAGAACACGACGCTCGCCGGCCACCAGTCGGCGTACTTCGAAAAAATTGTGGCCAGCTGCATCACCGTAGACGCGTGACCGGATGGCAATGATGTGCCGCCCCCCCTGAACTCGAAGTGGTACGCACCCAGCCCCTCGTTCGGTCGCGCCCTTCCGACAAGGACTTTGAACGCGTTCCGGTACAGACCGGCGATCCAATGAGAGAACAGAATGTCCGAGGAGATCCGCTGCAGGGGTCCCCAGCCAAACGCGTAGCCGGTCACGATGCCGGCGAGGTAAAAACGGTTGGTGTAGCCCATCAACCCCAAGTTCTCGAACGTTTCACCGATATCGCCGACCGTATCGAGAAACGGGTTATCTTTGTTTTGTTGGACGGAGCGGGTGATGTCCTCGTCGTAATAAAACAGGATGCCGCCGTATAGAAACAGCTCGCCCAGCCAAATATAGTCGTGGCGAGTCATGTGGGCGGGCTTGGTGACCACTGCCCCCACGTCGGTCACGAACAGCCACAAGCCGGAGCCGACGTCGCGCACGACTTTGCCCGCCGACCATTCGCCGCCGTTACTGGACGACGTAGTGTCCGCGTCGGCTGCGACAGCCGAGCCCGGTGCTAGTGCCCACAATAGAAATAAAACGAGGAGCTTCGATCGCATCGAACGATGCTACCACATTCGACTTCGGTCGCTGCAGTCATATATCGCCATGCTGTCGCTGGTCTAGGCGGCTTTTCGGCTCAGCCGGTCGAACCACGTATAGACCACCGGTATAATGAACAAGCTCAACGAACCAGCCGCGACCACACCCCCCATTGTCACTACCGCCATGGCGACGGTGTAGTTCGAACCGGCGCCACCCAGTGCCTGCGGCAGGATACCGGCGACGATCGCCAACGTGGTCATCGTGATCGCGCGGAACCGCCTTGGGGCCGCTTCGAGAATGGCCATTTTTGCATCCATCCCCTGCCGGCGCAGTTGTCCGGTCAGGTCGAGAATGAGAATCGCGTTGTTCACCACAATTCCGACGAGCATCACCATCCCCATCAACGACATGATGTTGATCGTCGCACCCGTGAGTACCAGCGCGGCACTCACCCCCACCAGACCGAGCGGCAGCGTAATCATGATGGTGAAGGGGTGGATGAACGATTCGAGTATCGCTGCCAGCACCAGATACGTGAGGATGATTGCCAAGAAGAGTGCCTTGTAGATCTCGGCAAACGACTCGCCCAGCATCTCGATGTCGCCGGCGTACTCGACGCGGTAGGCGGGCGGTAGCCGCATCGCGTCCACGCGTTCCTGGATCGCGTCGATTTTCTCCACCAGGGTGCCCGACGACAGGTTCGCACTCACACTCACCATACGCTGTCGGTTCTTGCGGGTGATCTCAGAGAGGCCTCGGCGCCTGTCCAGGCGGCCGAGCGTTTCGATGGGAACCAAACCGTCGACAGTGGCGAACATCACCCTTCGCAACCCCTGTTGGCGCCGGCGGTGCGTTTCGTCGAGCCGCACGCGGATGTCGTACTCCTCGCCGCGTTCTCGGTACACCGACGCTACTTCGCCCTCGTACAAGTTGCGCAACTCCATTCCCGCCGCGGCCACTGGCAGCATGCGCCTGGACAATTCGTCGCGGTTGGGGTAGAAGACGATTTCTGGTTTACCCGGCTTGGCGCTCATCTCGAGGTCGGCGATTCCCGGGATCTTCGCCATTTCGTCACGAAGCTGGGTAGCGATTTCGGTGATGCGGTCGAGTTCGGGGCCGAGGACCTCGACGATAATCGATTTGCTCTCTCCGAATTCGGAGAACTGCTGCACGCCGATGTCGGCAGCAGGGAGCACGGCGAGCGATTCGCGCAATTCGTTCATGATCTGGAAGGCGTCACGGCTGCGTTCCGAGAGCGGCGCCAGGCGAATCATCAACTCGCCGTCTTCGACCCCCCTGTTTTCGCCGCCCACCGTCATCAAGATCGATTCGGCTTCCGGCACGTCCGCCCTGACGATGTCTTCGACCTCCACCAGCATATCATGGGTTTGATCCAGCGTCGTTCCCGCCGGCAGATTGAGGATTACCTGGAGGTACCCGTTGTCCGATTCGGGGAAAAACTCGCCGCCGACGAAACTGAACAGGTACAAACCCGCAGTGAATATCACCACCACCACGGCCGACGTTCGCAATCGATGACGAACGCTCCAGCCCAGAGCGCGCCCGTAGGCCTCCTCGACACCGCGGTACCCTCCCTCCCACACCCGCGCCAGTCCGAGAAACGGCGCTTCGATGGCTCTGAGAACGCGGCCGTGTGCGCTTAGCTTTTTCTCCTGCTCCGTCTTCGGCTTGAGTAGCTTCGATGCCAACATCGGCGTGAGCGTAAAGCTCACCAACAACGAGAACAACGTCGCGAACACCACCGTCAGACCGAATTCGTAGAAGAACATCCCGATGATGCCGCCCATGAACGCGATTGGAGTAAACACCACCACGTTGGTCATCGCCGTCGCCGCCACTGCGATCGCCACCTCGTCCGTTCCCTTGCGGGCGGCAGTTTTTGGGTCTTCACCGAGAACCTCTAAGTGCCTCGAAATGCTCTCCAGAACCACAATCGCGTTGGTGACCAGCACTCCTATTGATATGCCGAGGGCAAGCAGTGTCACGATGTTAATACTGAACCCGCCGAAATCCATCAGGAGAAATGTCGCTATGATCGACGTGGGCATCGCAATCGCCGCGATAACTGTCGTGCGAAGCGAATGAAGAAACAGGTAAAGCAGCGCGGTACACAGTAGGATACCGATGAGCATATTAATGAGGACGTCTCGCACGGCGGTGCGGATAAAAACCGACTTGTCCCGCACTACCTCGACGCGCATTCCCGATGGCAGCGCCGCAGACAACCGATCGACCTGCGCACGGATATTGGCGGCCGTTTCTACCGTGTTAGCATCTGATCGTTTTTGGACCAACAGCCCGACCGAACTCACCCCATCCAGCGCCGCTAAGTCCCGCGCTTCTTCGGCGGTGTCGATTACGCGGCCGAGGTCGGACACGCGCACCACACCGCCGTCCGGCGTCTGTACCGGCAATCGCCGAAGTTCGTTGAGGTCGTTGAACTCGCCCAGCACTCGCAACGAAAACTCCTGCCCCGGCTCGGTGACACGGCCGGCGGGGACGCTCACGTTTTCGCGAGCGATCGCTCTGACCACCTGAGACGCGTCCAGGCCGAAGGCAACCAGTTGGGCGGGGTCGAGTGCGACACGAATTTCCCGTTTGCGACCTCCAACGATCGAGATCGAGGCCACGCCTGGCACTTGCGAAACAGCGTCGCGCACCTGCTTGTCGGCGACCTCGTACAACTCTCTCAGCGATTGCGGACCCGTGAGCGCGAGGTTGATGATCGGGAGCGCGCGGAAGTCGAATTTGGCCACCTGTGGCTTCTCCGCGCTTTGTGGCAACTGGTTTAGAATCTGCTCGACCTTTTCCTTGACGTCGATGCCGGCCTGGTCTTGATCGACACCGAGTCTAAATTCGATGAATATCATTGAGATGCTCTCGCGATTTATCGAATCCATCCGCTTGATGCCTGCGATCGTCGACACCGCGTCTTCAATCCGTTTGGATACCTGGCTTTCGACTTCCTCCGGACCGGCGCCGGGATAAATCGTGGTGACGGTCACGAATGGAAAATCGACCTCGGGGAACAAGTCGACGACCAGCCGAAAGTAAGAAAACACGCCCAACACCAGAATCGCCGCCACCATTACTGTCGTCAGCACCGGCCGGTCGACTGCCATCTTGGACAGGATCATCGCCCTACCCCCTCACCGGCCGCCGCGCCGGTGTTTTGATCGGCGATCAGGACGCCGTCCACCTTGTGCAGCTTGGTTTTCATTCCGTCTTTCAGCCGGTTCGCGCCGAATACCACAACTTTGTCGCCGTTGGCCAAGCCCGATACAACCTCCACCACGTCTTCTTCGGATTGACCGATCTCGACCGATTTCCGGACGGCGACGCCGTCGTCGACTACGAACACATCGTGCACGCTGCCAGGTACGATCGCTTTGTCTCCCAGGATCGCCAGTCGTGACATCACCGTGACGGGTCCCACTCGGTCGACGACGGCGTCCAGCGTCACCACTTGTCCCGGCCGCAACGACCGGTCGGCGTTGTCCAGGACAGCCTCCACACGGAACAGCCGAGTGTCGGGATTTGCGCCCAGAGAAACGCGCGTGATTCGCCCGTCGGCACTTTCCGCTTCGTACTGCGCGCTTTGGACCGCGGCAAATTCGCTCAAATACACCTGCGCCCCCGATCTGAGCTCTCGCACCGCTTCGCCCGAGACGTCGGCTTCGATTCTGACCGAGTCCAGTATCGCTACCTGGGCAACCACGTCCCCGGATTCGACCGAATCGCCGGCGCGGACTGCGATCAGCGTGGCAACACCGTCGATCGGCGAAGCGACCGCCAACTCGAGCCGCGCGTCACGCAGATCGGCTTCCGCGATGGCAAGCGCCGTTCGGGCCGCATCTAGATCGCTCTCGCTGATAGCGCCCTCTTTGTACAAAGGCTCTAGGCGGTCGACCTGTCGCTGGGCATTCTCGTAGGATTCCCGCACTTGATCGATACGCGCCATGCGATCGGGCGATATGGCGGTATCGTAACGAATGAGCGTCTGCCCTCGCCGGACGCGTTCGCCTTCGCGGGTGACGACTTTTGCGATCTTGTAATCCCCCGACGCCCGAAGCGTGCTCTGTCGAATCCCCGACACCAATCCGGTGATTTTGCGCAGCACGGTGATCTTACCCGTTCGCAACGTGATGACGTCGACCGGAACGCCCTCGGCCGCGTGGATTTCTCCTATGCTCCTCGCCGGCGCCTCGTTGCTGCGATTCCCTAACCGCGAATAGACGATCGCCGCAACCACGACGATGACGACAACCCAGATCACAATCTTTTTCATCTTACTGATCTCCGTTGGTTTGGAACAGTCGCGGCCCCTCGCCGATGCTGTACTCCAGCCGGGCAAGCGCCTCATTATATCGATAAAGGGTTCCTGAAAGATTCAGCGCCGCCTCAATGAGCGCCAGCTCGGCGTCCAAAAGTTCGACGATCGTGGACAAACCCTTGTCATACCGAACTTGCCCAATTTTGTACGCCTCTTTGGCAACTGCAACCGCCTGCTCGGCGCCGATGATTTCTTGCGCGATCGACTCGACATCATTCCAATTGCTACGCACTTCCAGGCTAACAAAGTCCGCCACCTGCCTCACCTGCAGGCTCGCCTTTTCTGCCATCGCTTTTGCCACCCTGGCTTGGTTCTTGGTGCGAAACCCGTCCATGAACGGCCACGACAGGGACAAGCCGATCGCCGCACTCTCCGCCGATTCGTTGTCGCCTGGCCACAGTCCGTCGGACGTTTCGCCCTGCCACGAAAGATTTCCGTCGAGCGACAACAGCGGCCGCGAATTGGCCTTTTGTGCCTTGTATTGGAATTCGGCCGCTTCCGCCTCCTTGCGCGCGGCGGCCAGGTCACGCCGCTTCGCCAGCGCCCGTTGGACCATCGCGTCTTGCGTTTCGGCAAAGGGGATGTAATCGAGACTGTCGCTGAGTGCCAGGGGCTGCTCGAGCGGCATCCCAATGGCGCGCTTCAATCGATCGAGGGAGATGACTTTTGCGTTTCTCGCGCGGGTTACGATAGGCTTCCGGTTGGCAACCGTTGTTTGTGCGCGTAGCTTGTCAAACTCTGGTGTGACACCCTGCGTAACACGAGATGTGATGAAGGCGACGTTTCGTTCCGCCTGTTGGAGCGATTTCTCGGCGATTTCGACCTGTTCGGCCACCAGTAGCGCCTGGTAGTACGCGGTTTTCACGATTCTCGCCATCACCGCCGCCGCGTCATCGCCGTACAGTTCTGCACCCTCGGCGCGCCGCTTCGCCATATTATAACCCGACCGGACGCGGCCAGAAGCCCAAAGAGTTTGGTTGAGATAGAGGGTTCCGAACCACGCGTTGTCCTGGCCGACTTCGAACGACTGCGTTTCACCTTCGAATTCGATGAAAAAGACCGGCCTCCTGAGGTTACGCGTGTAGTTACCGGCCAATCCGAGTTGAGGTAGCGCATAGGAGCGTGCCACGCCTACCTGCGCGGCAGCCGCGGCGACATCCTGCCGCGCGATGGCCGCTTCTACGCCGTTTCGCAGCGCATAGCGGATGGCGCCCTCGACGTCCATGCGTACGGTGTCAGGCGGCGCTTGCGCGCGGGCCGCACCGGCGGCAAACAGAAGGGCGCACAGTACGACGGCGTTGATGCTTCTAGGTATCATTTCGTTGACCTTTCACTTCTTGATGCCATTCCAGAGAATGTGCTTAATGACGTTTGCTTTCCTGCTAATTTTTCCAGGGTAGCCCTTGTATGCCCATCGGGCGACGAATCCCTTTAGAAGTTCGTCGAATGCCGTTGTCATGTCGTCCGGAGATAGTTCCGCTGCTGCACCTTCTTCGATCGCACGCTTGAACAGCGCACGCAGCCGCCTGTCCGCTGCGTGGTGCCGTTTTGTCATGCATTCGTTGCGAAGGTGAGTCGAGCTGATCCGCACGCCATCCGTTTCACTGAGGTAAATCTGGAAGAACTGCTGGTGATTGTCGAAGAACAGGAGCGAGGTTTCGATGAGCGCGTCGATACACTCCCTCGCCGGACGAACTGCACGCGACGCGAACACCTCGTCGATACGATCGAACAACGCGTCCAGCTCACGCGAGACAACTGCTTCGAACAGCGCGTCCTTGTTGCCCACCACATTATAGATGTGGCCGACGCTGTACCCGGACACCCCGGCGATCTCGTTCATGGACGCGCCGTCGTAACCACTGGCGGCGAACGCGCTCAATCCTACGTCCAAGATCTCGTTTCTCTGGCGGTCCCGTTCGGCCGCTTTGCGTATTTCTTTTTGTTGTGTCACTTGCGGTTTGAATGCTGGTTCAAAATTTGAATGGAAATTCGAATTTAGGGCATACCGGCGACGAAGTCAACCCCCATCTTGTGTATGCCGGGTGGGATTCAGTGCGTAACCAGTTGGGATAATGCTAGTTAGGATGCTTGCCCGCATCGCCCTCCTCTGCTAGTGTCGACCGAACAACCGAAAGGACTATTATGAAACGCTCCATTCTCTTTGTTGTCGCGCTCGCTTTGTGCCTGGCCGGAACGGCGCAAGCGAAACCACGCGGCCCCTTCGGAATCGGGATCATCATCGGCGAGCCCACCGGCGTCGACGCGAAGGTCTTCTTGAATGAGACGAATGCGATCGAGGGCGCCCTGGCATGGTCGCTCAGCGAAGACAACGAGGTACATATTCAGGCGGAATACCTGTATCACTTTTACGACTGGATTAAAGTGAAGAAAGGTCTACTGCCGGTGTTCTTCGGAATCGGTGGCAGAATCGTGTTCAGAGAAAATGCGGACGACGTCTTCGGCCTTCGAATCCCGGGCGGGCTTTCGTACGAATTCGCCGAAGGTCTATTCGATGTATTCGTTGAGATCGTACCCATCCTCGATTTGACGCCGGACACGGACTTCGACTTGGAAGGGGCGTTTGGCATCCGAATCTGGTTTTAGTGTTGCCAAACTGGGAGAATTGTTTTGAAACGCTGGCTGTTACTGATGACCGCCGTGTGCTTGCTGTCACCAGCGGCTGTGTTGGCGTAAGCCAAGCCCTACAGCCATGGGGTCGCGGTCGACGCCAATTGCGCCACGCTCTCTGGGGCCGCCCTTGACCTTCAGGTCCAAGGCCGGCCGGGGCGCATTGCACATGCCTCGTTGTGATAAGGGGGTTACATGCTGCGGCGGTACTGGCCGCCGACGTCGAAGAGGGCGTTGGTGAGGCGGCCGATCGAGCAATATTTGCACGCTTCCATCAACTGTTCGAACACATTCTTGTTGTGAATCGCGGCGAGTTGGACGTCGCGGAGGCACGCTTTCGCTTCTTCGTTCCACGCCTTGTCCAGGTTTTCGACCGTGGCGATTTGGTTTTCTTTCTCCTCCGGGGTGCTGCGAATGACCTCGCGCGGGATCGACGTCGGTGACCCCTCGGAACTCAAAAACGTGTTCACGCCGATCAGAGGATACTCGCCCGAGTGCTTGAGCGTCTCGTAGTACAAGCTTTCCTCCTGGATTTTGCTCCGCTGGTACATCCGTTCCATCGCGCCCAGCACGCCGCCGCGCTCCGTAAGCCGGTCGAACTCCTCTAGGACTGCTTCTTCGACCAGATCCGTGAGCTCCTCGATGATGAATGAACCCTGCATTGGATTCTCGCTTTTTGCCAGGCCCAGCTCGTGATTGATGATTAGCTGGATCGCCATCGCGCGGCGTACCGATTCCTCGGTGGGGGTGGTGATCGCCTCATCGTAGGCGTTCGTGTGGAGCGAATTGCAGTTGTCGTATATCGCGTACAACGCTTGCAGCGTGGTGCGAATGTCGTTGAATCCAATCTCCTGCGCGTGCAGTGAGCGGCCGGACGTTTGAATGTGATACTTGAGCATCTGCGATCGTTCGTCCGCGCCGTACTTGAGCTTCATAGCTTTCGACCATAACCGTCGGGCCACGCGACCGATCACCGCGTATTCCGGATCGATCCCGTTAGAGAAAAAGAATGACAGGTTGGGCCCAAATCCGTTGATGTCCATTCCGCGGCTCAGGTAGTACTCGACGTAGGTAAAGCCGTTCGCCAACGTAAATGCCAACTGAGTAATCGGATTGGCACCGGCCTCGGCGATGTGATAACCCGAGATGGAAACCGAATAAAAGTTGCGGACGTTGTGATCGGTGAAGTACTGCTGTACGTCGCCCATGAGCCGCAACGCAAATTCTGTCGAGAAGATGCACGTGTTCTGCGCTTGATCCTCTTTGAGAATGTCGGCCTGAACCGTGCCGCGCGCTACGTTCAATGCCCGCGTCTTGATTTGGTCGTAGACATCGCGTGCGAGGACCTGATCACCGGTGACACCGAGAAGCATCAACCCCAGACCGCCGTTCCCCTTGGGAAGCTCCCCGTAGTAACGCGGTCGTGGCACGCCCTTCTTCTTGTAGATCTCTTCAATCTTGCGCTCGACCTCAACTTCCAGCCCGTTTTCTTTGATGTACAACTCGCACTGCTGGTCGATCGCCGCGTTGAGAAAGAACGCCAGCATCATCGGACCGGGTCCGTTAATCGTCATCGATACCGACGTCTTGGGATCGCACAGGTTAAACCCCGAATACAACCGCTTGGCGTCGTCGAGGCACGAAACAGACACGCCGGAATTGCCGATCTTACCGTATATGTCCGGACGGCGATCGGGGTCTCCGCCGTATAGTGTGGCCGAATCGAACGCCGTCGAAAGCCGGCGTGCTGGCATGCCGTAACTCACATAGTGGAACCGGCGATTGGTGCGCTCGGGACCCCCCTCACCGGCGAACATGCGCGTTGGATCTTCGCCCTGTCGTTTGAACGGAAAGAGGCCCGCCGTGTAAGGAAACTCACCCGGGACGTTTTCCTGCAAAATCCACCGGAGGAGATCCCCCCAACCTTCGTACTTCGGAAAAACGACACGAGGTATCTGGGTGTGCGCGAGGCTTTCTGTGTGAGTGTCGATCGATATGCTTTGTCCGCGAACCTGGTACGTGAAGACATCCGCCTCGTACTTTTCCCGCTTTTCTTTCCACCCATCGATGATTGCCTTGTTCTTTGGGTCAAAATCCATCCCGATTTTGCGAAAAGTTTCTTCGAGATCCTTGATCAACCGTTTGTTCTCTTGCGCGTTGCTCTCGCGTAGGGTCGCAATCGTTTTGTGGATCCCGTATAGCTTCTGCGCCACCGCACACAGTTGGTCCACCCACCTGTCATAACTTCGGTTGTTTTCCGAAATTTCGGACAGATAACGGACACGGTTCGGAGGAATAACGTACACCTTCTCCGACATCTCGTCGGAGATTTCAAAGTCGCTGGGCAGATCGGCGCCGGTCTTGTCGACGATCTTGTCCATGATCGCCTTGTACAAACGGTTCACGCCCGGATCGTTGAACTGCGACGCGATAGTGCCGTATATGGGAAGGGTGTTGTCGTCCGCGTCAAATACCTGGTGGTTGCGTTTGTACTGCTTGCGAACATCGCGCAACGCGTCTTGAGCGCCTCGTTTGTCGTATTTGTTGATGGTAATCAAGTCGGCGAAATCCAACATGTCGATTTTCTCGAGCTGCGTTGCGGCACCGTATTCCGGAGTCATCACGTACAAGCTCACGTCCGAATGATCGATAATCTCGGTATCCGACTGACCGATGCCGGACGTCTCGAGTACAATCAGGTCAAACTTGGCCGCCTTGAGTACTTGGACGGCTTCTTTTACGTGCGCGGACAACGCGAGATTCGATTGCCGTGTGGCGAGCGACCGCATGTACACGCGCGGGCTGCGGATCGAGTTCATGCGAATGCGGTCGCCCAGAAGCGCCCCGCCTGTCTTGCGCTTGGACGGGTCCACCGATACGATACCGATCGTCTTGTCCTCGAAATCGATGAGAAAACGTCGAACGATTTCATCGATCAGTGACGACTTTCCGGAGCCGCCCGTGCCGGTGATTCCCAGCACCGGAGTGCTCGACTTGGCTGCCAGCTCGTGTACTTTGTCCAGACTTTGCTTGGATTGCTCGGGAAAGTTCTCCGCCGCCGAAATCACTCTGGCGATCGCAATGGGATCTTTGGCCGCCAGCCGACCGGTTGCCCCATCGAGATTTGCACCGGTTGGAAAATCGCTCTTCTCGACCAGGTCGTTGATCATCCCCTGCAACCCCATCTCGCGCCCGTCATCCGGCGAGTAGATCCGCGCGATACCGTAGTTGTGCAGTTCGTCGATTTCCTCGGGGAGGATCACCCCACCGCCACCACCGAAGATCTTGATGCGATCCGCGCCGCGCTCCTTCAACAAATCATACATGTATTTGAAGTACTCGATGTGTCCGCCCTGGTACGACGTCATGGCAATAGCCTGTACGTCCTCCTGAATGGCGCAGTCGACGACTTCCTCCACGGCACGGTCATGGCCCAGATGGATGACTTCCACACCGGTTCGCTGGATGATGCGGCGCATGATGTTGATGGCGGCATCGTGCCCGTCGAACAAGGACGCAGCGGTGACGATACGAACATTATTCTTCGGGTTGTAGGCCTGGACTGTTTTCATCGCAAATTGTTTGTGGGTTCCGATCGTTACCGTTTCGGCGGGTATTGGGACATAATTTTCCCGACAACTTTGTTGATAATTTGGTCTGACTTTTCTGGACTGCGGCCGGAATCGTCGACCGCGGTCGATCCCGCCCCCCGCCAAACCAGTTGTTTGGTCTGGGCATCCACAAAATCGAGAATCAGAGTGCCTTCTTGATAGTTGTACACATCGATCTCTCGGCCGCCGTAACCCCAGTAGTAGTCGCTGTAACGGTAGCCCCAGTCGGTGACCTGGACCTTGTCTTTAATGCCGACGTGATAAACGACCAAAAAATCGGGGGCGGTCTTATCGAGCGACAATCCCTTTTCTTTTAAACTATTGTCGACGGCGTTCCTGATCCGTTTGTCCAACAGGTCGTTTCTCTCCACGGCAGTCCTGGCGCTTCCCGGGGTAGCTTCTGCCAGCGGGATCCAGTCGTACGTGCGATAGGTTTCGAAGTTGGTATTCACGTCATAATCGTAATTTGTGCTGATCGAGGTGCCACAGCCCCAGAGTGTTGCGATCGCAACCAGAGCAACAATCGTCCCGAGTAATTTCACGATTAGCCTCCTCGTATATATCCCGATTTGTCGAAATGTGGGGATCCGTATTAAGTAACGCAGTTTATTCTGCGGCAATAGATTAGCACCGTTGGCATTGGATGTAAAGCCCCCGCGGCGCCGGTGCCGGTCCGCAGCGGACTCCGACGCCAGTTCGTACAACTGGTTGCCGCAAAAAAGATTATACTCTATCATTCGTGGCCAGAGGCATCACGAGATGACAAACACACCTAGAAGCTTGAGAATCTTGATATCGGATTCCATAAGGATATGGGGGGGCGCCCAACGATTCATCGTCGAGCTGGCCGAGGGGCTGGTCCGGCGGGGCCACCGCGTGGATATCCAGACGTTTCCCGGCGCGCCCTTGGCCGATCGCGCCCGCGATCGGGGCCTGACGGTCCGCGAAGTGCCGGTGCGGGGCGACGCCGCCCCGTGGATCGTGCTTCCCCTGGCGTGGCGAATGCGAAAACAGCCTTACGACGTGGTGTTCACCACGTGGGACAAGGATCTCCGCACCACCGGAATGGCGGCAAAACTGGCAGGGCGCGGGACATTGGTGGTCCACACGCGCGAGTGCGACGATCCCCTCAAGAACAAAGCGCGCTACCGGTGGGTCTACACGCACCTGGCCGACCACGTCGTGGTCAACAGCCGGGCGACGCTGAAAACCACGCTGGAATCGGCGCCGTGGTTGGACGAACGCCGGACCACGGTGCTGTACAAAGGCATCGACCTCGGTGACTACGATCCGATCGACACGGGGTCGTGGCGCCAACGCCTCAATCCGGACGGCGATCACGTGGTCGTCGGCTACGCGGGCCAACTGATCGCGCGCAAGCGAATCGACGTGTTGATGCGCCTGGTGAGCGGGCCCGAGTTCGCCAATCTTCCCTGGCGCCTCGCCATCGCCGGCCAGGGACCGGAAGAAGAAAATCTTCGCGCCGAAGCGACGCGGCTCGGCGTCGCCGATCGGGTGGTCTTCAACGGGTTTGTAGAAGATATTCATCGCTGGCTGGCGGCGATCGACGTATTTGCATTGCCGTCGCTGATCGAAGGCTTCGGATATGTGCTCGCCGAGGCAGGAGCGGCTGGTAAACCGTGCGTGGCCTACCGGGCGAGCAGCGTCCCCGAGGTGGTCAATGACGGTGAAACGGCGTTACT
>CBDVBX010000039.1:0-21565 GCA_965372335.1 uncultured bacterium | reverse complement strand
GCGAAGCGAGATAGCCGAGCGTAGCGGGCGCAGGTGAGGAGAAGGAGCTCACGGGTCGCCCACCAGATTCTAAAGCCGGCCGGCCTTCTTTACGGAAAGCACCTAGGTGTTCATCGATTTTAGAAACTGGCTGTTGGATTTCGACTTGCGCATCTTTTCCAGCAGGAATTCCATCGCGTCGCCCAGCGGCTTATCGTTGAGGAACTTCCGCAGAATCCAGATCTTGTCCAGATCCTTCTTCTCGATCAACAGCTCTTCCTTGCGCGTTCCCGAGCGGAAGATATCCACCGCAGGGAACACCCGCTTGTCGCTCAACCTACGGTCGAGGACCAGCTCCATGTTGCCCGTGCCTTTGAACTCTTCGAAGATAACCTCGTCCATTCGGCTGCCCGTCTCGATCAGCGCCGTGGCGATGATCGTGAGGCTGCCGTGGCCCTCGATGTTGCGCGCAGCGCCGAAGAAACGTTTCGGCCGCTGGAGCGCGTTCGAGTCGACACCACCCGAAAGAATCTTCCCGCTGTGCGGTACCACCGAGTTGTGCGCTCTCGCTAGTCGCGTAATACTATCGAGGAGAATCACCACGTCCCGTCCATGCTCGACCAAACGCTTGGCCTTTTCGATCACCATGTCCGCGACTTGGACGTGGCGCTCCGCCGGTTCGTCGAACGTCGAACTGATCACCTCGCCTTTGACCGACCGCACCATGTCAGTGACCTCTTCCGGCCGCTCGTCGATCAGAAGGACAATCAGGATGACATCTTTTTGGTTGGTCATGATTGCGTTGGCGATTTTCTGAAGCAGAATCGTTTTACCCGTTCTCGGTTGGGCAACGATCAAACCGCGTTGCCCTTTTCCAATCGGTGTGAGCAAGTCGATCAACCGGGTCGACAGGTCTTCCGGGTCGTGCTCCAGTTCGAGCTTTTCCTCGGGATAGAGCGGCGTGAGGTTGTCGAAGAATGGTTTAGACTTCGATACCTCTGGGTGTTCGTGGTTGACCGCCTCGACGCGGAGCAGAGCGAAGTACCGTTCCGAATCCTTCGGCGAGCGGATCTGCCCCGAAATCGTGTCGCCCGTTCTGAGGTCGAATTTCTTGATCTGCGATGGTGAGACGTAAATATCGTCTGGCCCGGGGAGGTAGTTGTAGTCCGGAGAGCGCAAGAACCCGTATCCCTCGGGAAGGACTTGTAACACACCCTCCGCAAAGATCAACCCGTTCTGTTGGGTTTGAGCTTCCAGAATCTTAAAGATCAATTCTTGTTTACGCATGCTGCCGGTGCCCTCGATACGAAACTCGTGAGCGACGTCCAGCAGTTCCATTATTGTTTTGCCTTTGAGTTCGGCTATGTCCATGAAGATTCTCCTGCAGCAGGTTTGTTGACGAGGGTTGCCCCGGACGTCCAGAACGCCCGGGAGGTGAGATGCGAAATCTCGCTCGCGTCCTTTCCGTTACGACTGATTACGGTGTTTACGACTCCACATCGGTGGAGGATGTTTCGCTACTTTCGGGAAATCGATTTAGAGGGTAATTATCTGGAAGCCAAAGAGTTATCCGGAAGCGCCGGACGCCTCCAGGGGGACGTCCGACTCGCCGCCCGGACAATTCATACTTCATATCAGAGCAATATCTATTCCAATCCCACGAGTCGACCGTCGTGATCTGACCGGCGCGTTAGCCGCCCTGATGCAACGTCTCGAATCGGGTAAGCGCCTCGCGCGCCTTGTCCCTGTCGCCCGTTTCACTGTAGCAGCGCGCCAGAAGCTGCCAACCTCTGGGATCGTCGGGACTGACGCTCACGTACTTCTCGCCCCACTGGATGGCTTCTCGCCAATCCTCTTTGGAGACACAGGCCACAACGATATTGAAAATCGTCTGTGGCTCATCCGGTTGAACGTCGAGCGCCTTCTCGTAATACATAATGGCGACATCCACTCGAGACAGATCCTCTGCCCTCATACTGTAGTTGGCCACGCCAATGTTGTAGTACAGCGTAAAATCCTCGGCGTCTATCTTCGAGCGCGCGTCCGCCGCCATTTCCAGAAAGATGGCGGCACCCTTCCAATTCTCTGCCGTGAGGAGATCCATTCCGATGTTTTCAATCACTTCGTAACTGGTCGGATCCTCCTCGATGAGTCTCTCAAAACGCTCGCGCGCCTCATCCTCGCGCCCCGTTTCCGCCAACGCTTTGCCAGCGACTTCCAGCGCGTTGATGTAATGACTTTCGCTCGGGTTGGACATCTCCAGAACTTTGTCCAGCTGCACGATGGCCTTATCGTAGTACTTGGGGTCGATCTCCCTACCCAGCCTGGAGTAAGACACGCCGAGGTTGTAATACCCGATGGACTGCGTAGGATCGGCTTGCGTCGCCAACTTGAACTCTTCCGCGGCGGTCTCGTAGTCTTCCCGTTTAAAGGCGCTCTGTCCGAGTTTATAATGCTTGGCGAAGTTGTGCTGAATGTTGTTCTCGGCGTCCTTCTTCTTCTTCGGATCGAGCTCCGTCGCTTTTACGAAGTTGTCGTACGCCAGCGAGACGCTGTCGAGGTTGCTGTAAGATATGCCCAGCTGAAAATACGCCTCGGCGTCTTTGGGGTTCTCGGCTATCCCCTGTTTCGCCAGGTCGATAGCCAATTCGTAGTTTCCTTCCTGGTTGCGTAACTTAGCACTCGTGGTGGAAACCGACTGGCAAGCGGCCAGCGCGAGTGCCGCAAGGATGACGCAAGAGACTGGAATGAAATAGCGCTTAAGAGACCTCATTTATACAATCCCTCCCGGTTCACGATCAAAATCGTGCAATCGACGATCAAGCGACCCCGGTCCGCCCACCCACAGTCATTATAACTTGAATACCGAATTGCTGAGCAACCCATATTTTTCGGGGTGCAAGTGCGTGGTTTTATGGTGATTATCTACTTGGGAAGGTAGCTAATCGATTCCCAATTTTCTTAAATTCTTGGCTGTGGGCTTGCGTTTCCACGTTGGGGTGAACCTTCACCCTATATACGTGCTGCGCACGGGGCTGTCAAGTGAAATTAAGCACTTATCGCGTCTTGAGTCAACAGGTTTCGCGCCCTCCTTCGTGTTCGACCGGACTGGCCAGACGGGCTAGAAAAATGACTCCGGATCGACATCCCAACGCAGATCGATCGATCGGGTCAATTTGCGGCGATCAATAATTTGGCGGTACAAGTCGAGAATACCTTCCTTGTCTGCCTGCCTGAGGTTGCCCTTGATCAGAATCTGCTCGCGGTGGCGGTTTTTGACGCGCGCCACGATAGGGGGCGTTGGGCCGAGCACGCTTATGCCACGCTCCGAGTAACCGCGGCGGATCGCACAAGCCCATTCTTCCATAAAAATGTGGAGCTTATTGGGATCGCGCGAACCGCACGCAGCCAACACCAGCCGGGCGAACGGCGGATACCCCAGTTGGCGGCGGAATTCCAATTCCTCTTTCATAAAGCCGTCGTAATCGTGCGTAACGAGGTAACGAAAAACGTAATGCTCTGGCATAAACGTTTGCACCAAAACCCGGCCCGGCTCGCCTCCGCGGCCGGAACGCCCCGCCACCTGGGTGAGCTGTTGAAACGTGCGTTCGGCCGAACGGAAATCGGGAAAGTTGAGCCCTTCCTCCGCGTACAACACACCGACTAGATTGACGCCGGGGAAGTGGTGTCCTTTGACGACCATTTGCGTACCCAGCAATATCGGAAACCGCCCCGTACTAAACTCTTCCAATATCCGGCGGTGTCCCTCCTTGCCCGCAGTTGTGTCGGCGTCCATTCGCAGCACACCCACGCCCGGGAATAACGCCTGCAAGTCGAGCTCGACGCGTTGTGTACCAATTCCCGAAAAGAACAAGCGCGGGCCTTTACATTCGTCGCACCGCTTGACAGCCACACGCGTGTAGCCGCAAAAGTGGCACTTCAACCGATTATCAACGCGGTGGTAAGTGAGAGAGATATCGCAGTTTTTGCACGACGCCACCCAACCGCAGGTATTGCACTGAACAAACCGGGCGTGACCCCGCTTATTGAGAAAAATGATACTTTGTCCCCCGGCGCGAATGTTTTCGTCGAGCGCGCTGATCAGGGTTTTTGAGAAGAAAGATCCCTTGTCGGCGTCGTCGCGCATATCGACCAGTTCGATGCCAGGCATCGGCGCGCCGCTAACGCGTTCGGGAAGAATCGAAATTTCGTAGACGTTATCGCGCACCTGTCGCAGGGACTCAGCCGATGGCGTGGCCGAGCCCAATACTACGGTGGCCCCACACGCCTTCGCGCGGATCAACGCCACGTTTCGTGCATGGTAACGGGGTTTGTCATCTTGCTTGTACGAGTCATCTTGCTCTTCGTCGACCACGATGAGCCGCAGGTTGTTCACGGGGCTAAACACCGCCGAGCGCGGTCCGACAACAATCCGGTAGTGGCCGCTCTCTACCTTTTCCCATATCGCGTAGCGCTCGGGTCCAGTGAGACGGCTGTGAATGATGGCAACCTGATCACCGAACGTCCTCCGGTATCGGACCGCTGCCTGGGGAAGCAAACCGATTTCCGGGACCAGCACGATGCAGCCCTCGCCGCGCGACAAAGCGTAGTGTGCAGCCCTTATATAGACCTCGGTCTTGCCGCTGCCCGTGACGCCGTACAGAAGAAACGGCCGGAACTTGCCCGATGTGACGCCGCGCTGGATCTGTTCGAGTGCCGATTGCTGGGCCACTGTCAGTCTTTCGACGCGTGTCTCCATCTCATCCAGTGGAGAAACGGTGGCGACCTTATTTACAGTGACCAACCCGCGGTGAAGCAGTGCGTCAAGCACCGGTCGCGTTACACCCCATTCATCCATGACGGTTTCCACAGGCGCTTCGCCACCCGATTTGACCAACATACGGAACAGCCCGAGCTGCTTTTTGGCGCGTCCAAGGGTGACTGCTGCCTCGTCGAACACGGCAGGATTGTTGACCAGCGTCCTGTCCGTCACACACACCAGCCCCTCGTGCCTTACGCGCAATCGGGTTTTTCTGAAACTCGGGGGAAGTACCGACTGCATCGACTCGCCCCGCGAGCACCCGTAGTATGACGCGATCCAATTGGAGAGTTCTAGGAGTCCAGGGGGGAGATACGTTTCGTATAGCCGTTCTATGCGCTTAATGCGAGAGGCGGGGATGTCTGTTTTCTCGGTAAGATCGACGATCACACCGCTCAGCGCCCGGCCACCGAAGGGCACCGCCACGCGACGGCCGACAAAAACTCCGCCGGCCAGCTCGTCCGGGATTTCGTAGGTGAACGTCTTGTCCAGTGGAATAGGAAGGGCGACTTTGGCATACCGCCGCCCGTCGTTTGCCGTCCTCTCGTCGCGCATAAATTGCAGTATAAACTGACAACGCGGCGGGAGCAAGCCATCCGCAGAATTCGGTCCAGCCGTTTTTATCTTTCGTCAGTATTGCAGGTGACATCGTCTATTTCCTGCAGCCGAGGATCTCCTGAATTCTCTCGATTAGCCGGTTGGGGCTAAACGGTTTAACAATGTAATCAACGGCGCCGACCTCAAACCCGAGGCGTTTGTCGACGTCGCGACCTTTGGCGGTGAGCAAGACCACGGGGATATTCTTGGTCTCGGGCTCCCGCTTGAGCCTCCGGCACGTCTCGTAACCGTCTAACACGGGCATCATGATGTCTAGCACAATGAGATCCGGTTTTTCCTGCTTCGCCTTTTCGATGGCCAATTCACCGTTGTTGGCGGTGATGACCTCGAAGCCCTCGGCGCCGAGACTAAAGTCGAGGATATGCAGGATGTAGACCTCATCGTCGACGACGAGTACCTTACCCATAGCCATTTCAATCTCCTCCTTGGGAGTTCGACGGGACGTCAATGCCAGTCAATTGTCCAACGGTATCTCTTTTCCGCACCGGCTCGCTCAGGGACGCGAAATCGTCCGCTCGCTTGAGGACGACGTCCGTGAAAACGCCCACAATCTTCGGGTCAAAAAACGTCCCCGATCGGTGCTTCAAGACATCTACCGCCTCCCCGACGGTGTATTTCCTTTGATAGGGTCGGTGTGAAATCAGTGCCCGAAACGAATCGGCCACGCGAATAATACGCGCCAAGAGGGGAACCTCCTCGCCGGCAAGCTTGCCCGGATAACCGGTGCCGTCGTAATTCTCGTGGTGGTAGAGCACTGCATCCTTAACTGTCGGCGTGATTTCTATCGACTCGAGCATCTCGGTTCCCAGAATCGTATGCCGTTCGACGGCTTTGCGATCGCGCGGCGTTAGTTGACGCGGCTGTTTGACGATGTTGTAACCGATGTTCGCGAGCCCCAGGTCATAGATGTTGAATGCGTACAGGAGCGTCGCCGTGTCCTCGCCCGTGAATCCGAGCCGCGATCCAACTTCGGCGAGCACCAAGCGCAACGCATCCGCTCCCTGATCGTCCACGTAGCGCTTGGCGTCCAACATTGATCTGAGTGCAGTTTTCACTCCTTCGAATTCGTGCGACGCACCGGTAAAGTCCACCAGTTTACTTAGAGCCAGACCAACACGCTCGGCGAAAGCCTCCAACAAGTGCCGGTCGACCGTGTCGAATCTCGGTTTGGAATCAGGATCCGCCACGTTGATCACACCCATCACCTCATCGTTCACCAGTATTGGTACCGACAGAAATGAACTCGAGTTGTACATGAAATCGTTGTTCCTGGCGTTGACGCGCGTATCCTTGTCGATGTCCTCGACCAGATAAGAGCGGCCTTCCAGGGCCACTTTCCCCGCGATGCCTTCGCCCATTCTCACTCGGGCATTCTCTACAATTTCTTCGTCCATTCCGATTGCGCTTTCGATTCGCAGCTCCTTCGCTTCCTTGTCGACAAGCATGATGGACGCTTTCTTGACGTTCATAAGCTCGGCTATCATCTCGATCAACAGTTCGAGGTAACGCTCGATCTCGTATCGGCGCATCGTGCCATTGGGGGTCATTACATGGCTGCGAACGATCGTTTGCTTCTTGGGAATGACAACGACGAATCGAGTTCCACGGCCTGGTGCGTTTTCCACCCAGATTTTGCCGTCGTGCCAGTCGACGATGTTTTTGCAGATCGCGAGGCCGAGGCCCGACCCCCCATACTCCCTCGTACTGGTATTGTCCGCCTGGTGGAAGTGGTCGAAGATCATCTCCAACTGGTCAGCAGGGATGCCGATACCGTTGTCTTCGACGATGATTCGGGCCGAGACTGTCTCCTCCTCCAAACGGACCCGGACCTCGCCTTCCTCTTGCGTAAACTTGGACGCGTTGTGAAGCAAGTTGATCAACAACTGTTTTATGAGATCACGCTCGGCGCGAACCATCACCTCGCGCGACGGCAGATCTTCGTGGAGCGTGATATTCTTGCGAGCGAAGTTTTTCTCCAATTCGTTGGTAGCGACGGCAACAATCTCGTTCAGGTTGCAAGTTGTTCGTTCGAACTTGATCGCCCCGGACTCCATCTGCGAAAAGTCGAGAATATCCTCGATTAACGACATCAATCGATCGCTCTCTTCGTCGATCACGACCAAAAACTCCTTGAGTATGTTGCGGTCGACGTGGTCTGCGTTCTTCAAAAGCGTCTCGCAGTATGCCTTAATCGACGTCAGTGGTGTTTTGAACTCGTGCGAAATCGTCGCCACGAAGTTGGATTTCATTTTGTTGAGACCGGACAGTTTCTCGGCGTAGAGCTTGAGTTTCTCATTCTTCTCGGCAATGTCGCGGACGAAACGAGCGTTTCGGATCGCGATGACAACCAAAGTGGCAACCGTCTCGAGGTTGTCTACCGCATCCACTACGGAAGTACTAACGTTTACTGGATCCTCAACTGATATGTAACCGAGCGTATTATCATGTTCGTCGACCAGCGGAACAATCAACCTGTCGATTTCCGCCCATTGGCTCTCTTGCAATACGGTTGCTTCACCCTCGTCTTCGCCGCTGTCTTCCCAGAGCGTGGCGCGTTTGACGAAGTAGCTCTTACTGATTCGAAAACGCGGATCGGCCATTCGCTCGTACTCGCTCACCGGCAGCCGATAGTTCGCCACTGCATCCTCGGCCTCTTCGGAAAGCCCTACGAACGCCATGGTTTCGAAGCTTTTTGTCCGGTCATTTAGAAGCCTCAGGATAACAGTGTTGAAACCGAGGTTGTCCTTGACCAGTTCCGCAATCATCAAAAGCAGTTCCTTGAGATTCTTGCGCTTTTGAATTGTGATGCCAATTTGGAGGATCTTCTCGAGACTTTCGATACGGCGCATGAGATCACGCGAGTGATCCTGCTGGCGTTGGATCATCGTGCTGCTATCCTCGTATATATCCGACGCCACTCGGCTCAGCAAATTGAGTTCGGCCTTCGCTTTTTCCGCTTCTTGTTGTTTTGTGTCCGCTCGATTCTTGTGATAGAAACCAAGAATCAAGTAGTTGGACTGCATTGACAGCAAACCGGACATAAGCCCAAATATGTCCGCTGCGCGCGCGGCCTGCAGCATTACCACGGAGGCGTTTCCCTCGAAAAAGCTTGCGGCGATCACCAGCAGCCACGATACGGCCAGAAAAACCACGACTGCGAACAGCGCTATTCGAAGATCTTTGAATACCGTACGAACTACGTGGACGAGATAAGCTATCACTCTAATCGTGGCACCGAACAGCATGGCCCCAAAAACTCCGCCAAGCGTGACGCCCAGAAAGTGGGGCTTCGGGGCAACTGCGTATATGGCGGCGCCCGCCACGGCAAACATCATCGTCTGGACCCGGAGAGATCGGTGTTCCGCGGTAGTTCCCAATTCGCTTCGGTTTGGATTGTCGGTGGATTCACGTTCGTCGTCGCCAGTTACCGCGGGCCTTCTCACAGTCGTCGCCGCCATATAAAGACACAGAAAATTGAGTAGCATGAACAAAAGCGGGGGCGCTCCCTGACTCGCGATTATGGCGCCGCTGAAAACGATCGCCACCAAACGGCTGCCGACGAATGAGAGCACAGAAATCGTGCGAGGAAAGAACTGGCCCTGACTCACCGAACTCATCTCGCGCCATAGCGACAAAAACACCAGAAAGACCAGCACCGCTGACAACGCCATGTACGTCGTCGGTGTTTCGGTCGCCGCGGATATCTGAGCCAATTGCACCATGTCGGTCATAAGGTATTGTTATACCGTAAGTTAAATTCGCACAGCTCTACCCGGCACGATACCGCCGAGCTCTCGTACCAACTCTCTTGCCTGGTCGCCCGAGAGTTTTCCTTCTTCTTTGAGTCCTGACAGAAACGCTTCCACGACTTCGGAATCGAACTGCTTCTCGGCGCAATCGACCAGCTCTCTTGCCGCATCGTAAACGGATAGCTGTTTTCTGTACGGACGACTCGAAGTCATCGATTGATACGCGTCGATCACCGCCAAAATACGCGCCCCTATCGGTATCTCTTCGCCCTTGAGCCCCATCGGGTATCCGCCTCCGTCGTAGCGTTCGTGGTGATAGAGAATAATGTTGCTTACCGCTTCGACGAACTCGAGCGGCCGGATCAGTTCGGCTCCCCGTTGGGGGTGTCGTCGGATGCGGCGCATTTCCTCATCGGTCAGGTTGAGCGCCTTGTTTAGAATCTTGTCGCTTATTTCGGTCATACCGATGTCGTGGACGCTCGCCACGTATTGCACCACGCTCACTTCTTTTTCCGGCAGACCCAGCTTGCGGGAGACTTTGACGACCATGGCCACTGCCGCTTCTATCGCCTTCGTCTTGGACTGGTTCTCCAACATCCGCCGGAACGCCTCGATAGTGTCTTCGAGAAAAGCGTGTGAATCTTCAACGACCCTCACCCGTTCTAACGCGCGGGAAATTCTGTTGCTGAAAGACGAGAGTAGATTGAGATCGTCTTGGTCGAACGAATCGCCTGACAGCTTGTTATTGACGTTGATCACGCCAACGACAACGTCGTTCACGATCAATGGAACACTCAGCAGTGACATGGTTTCGTATTGGGGACTGTTGGGACACGAGTAAACCTCGTTCTCCTCGATGTTATGTATGAACAGGGGTTCGGCTGTCTCCGCGACCTTCCCGGCGATTCCCTGACCGACCTTTAGCCGCGTGTTTTTCACGATCCATTCGTCGAGCCCGTATGACATTTTTATGAACAGCTCCGAGCGCGTCTTGTCCAACAACATCAGAGACACGACCTTGACCGACAGCAACTCGGCGATCATTTTGACGATCAGTTCGAGCATCTCGTGCAGTTGTTCCCTGGCATCCACCACTTCTGCGATATAACCGATGAGGTCGTTGAAACAGTGCTCGCGCGGCAGCGTGAAGACAAACTTGGTGCCGACGCCCTCCTTGCTCTCCACTCGGATCGAGCCTCCATGCTGCTCGACAACGTTTTTGACGATCGCCAGTCCCAGGCCGACACCTTCGAATTTCGAAGAATGGTCGGTCCGCGCGCGAAAATACTTGTCGAAAACGTGTTCCAGCTCGTGTTCAGGAATACCGATCCCCTGATCTTTGACTGTGACCACCACATCGACGGCTTCTTCTTCAGCAGAAATGGTGACTGTCGATCCGGCCTGCGAATACTTGGTTGCGTTGGCAATCAGGTTGATGAAAACCTGTTTGATCAGGTCCGGATCGGCGTCGATGTTGGGGAGGGTCCCCGGAACCCGGACATCGATGACGACGCCTTTTTCAGACAACGTCGGCGATAGCATCGAAACGACGTCGCAGATTATATCGGGCAGGGCAATAGCCGATCGCTGCAACGGACGGTGGCCAAACTCGATCTTGGAGACGTCCAGAATGTCATTGACGATGCGGATCAGGCGGTCCGTCTCTTTGGAAACGATGTCGAGAAACTCCGGCGCCTGCGAGAATTTCGGATCGCCGATGTTGGCGCTCAGCGTCTCCACATAGGCCTTTATGGACGTGAGCGGAGTGCGAAGCTCGTGTGACACGTGGGTCACGAAATCTGATTTGAGAATATTCGCTTTCTGTAGCGCTTCGAGCTTTCGGTCCAGCGCCCGGATCTTTCGCTCGAGTGAATCGTGCAGTTTACTGCGCTCGATCGCTGTCGAGAGTTGAGCGCTCACAGTTTTGAGCAGTCGAATGTGAGTTTCGTCAAACTGCTTCGGTTTGAAATCGCCGCTGTAGATTACACCCACGACCTGTTTGCTCGTTGTCAGCGGAAAGCCGATGATCGACCGTATACCGAATTTGTCGAGAAACTCGCTGCAGTCGGCGCGTTTGTCAGCTTTGGTGTCACCCACTACTACCGGTGAATTGTGGGTCCAGATCCATTCCGACAGCCCACCCCGTCTAACCTTCTTGTCGAGTTGGGCTACTTTGTCTTGATTGACCCCTACGAACACAGAGTGCGTGATTTCTTGTTTTGCATTGATCAGCACGACACTGGCCCACGGCTCGCCCAAAAAAAGCGTGACTTCCTTGGCCACAATCTTGAGCAACGTCTCCATCGACATGGCCGAGTTGATACCCAGGCTGATGTCGTACAGGCGGCTAAGCTCGGCTATTCGGACCTCGGAATCGCGGTCTTTTTTCCGAAGTTTCTCCATGCTCACGTACAAACGATCCTGGAAGGCCATCGACAAAAACAACACGAGTCCAACAATCGCACCGATTACCAGTAACGATCCAGCCACGTAATGACCGTTCGTGTACACTTGAGGATCGAACCAATAACAATTGTTGTGTGGAATGAGACTCTGTAATTCCAAAACGGCGAGCGTACCTACGGCAACTATCGTCATGCTTAGGAAATATTTCACCGTCAATTTCCACGGAAAGATGTTGCCGACGAAGAACAGCGGCACCGCAATCAACAGCAGAAATGGACTCTCGATAGTCCCCGTCAGGTAGATCAGCCCGACGACGACGCCTATGTCAACAAAGCTCGAATACACAAGAAGAGCGGATCTTGTTTTTTCGTCGGACCAATTCCGGAACCGCCCCCACCACGTCCAGGTCCACTCGGCGTTGTATTGCAGGAAAATGGAGAGCAGAAAGATGAACAACAAAGCCTCGGTGCGGTATGTGAAACCGGCCAGAAGGCGTGCGCCGAACACGATGGCAAAATAGGCAAACAACTCCACCAGTCGAAGGTAGAGCACATTCACCCTTCCATCGAAGGAGGGGCGAAAAATTGCGTTATTATTTACCATCGATCGCATCATGGTGAATCGAAGGGCTCGTTTTCCTCCGTCGCATCTCCGATGGGGATCGTCAAATGGACCGTGGTTCCCTTGCCGAGCGCGCTGCGAATGGCCACCTCACCGCCGTTGAGCTCGACCAGGCTTCGCACCAGCGTGAGCCCCAGTCCCGATCCCTCGGCTACGTCCTCTCGCAGTCGCACGAACGGGCTGAAGATCTTCTTTAAGTATTCTTCGGGAATACCGACGCCGTCGTCCTTCACGCGGATCTTGATGATTTTATTACCTATCATCATGCCACGCTTTTCCAACTGTCCTTCGACTTCAACACGCACCGGCGAGTTTTTCTGGGAATAGACCAGCGCGTTCTCGATGAGGTTGAGCATGATGAGTTTTAGCGCGTTGGGATTGAACTCGATGAGACCGACGTCTTGCTTCACGTTGACTTTGACTCGATTCCGCGCGTCGAGCTTGGGAGGCAGATGGCCGATAACTTCGGTAATGAGAGACGCAGCGTCGATACGCGTCTTGCCCAAGTACTCCAGGGATGTGTTCAACTTCAGTAGTTCGAGGTAAAACGAACTGAGCTCATCGAGGAGTTTGCACCCTTCGCTAGCTTTCTGTGCGTACGAAAGCGTGGTTAGTCGGTCGCCCGATTCCAAATCTTCGCAAACGAGATCGAGGTAGCCGCTAATCGCCGTTGCGGGCTTTTTGATCTCGTGCCCCATGATGAGTCTGGTCGAAAGGATGATCTTCTCCAGGCGTTTTACGCGTCCACGAAGGACGTCCGCCTCGGATCTCGCCTCGGACAAGAGGTTTTCGAGAACCCTGGCCCTATCGCTTGTCGCTGTTTTAACGTTCACGCCATCTACTCCTGTGCTCACCCGCGCGGGCTACTGCAATTTGGCAGGATTGGGCTGCGCCAGTCCATCCTGCCTCCGCTCTTTGACCACAACGCTTCCCTTGATACGTTTGCCGTATTCCTTCAGGCTACTGGCGATATCGTTGATCTCAGCGAAGTGTCCAATTTTGTTGTCCGTGCTCATCACCAGCGCCATCGTCACCGACATCACCGGAATTCGCTTCAACTCGCCCTGCCGGTCGCGGACTTCGAGGTACCCACGCTTGACATCGTCTTCGTCGAGTAACAACAGCGCGCCTTTGTCGAACTCATCGATGACGTACTTGGCCATCATTTCAGCCCGCGAGGGAGACATAATCACCACGAAGTCGTCGCCGCCGATATGCCCGATGAAATCCTCCTTACTGCCAAGCTTTTCGACGGACTTGGTGAGAATCCCGGCAAGGAATTCAATGATCTCGTCGCCCTTCTGGTAGCCGTAGTAATCGTTGAAGCCCTTGAAGTTGTCGATGTCAATATAGAGAAACGCGTAAGGCTTCTTGAGATCGATCCGGCGGATCAGTTCGCGTTCGATTGCGGTGTTACCTGGCAGTCCGGTCAACGGATTGGCTTCCTTTTGCTTGATGTTCCATTCGAGAACGTTGCGAACGCGCAACAGCAGTTCCTCGTTGGAGTACGGCTTGACGAGATAGTCGTTTGCGCCACCGTCCAGTCCGCGAACCTTTTCATTGAGATCGCCCTTTGCGGTTAGCATGATCACGGGTATCTGGCTCATGACGAAGTCCTCTCGCATTTTGCGACATACTTCGAACCCGTCCATTTTGGGCATCATCACGTCGAGCAGAACGAGGTGGGGTGCGGTCTCCCCCATTTTCTCGAGCGCTTCTCTCCCGTCCGCCGCGGTAAAGACCTGATACTCCGCCTTCTCAAGCGTAAATTTCAGGATCTGGCGAATATGTGGCTCGTCGTCCACGACGAGTATTCGATACGTTGACCGTTTTAGTGTCAGCATCTCGCGTTGTACTTCGGTTAAATGGTTTAGTCGCCGCCGATTTCGCAATAAATATGCCAAGGTCCGATCGCACGCCGGTGGGCTACAACACGCTTTACATCAGCCCGTTACAACCTTCGGCGACACGGTTCACTTGGTTCGACAGACCTTTGAATGGCTGTGCAAAAACGGGACTCGCAGAATGAAATTTTGAGGAACAACGGGGAACAATGAAGAACTATGGGGAAGAAGCATTCAGGAAGCCCAGGAGGTGAGGACGCCACGCGCGAAGACGTCGAGGGAGAGGCCGTCGTCGCGGCCGGCGGTCAGGTGACGCCAGCCCGCACGGGCGACCATTGCGCCGTTGTCGGTGCAGTACTGCAGAAGCGGTGCGTGGTACCTGATCCCGTCACGCTCGCACGCAGACTCCATCCGTGATCGTAGCCTCCCGTTCGCCGATACCCCGCCGGCCAGGTAGACGTCATCGACACCGTGTCGGCGTGCGCACGCCAGCGTCTTCAGCACCAGGATGTCGACAATCGCCGCCTGCGCCGAGGCCGCGATGTCCGCAATACCCCCGTCGTTCAACCGTCCCATGCGCTCCACGTACAGACGAACCGCCGTCTTGAGACCCGAGAAACTGAAGTCGTAACCGCCCCGATTCTTCATCGCGCGCGGGAAATCGACGGCCGTTTCGTTTCCCGACTCCGCCTTGCGTTCCAAAGCCGGCCCGCCGGGGAAACCGAGCCCGAGCAGTTTGGCGATTTTATCGAACGCCTCGCCGGATGCGTCGTCGCGCGTGCTGCCGGCCAGATCGTAGCTCCCGACTTTCTCCACGTAGAACAGCTGAGTGTGACCACCCGATACCACCAAAACCACGCACGGACACCGAAGGGGCTCGCCTTCCAGCTCGTTCGACAAAATGTGTGCCTCAATATGATGGACACCCACGACCGGAATATCCAGCCCGTACGCGAGTGATTTCGCAAAGCCCACACCCACAAGAAGCGACCCGACCAGTCCGGGTCCGTTGCTCACCGCCATTCCGCCTATTTCCTTAGGCGCGACGCCGGTGTGCTCCACGAGCGACTCGTACACTCCCATCACCGTCTTGATGTGCTCGCGGGATGCGATCTCCGGCACGACGCCGCCATAGCGGTCGTGAATCAGCTGTGCGGCCGTCATCACCCCGCGTACGCCATCATCCGGCGTATACAGGGCAAGCGACGTGTCGTCGCAGGACGTCTCAATTCCCAATACGATCATCTCGAGGGTGCTTGTGCGTGGACCTCGGCGTAATAACGACGCCGCGGGGGGTTACAGGACGGTGTCGCCGCTCTCGCCCGTGCGGATGCGGATCGCGTCCTCCACTGGCAAGATGAAGATTTTGCCGTCGCCGACTTGACCCGTGCGCGCTACTTTCCGGATCACTTCAACCGCCGGGTCCGCCTGTTCGTCGGTAACGATAATCTCGAGCTTGCTCTTCGGCAAAAAGTCGACGTGGTATTCGCTCCCACGGTACAGTTCCGTGTGGCCCTTCTGCCGGCCAAATCCCTTGACCTCGGAGACTGTAATCCCTTTGATTCCAATCTCCATCAGCGCCGACTTGACGTCGTCGAGTTTGAACGGTTTGATAAACGCTTCGATTTTCTTCATGGTTTGCTCCTGGCGTAGTTTAAGGTAGCCGTAGGGTTTAAGCAAGTGATATGTTGACAGTTGCAAAGCCAATCGAGGCGGGACACACATGAAAGACACCCCCCGTAATATCGTCCGGCGGCTTGCCGGCGACATCGTGGAGCGCCGTCTGCAGTCAGAAAACGGCGGCCTGACCACGCCGGTCCCTCCCGACGACCTGGCCGATAAGCTATCTGAAATCGGATTCGACGCCTCACCGGCGGTCGCCGAGAGTTTCTTCGAAGTCGCCTCCCGACTGTGTATCAAAGAGGCGAAAGAGGACGAGGGGTCGCGAACTGCGCGTTTCTCGGACTTGGTACTGGCCTGTCTCGACACTCCTTCACCCGTCTCGGCGCTCACCAACGTCGGCAGGTTTCTCGAAAACGCCGTCAGTCCGGCCGTATTTCTGGACACCATCGCGCAAGCGCCACCGCTGGTCGAAATGCTGATAACCACGTTCGGCTCGAGCCAGTACATGGCCGACATCCTTATACGCAATCCCGGCTATTTGTACTGGTTGATCGATGCGAGTACGTGGGAGGAACCGGACACCGTCGAAGCGTACGCGGAAACGCTGCGACAGGAATCCAGCGTGTTTCAGAGCGCGGGCGGCCGGTTGGATGCGATCCGCCGAGCGCACCGGCAGGCTTTGCTCAAGATTGGCGTGCGCGACCTTCTGGGGAAGGCATCCACCGAAGAAACAACGTTGCGGTTGAGCAACTTGGCCGATGCGGTCTCCGGTGTCGTTCTGGAAGTGATCGCAGCCGACCTGGGTGGCAGTCAGGGAGGATTTGCCGTCATCGCACTGGGCAAGTTGGGCGGCCGCGAACTCAATTATAGTTCGGATATCGACCTGATGTACGTGTGCGAGAACACCGACGAGGAAACAACTGCGTACTTCGTCAAACTCGCCCGTGCGTTCACAGCGGCCCTCGCGGAAGCGACCGGCGAGGGCTACCTCTATCGCGTCGATCTTCGACTGCGCCCCGACGGACAGTCCGGCCCGCTGGTCAACAGCGAGACATCGATGCGCATCTACTACGAAAACCGCGGCAGGCCGTGGGAATTCCAAGCGATGTTGAAAGCGCGCGCGATCGCGGGAGACATCACGCTGGGGCACCGCCTCTTGGATACCGTTTCCAGCCTGGTGTTCAACCCAACGCTTCCTTACTCTCCGTTGGAAGACATCGCCCGCATGCGCTCGCAGATCAAGGAAAACATCCCGCCGCGCGAACGTACGTTCAATATCAAGCTCATGGCCGGTGGTATTCGCGACATCGAGTTCACCGCACAAACGTTTCAGCTGATGCACGGCCACCGGCACACCGAGCTCAGAACGCCCAACACGCTGGAGGCTCTTTCCCAGATCGAGCGCCTGAAACTATTGAAGAAGTGGCAGGTGGACAACCTGACCTCGGCGTATCGCTTTTTCCGGCTGGTCGAGCATCGGCTTCAAATGATGCACCAGATAAAGACGCACACCGTCCCCCAATCGCCCGAAGAGATCGCGTTGTTGGCCAGGCGAGTATCGAAGGGGCCTCTGGGAAAATACGCTACTGATTCGTTCCTCGAAACACTCTCTAAACACCTGGCGAATGTCCGTACATTTAGCGACAGCTTTTTTGCCGGCGAAGACGTCCACCCTCACTCCGTCTTGCTGCTTTTGCCCGAAGACGACGAACGCGCCAACGCGATCATTGGCAGCTACGGAATCTCCGATGTTCGACGCGCCATGCACGTGCTGCACGCGATGGCGTACGGCTCGTTCCCAAAGCTCCACGACCGGGCTACGCGAAGCGCGTTCGAAGAATTGATGCCGTTTTTGTTGGAAGACGTGTCCGAAACGGGCAATCCGGACCGAACTCTGGTAAACGTCGCCCAGCTGGCTGAAGCCAGCCGAAGCGAAGCGTCTTTCTATCGGTTGCTCGTTGACTCACCGCCCGTCAGGCGGCGGGTGGTTGCCCTCGCCGGTTTTTCGTCTTACCTCAGCAACCGCCTGTGCAATCAAATGGTGTACTTCGAGTCGTACATCCGCGATCCGATGCCGACGGCTTTGGGAGACTTGGAGGACAGGTCGGATCGATTTATCGTCGTCGAGCGCGGCGCGGTACAGGACGATCAACAGCCCGACGGAGGTGAGAGCGCTCGCCAACGGGACTGGCTGGACCGGGTACGTATAACGGGTTTTCTGCAGGATCACGCCGCACGACGATTGGCCGGCGCGCTGCCGGGCCATTTGACCCTCGCAGTTCGAAAAATGGTAACGTCCGTGTTTGACAACACGCTAGACGGTGACGAACGCGTGGCTCTTTTTTCGCTGGGATCGTACGCCGTCGGCGAGCCCCGTTTGTTCAGCGACCTCGATCTGATTGTCGTCACGTTCGATGCGGATATCCCTAAAACCACCGCCGAAGTTCAACGGATCAACCAATGGTTCGGCGATGCCAACATCGTCAAGCTCGACTTTCGGCTCCGCGGTGAAGGCGCGAGCGCACCACTTGTGCAGGACATCGGCTTCTATCAGCGATACTTCGACAAGCGGATGTCACTGTGGGAAAAGGTGGCGTTCGCCAAGTGCCGTTTTTGGTGGGGCGACCAGGAGCTCGCCGAGAAGTACCTGGACATGTTGCGAGGTGCCGTCGCCAAGCCGTTCACGGTGGACGAAACGACATCGCTGCTTCGCTCGAGAAAGTCGATCGAGAAGCTCACCAACATAATCCGCCGTGAATGGGAAACAAAACGATCTGCCGGTGGGAGGTACGACGTAGAGTATCTCACGTCGATTGGTATGGCCGAGGCTACGCCGGGTGAAGCTTACGATTTTTCGTTGAGCACTCACGATCGATTGGCCCTGCTCCACAACCACGCCATTTTGGACGAAGCGGACTACTACGCATTGGACAACGCTCTAACCCTGTACAAAGAGGTTGAATACTTGATGGAATTACAGGAGTACTCACTCCCGCGATCCGACGAACGGGCGAATGAGATGGAGCGGTATCTGTCGCGTTCTTTTGAATACTGGGGCATGCCCAAAGACGGAGGCGTCGCCAACGCCCTGATAAGGGAAAAAGCGTCGGTGCGAGACTGTTTCTACCGCTTCATGGCGCGGAGATCATAGCCGTAATTCGACCTGTAGCTATTCCTGCGGTGCGATTTCCTTTTCCAGTGCGGCACGTATACATTTGAGACGGCCAGCCGATGTTATCTTCTCGCCAGCTTCATTCCCGACGTAAAACGAATCGATGGCTCGGTCTGCTTCGGTGGATATTCGCGCGCGTGAGATCGTAAGCCCTTCTCGCGAAAGAGCGCGCGTGATCCGAAAGAGCAGGCCCGGCGCGTCTTGGGCGAATACATCGATGATGGTGAAGTCGCCCGAGAGGTCGTTCTCGAACTTGACGTTGGCCGGCGCGGGGATTCCCGGCTGCCTCGAGCGTCGCCAACGTGCGGCGTGACGAGCGGTGGCGGCATCGAGGTCGATATCGCCGGCGATAACGCCGTCGATATCGCTCTGTATCGACTCGAGTCGCTCGGCAAACGCCGAGGCGTCGTCCGATTCGGCGAGTTCCTTCCGATCTCCTGGGTCCGCCGCCAGATCCTCTACGTGAAATACGTCGATCACCGTTCCGTCAGTTCGCGTAAACGCATACGCGTGAAAAATGTTGTAATCATTGATGGCGAGAACCCCGCAAAGTTGTGAAAGCCGGAACGGTTGGTCTTTTGTGCAAAACGTGAACTCGTGCAGGCCGTTTCTCCTGCAGTGAGACACCGCCGCTTTGCGGTACTCGAGCGCGTCGACCATTTCCATGTGCCGTTCGACTTGCTCCGGGTCCATCGTCAGCAGATAGCCGCCAGGAAGCAGATCGAGATGCGCGAGAACACGATCGCGTACCCCGCCGGCCGGAAACGCATCGAGCAACCGCTGCTTGTGCGCTTTGTACACTACCTCCGGCGCTTTTTCCTTTTTTTCAATGAACTCGTACGCGCGCAGATACAACCCCCACAATAGACTCTGCTTCCACTGGTTCCAAACCACCGGAGAGGTTGCCTTGTAGTCCGCGTACGTCAACAAGCACAGATACTTGAGGTTTGTGCGGGTTTCTACCCGCTTACAAAAGGCTGTCAGCGTTCCGATATCAGCGGGGTCGCGGCGTTGGCTAAATTGCGACATGAGCAGATGGTGCCGGATGAGGAAACTCACCTGTTCGATCTCCGATTCCGGAATCGGCATCCGCCTCAAAATCTTGCGGGCCAAGGTAGCGCCTCTTCGCGCGTGGCCATGTCCCCCTATCTTGCCGGCGTCGTGGAGCAGCGCGGCGAGAAACAGCACGCGTTTGTCGTCGATCTCGTGGTACAAGCGCACCAACGGGTCGTCGGGATCGCTGTCGGGACCATCGAGATAAAGGATATTTTCGAGCACGCGAAAGCTGTGTTCGTCTACCGTATAATGATGATAGAGGTCATAACGCTTGAGACACGTCAGCTGGTTGTATTCCGGTATGATTCGTCCCAGGAACTGGGTCTCATGAAGCGAACGAACTGCCAATCCCAGGTTGTGACCGTCTCCGATCATCTCGGTGAATTCGGCACGCATCCGGCGAATCGCCCGCGGCCCTTTGAGGTCCTCGCGCAGACCCTCCTCGAGTCGGCGTCGTAGCGCCCTGTCTAGAGGCAATCCGGATTCTTTCTGCTTTTTGAACACGTAGAGAGGCTCATTCTGAATCTTCTTTCGGACCAGCCGGATGTTGAGGGTCCCGCTGTATTTGACGCGCTGGCGGCCAAGGAGCACGCCCACGTCTTCGCCGTGGTGAAGATCCAGTAGAATGTCGGACGTGATGCGGTAGATCGCGCGCGTGTGGTGATAGTACTCGCGCATGAAAAATTCAACGTCTAGTTGGCCGCCCCTGGCTTTGTAACCGAGCGCGCGGGCCAGTTTGCGCTGCATGGCCACGGTAAGTTGGTCCTGCTTCGAGCGCGTCGTCAAGTGTAACTCGACTCGGACTCTTAGCAAAAAATCGTAAGCCGATTCTAGTTCGCTCTGCTCTCCACGCAGAAGTAGCCCCTTTTTTCGCAAGGCCTGCAATCCGCGGTATAACTTGTTGACCTGCCCCAGCCACACCAACGTCTGGAAGTCACGCATCCCCCCGGGACTGGCTTTGACGTTGGGCTCGATCAACTGGTAACTGTATCCATACTTCGCATAGCGCAGGAGCGCATCGTGGATCTTTCGCCGCAGATACTCTTCCCGTTCGTCCCGCCGGATGCGAGAAATCTGCCGCTCGATCGCCTTGGCGACGCGCTTCGAGCCGCAGACCCATCTGCTTTCGATTACTGCAGTTTTCGTGTCCATGTGCCGCGAAAGCGCGGACTCACTCTCGACGAGGGACTCGACCACGTGGCCAAGATCGAACCCGACGTCCCACATGTAGCGGATAAAGGCGCCGGCGACATCGTCGACCACCGGTGATTTCTTGCTGCATACGACCAAGATATCAATATCCGAGTAGGGTGCCAGTTCCGCCCGGCCATATCCCCCCATCGCGATAACGGCTATCCCGGCCTTCTCCGCCGACACCCCGCAGTCCTGTGCCGCCCGTTGAAACAACAAGCCGGTGATCGTATCGACCATCCGGCTATAATTAGCAACGAACTCCTTGCCACCCGTCGTCGGGGTGCGCGCCTCTATAATGGGTTTGGTGAGAAGATTGAGAAGCGTTTTGGTTTCCTTGACAAACTCCTCCCGCGACGTGGCTAGCCCATCGACCCGTACCACGTCCGATTTTGTAATTCCAGACTTTGTCTTCCTAGGGCTCATAGTTTGATCACTGACGCAGGCATTGCGAGGGCGGACCGTGAGCTCCTTCTCCTCGCCGGCG
>CBDVBX010000038.1:0-21789 GCA_965372335.1 uncultured bacterium | reverse complement strand
TTGGAGTCCGCGGCGGTGGGTTTAACGTTGTGCGGGAGCGTGATTTACGCTATCGTGCTAGTTGAGGAAGCCAGGAGGGACGAGGGTAGTCAACGCCAATCAAGAAAGAAATAAAATATGAGCGACGTGTATTCATTTTTCGAAAACAAATTCCAGGAACTCAACGACCGCGAGCCCGGGCCGTGTGGTTACTACCGGCCACGACCGTACCGAACTGGCGTGGTTCGCTTTCGCGGTTGTCACATGGAACAGTTCGGGCTGCGCCGCGAGCTGCTCGAACAAGCCGGGCTCAATGTCTTCATGTTTCCCGCACATAAGATTCCCGGCTGCGACCTCCTGTCCGACTCCGGGACCACCACCATGACCACCGAGCAATGGGCCAGCCTCATGCTAGGCGACGAAGCCTATGGCTCCAACGAGGGGTATTTCGAGCTACGCGATCAACTCATCCGTACTTTCGGCCCCCGTTGGGTACAGCATGACAAGCTGCGCGAAAACATGTTTCTGTTCCATCAGGGGCGGTCGGCCGAGCACGCCTTTTTCGGCATTCTCAATCAGGAGCTGGGCGCCGACGGCAAAGCCGATCCCGGCGCCGCGCTACAGACCGAACTCGACGAAGAACTGCGCCTGCGCATAGAAGCCGGCGCGCGGAAAACCAACGGCGGGTACTATATCATTCCCAGCAACTCCCATTTCGACACCACCGAGGGTAACGTTGCGGACAACCGCATGGTCCCGCTCAATCTTCCGTGTCGCGAGCACCTCGAAGACGATAAGGAGTTTCCGTTTCGGGGCAACATTCACCTGGGCGATTTAGAGGCGCTACTCACGAGAGTGCCCGATAGGATCCCGCTGGTGTACATCACCATCACCAACAACACCGGCGGGGGCCAACCCGTTTCCATGCAAAACATAGAACAGGCGAGGGAGTTGACCAAACGCCACGGTGTATCTCTCTTTTTCGACGCGTGTCGATTTGCCGAGAACGCATGGTTCATCAAACAAAAAGAACCCGGCTACGCCGATCGCTCGATCGAGTCGATCGTCCACGAAATGTTCGAGCACGTCGACGGCTTCCACGTCAGCTTCAAGAAGGATGGCCTGGTGAATATCGGCGGGGCGGTTTACCTGAATCAGGACGGGTTGTTCTGGGACAAGTTTCCCCATTTCAACGAGGCGCTCACCGACCACCAGATCCTGGTCGAGGGTCATCCCACTTACGGCGGGCTGGCCGGTCGGGACTTGAAGGCGCTCGTCGAGGGCCTCAAAACGATCGTCCGCGACGAATACCTCGATGCGCGCATTGGGCAGGTGTGGCGCTTCGGCAACAAGCTCCGCATGTACAACATTCCCATCAACGAGCCCGTGGGCGGCCACGCCGTATACATCGACATGGATAAGTTCTTCGAGGGGGTCGAGACCAAAGACGAGGACTTCAGGGGGATCGGTTTTACCGCAATGTTATTGTTCGGTGGTCACCGGCTGTGTGAATTGGGCGTGTACGCGTTCGGCGCTTACAAAGACGGCAAAGAGATCCCTCCCAATCCGCGCGTGAATAACGTGCGGGCGTCGGTGCCAAGGCTCGCGTACGAAGACCAGGACCTTTTCGCGTTGTGCGAAACGATCCGCGTGCTGCACGAGAACAAAGACCGCATTCCGGGCGTGGAGGTCACACACGGACGCGACCTCAAGCTGCGGCACTTCAAGAGCCGTTTCAAATACAAGCCGTAAATGACGGGAACGGTCTACTCGGGTGGGTTTGCTTTTTCCAGCTCGTCCTTGATGCGCTGCTTACTGGCGCTCGAAAGTGCCAGTTCGTCTCCGCCGGCGCCGAAAGAGAGCTTAGATGCGACCGCCTCGCCCGCGCGGGCGGCGATGCGGCTCAGTAGGTCGAGGTTCTTTTTGTATCCGCGGCACAAGGCGCAGAATGCCAGGTGCATCCTGAGGCCCATCTTTTGGCCAAATGGCAGCGGATGGTCTTTTCCCTCAGAAATCAGTTTTGCGGCTTCCTGACACGACATCATCGAATTCACTTCTCCGAGTGGTGGTTACTTGGTTTTAAACCAGTTGGATTCCAAACAGCTGCGTAGCTTCCCCCTCGCCCGGTGAAGTATCACCCACAGATTCGTCGATGTGATACTCAGGATCTTACAGATCTCCTCGCCCTTGATCCCGTCGATTTCCCTCAGCGAGAACGCACGCCGGTGGGCTTCCGGGAGACCGTCGAGGCAGGCCACGAACACGTCCCAAAACTCCTTATTTTGCAACAGTTTATCCGGGTCGCCGTGCCAGACAGTGGGGCGCTCGCGGCGCTGGTCGGAGCGATCCAAGCGGTCGGTTTCGGTCTCGTTATCCATGGTGGCCAGGTCGCCGACAAGGATCTCGGGCTTACTCTTGCGGAAATGGTCTATGATCTTGTGCTTCAGGATGCCGACCATCCACGTCCGGAGCGACGAGCCGCCCTTGAAACCTCCGATTCCCTTGAGGGCGGAGAGAAAAGTCTCTTGGACCAGGTCTTCGGCCACGTTGGGGTCTTTGACTCGCAGCAGCGCAAAGCGGAACAGCGCGTCGCTGTGCTCGTCGACCCATTTGGAGGGATCGTGATTCTTCGGGTTGGGAGTTCTACTCATGGGTTCGATCTCGCGCGAACACAGTCGATATAAGCTTCCACTGAAGCCTATTGCCCATTTTAGCCGAATCGTCCCGTGATGCAAGGTCAAATCCAGTTATGGACTTACGGCGACAGATGGCGTATTATGGCTTTTTTCTCCGGCCGACATCAAGACGCAATATGAACAGCCAACGCAAATACGACCTCATCTGCTTCGACGTCGACGGCACGCTGATCCGGCACCCCAGCGACAAGGTGATATGGGAGATCCTCAACATCCGGTTTACCGGCGACGACAGCGTCAACCGGGAGCGTTACCGGATGTACCTCACCGGTGAGATCAGTTACGCCGACTGGGTGCGTCTAGATGTGGAAGGGTGGATAGAGGCGGACGCGACGCGCGACCAGGTCGTCGAGGCGGTGCGCGAGTTTCAAGTGTACCCGGGGGCACTGGAAACCGTCCATGCATTGAAAGATCGCGGCGTTCACCTGGCCGTCATATCAGGAACCATCGACGTAGTAATCGACACGCTGTTTCCCGATCATCCTTTCGACGACGTCTTCACCAACAAGATTCTGTTCAACGGAGACGGCCGAGTCGCCGGGGGGGAGGCGACCCCGTACGATCTCCACGGCAAGCCGGTGGCGCTCCGCGACCTGGCGCAGCGGCATGGTGTACCGCTGGAACGAACCGCATTCGTGGGCGACGGCGAAAACGACGTCCCGATCATCGGTGTTGCGGGATACGTGGTGGCGTTCAATCCCCGGTGCGAAGAGCTCGAACAAGGCGCCGATCGTGTGATGAAAGACCGAAATATGCTAGAATTGCTCGACGTTCTGGCGTGACCGGCAAAGCTTTAGCCGTCAGCGAGTAAAACTATGACTAACAACAAGTACGAGTCCATCGATCAGGTTTTGGAAGACGTGCGTGAAATCTTCCGGGCTGCTGACGAGGGCGACGATCTCAAATCGACTTTGCACCGCGAGATTCTCATCAACTCACTCAAAGTCAAGCGCGACGAATTGGGTACGCTCGACCTAAAAGTGCTAAACCGGGCATTGAATGAGATCCGCTACGCCGCTCGCGTGTTCAAGCCGTACCGGCGGGCACGCAAGGTATCGATCTTCGGGTCCGCTCGCACACCCGAGGACGATCCGCGTTACCAGATGGCAGTCGATTTTGCGCGCCGTTTAGCGGAGAACGGTTACATGGTGATTACCGGCGCCGCCGAAGGAATCATGAAAGCCGGAAACGTCGGCGCTGGCGCCGAAATGAGCTTCGGCGTGAACATATTATTGCCGTTCGAGCAGGCGCCAAACGAAATCGTGGCCGACGATCCCAAGCTCATTACGTTTAAGTACTTCTTTACGCGCAAGCTGTTCTTTCTGATGGAGGCCCATGCCGTGGTTTTGTTTCCCGGCGGGTTTGGTACACAGGACGAAGGTTTCGAAACTTTGACACTCGTACAGACCGGTAAAGCGCCTCCCATGCCGTTAATCTTGATGGAGCTTCCCGGCGACGACTACTGGGTTGACTGGGACCGCTTCAACCGCGGGCAGATGCTTTCGCGGGGGCTCATCTCACCGGAGGACCTGTCTATTTACAAGATCTGCAATTCGGCAGAGGAAGGCGTCGAGTGGGTTCGGTTTTATTACTCCACGTACCACTCCATGCGTCAGGTTCGCCGCAAACTGGTCGTACGTCTCGAGAAGGAGTTGTCTGACGAACACGTCGAAGTACTCAACTCTGAGTTCGGCGACCTGGTCAACAAGGGCAAGATCAAAAAAACGCCTGCGCTCTCCGAAGAGGCCAACGAACCCGAGATCGCCGAGAAACCGCGATTGGTGTTCAACTACAACCAGCAAAGCGCGGCTCGCCTCAACCAGTTGTTTCTCCGTATCAACGAACTGGGCCAAGCGAAGTAGGCGAACCTTTCCGGAACGCTGCAAACATTTTTTGTTTCGGATTTTTTGGTAATTTTTGATAACATACTACATGGACCAGCGGTTACGCAATCTGCGACAACATCGAGCATGTACAAAACACTCCCTCTCATAATGTTCGTCCAAGGAGGCATTACCGATGGCTAAGGTATTGTACGAATGGGATTATTCGTCATATCCGGGGGCCAAAAAATATCCGGCGTTATTTCAACCGATTCAAATCGGAAATTTGATGGTGCCAAATCGCATCAAGTACGCCGCGACGGAAGAAAACCTCAACAGCCATGACGGATTCATTACCGATGCGGGGGTCGAATACATGCGGTTGCGGGGACGGGGAGTTGTCGGAGGATTGTGCTTCATGCAGGGCGTCTATATGGATGAAACCCGTCAGGGCCAGGGGTATGTGGGACAGGCCGCGGCTTGGGACGATAAGTTCATTCCGGGGCTCAAACGGATCGCCGACGCGCTGCACGAAGAAAGAGCCATCGCCGGTTTCCAATTGATGGATTGCGGCCGGGTGGGGGCGGTTGAGGTCGAGTACGGTCACGCGCCTTCCAACGTTCCCCAGCGCCTGAGAATATTCAAGCCCATGAAGGAGATGACCAAGGACGAGATCAAAGAGATGGTCAAGCAGCACGCAGACGCTGCAAGGCGGGGCGTGGAGGCGGGGTTCGACGTGATGGAAATCTCCGGCATCGTCGGGTATCTGATATCCAATTTTGTTTCGAGCTATACGAACCGACGTGCCGACGAGTACGGCGGCGACATCAGAGGTCGAATGCAGGTGGTCGTCGACATCATCCAACAGGTCAAGGAGGCGTGCGGACCCGACGTGCCGTTGGGCATACGCCTGTGTTCGGACGAGCTGTTGGACGATGTCAGGGGAAATACTCCCGAGGAGTCGATGCAGTCGTATCAAATCGCGGAGGAAGCGGGAGTCGACTATATCAGCGTAACGCTGGGTTGGCAGGAATCGATATACCCGGTCATCAGCCGGGACATTCCCATGGGCAACTGGATCCACCTGGCCAAACGCGCCAAGGAACACGTCAAAGTTCCGATCCAAATGGCGTACCGCCTCTTCAAACCGAGCTTGCCCAACAAGGCCATCACGGAGGGCGAATTGGACATGTGGGAGATGTGCCGTTCGATGATCGCGGACCCGCTGATGCCCAAGAAAGTGCTCGAGGGCAAGGAAGAAGAAATCCGGCACTGCGTGGCCTGCAATCTTTGTTTGGCCAGATTGTTTCGAGACGCGCCGATGACCTGTTACATAAATCCGGTCTGTGCCCATGAATCCGACCCGGAGTTTGCGGACCCAGCACCGGCCGAGGATAAGAAAGAGATTATTATTGCCGGCGCCGGTCCGGCGGGGCTCGAATGCGCGTACATGGCCGCGCGACGGGGTCACGAAGTCCATGTCTACGACAAGAGAGACGCGATCGGCGGTACGCTCAATGAGGCTTCCAAATCCCCTTACGGCGACGACGAATTGTGGACGTGCGTGGAATATCAGAAGGTGATGTGCGAAAAGGCAGGCGTGGAGTTTCATCTTGGGACCGAAGTAACCGAAGAGCTCATTCAAGACGAAGCGCCTGACAGCGTCGTACTGGCGACCGGGCCTGTATACGCCAAGCTTCCCGGCGACCAACAAGACAAAGTCGTGAATATTCTCGATGTGATGAGCGGCAACGCCGACACAGGTGTGCGGGTATTGGTGTGGGGTAACAGGAAACCCGGTATCGGCGCGGCGTTGTTCCTTGCCAAGCAAGGTAAAAAGGTGACCATCGTGGGAAAGGAAAAAACGGCGGGATTCGATATCAACCCGTCGTTCAAGTGGCGGTATCTTATCTACATGCGGCAGAACGGCATCGTGGCCTACAACGATTGCGACATAGTAGAGGTGACGGATGACGGTGTCATCGTAGAAACGTACGATGGATACCATATGCCGGTAGCGTGCGACACGATTGTTGTGAGCGAGAGGGAGCCGAATGACAGTTTGAAGAAAGCCGTCCAATCGGAGGGTATCGAATTGTTCGTCATCGGCGATGCCCTGGTACCGCGCAATTTGTCGAGCGCGGTACACGACGGATTTCGTATCGGACTGCGAATATAAGGAGGAGGGCGACCATGTCGTTAAACGCCGAAAAAGAGATCAGCAAATTATGGAAAAATTTGCACGCGGCCCAATCCGAAACGGGAAAAACTTTTTATCGATGGCGCCAGGTTGCATTGGACTTGGCGGGACCCGACGCCGAACCCCGCAAGGTCAGTCTCAAAGCGGCAGAGGTGTTTGGCAAAGATATCGGTAAGGGCTTCCTGCCGCGTTTGAATTGGTTAAAGGGCGAAGAGGGATTCATGCTGAATCTCGGCCGGTCTTTCGCCGGGCTTTGGAACACCGACGGTGCGATCGCCACCGTGGAAAAAGGTGAAAATCCGGGAGAGGTGTTTATCAAATGTACCAGGGATCCGTGGCCCACCTACGCCAAGGAGTACGGTGTTCCGATGGAAGAGGTGGCCTTGTACAGAGAGAAGCTCTTCCAGTCGATTCTGACCGACGTCAGCGTGTTCTTTAACATCAAACTCAAGATCGAAATGTTGAAGGCCATTCCCAGGGGCCAGGGCATGTGGTTGATGAGGCTCTACAAAGACGAATAACGGAGGAGTCGAATATGGCGGCGCAAATAGACTTGGAAAAATGCAATATGTGCGGCGGCGTTACTCAGCCCCTGTGCGTGGAAGCTTGTCCCGACCTTGCGATCCGGGTCCAGGGAGATCGAGTTGTGGTGACTGAATTTCTGTGCGAGGACTGCAACGAGTGCGGTTGCGTTTGTCCCGACTCCGCAATAACGCTACCGCCGAGTAAAGTGACGTTCTAGATCGACAGGTCTGATTGACTGTGGCCGAGGAGAATTCGATGAAGGTAAATAAGGTGGATCATATCTGCATAGCGGTTAAAAACCTCGAAGAGGCCCGTAGAATATGGGAGCCGGTGTTGGGCAAGAGTGAACCGGACGATGCTTATGTCGACGAGCCCGAAAAAATCAATGTGGCCCGGTACTGGGTGGGTGAAGTGGGGTTTGAGCTTATGGAATCGACCAGTCCGGACGGCGACGTCGCTAAGTTCATTGAAAAGAGGGGCGAAGGCATCATGTTGATCAGTTTCAACGTGGACGACACCCGGGAAGCGATAGATGAGCTGTCCGAGAAGGATTATCCGTTTATCGGGGGCGCCAGACCATTTCGAGATTGCGAGTTTGCCTTTGTTCATCCCAAGAAAATGAACGGCGTGTTGCTGGAGTTGATCGATTACAAATGGAAGGAACTCGAGGATAAGCCGTAGGTCCGTTTAGTCTTGACGCTATGCCTAAACAACTGAGAGATTTCGAAGTATACTTAATATATGTAGATTCCGATAGGTGCGACGGATGTGAGGAGTGTATTAAGATCTGTCCGACAGATGTCTTTGATTTTTCCCACAAAAGCCATCCGGTGCGGCCGCAAAATTGCCTGGGTTGCCAAACCTGTATGGCGGTGTGCAAATCGGATGCGATTATCATCACGGAAATCTGATCCCCAGAGGTGCGAGCGTGAGTGACGCAATATTGGTCATCGGCGGAGGCGTGGCCGGTATCAATTGCGCCGTGAATGCCGCCAACTACGGCACCAAGGTGTATCTCATCGACGATACGCCCAGCATTGGTGGCATGATGGCGAGACTCGACAAGACTTTTCCTACTAACGACTGTTCAATCTGCATCGAAGCTCCCCAGATGTTCGAAGTCGACAATCACGAAAACATCGAAATACTCACCAGCACCGAAGTAAAAAAGGTAAAAAAACAAAACGGCGTTTTTTCGGTCAAGCTGTTGAAAAAAGCCAAATACGTGGACGAGGAGAGCTGCACCGGATGCGGTGCGTGCGTTGAGGCGTGCCCGGTTAGCATCCCCGACGACATGGACGGTAAGATAGGTGGAAAGAGAAAACTGGTGTCTCTACCCTTTCCGCAGGCGGTACCCAACGTCGTCTCGGTAGACCTGGCCTGCCGTTCGGGTGAGATGCGGGACGAGGGTGCGTGTATCGGCGGGTGCGTGGTGGATTGCAGTCAGTGCCGCGAATGTCCGATCGCTTTGTGTGTCAAGGCGTGTGAGAAAGAGGGGAAGAACGCCATAAAACTGTGGCAGCCCAACCAGAGAATCGAAGTTGAAGTCAAGAGTATCGTAGTCGCAACGGGCATCTCGGGCGCCAAACCGGCGGGCGACCTGCTCGGTTACGATCAGTGCATCAACGTCATCACCAATATGCAGTTCGAACGCCTGATGAACGCCGGGGGGCCCACAGCCGGTGAAATCATAAGACCGTCAGACAAAAAGCACGCCAAACGAATCGCGTGGGTTCAATGTGCAGGTAGAGGATTGGCGGAGGGAAGAGGAACGCCTTACTGTTCAAAAATTTGTTGTATGGTAACGACGAAACAAACAGTCATCACGAAAGAACACGATCCCGCCGTCGAGACGATCGTTTTTCATAACGAACTCAAAGCTTACGGCAAGGGATTTTGGGGGTTCCATCAGAAGTCAGTAGACTACGGCGTGCGGTATGTCAAAGCCAGGCCGTATGAGGTCGTGGAGAATTCCGACTCACGGAATTTGACCATTCGTTACGAAAACATGGAGACCGGCTCTTTGGAAACCACGGAAGTCGAACTTCTGGTATTAGCGACGGGACTGGTTCCCAACGACCGTAACGAAAAACTGGCAAAAACTCTCAAGATCAAGTTGAACGACCTGGGGTTTTTCGAAGAAAAAGACCCGCTGGCCGCGCCGTTGGAAACGGCCGTCGACGGGATCTATCTGTGCGGTGGCGCTACCGGCCCGATTGACATATCGGAATCGGTCGTCCAGGCCTGCGCGGCTTCTATGAAGGCGATTTTGTAACGATTTGCGAGCGCTTCAATACCGATGAGTGACGAAGTCAGAATTGGCGTATTTATTTGCGACTGCGGTTCGAACATCGCTGGCGTCGTCGACGTTCCCGATGTGGTCGAGTACACCAGGGGCCTCGACCATGTGGTGGTGGTGGACGAAGGGAAATGGTCGTGCTCGGTGGACTACATCAGGAAACTCAAGGACCTGATCAAGCAACACGATCTGAACCGCGTCGTCATCGCGTCTTGTACGCCGCGAACCCACGAACCCCTCTTCAAGCGCGCCACCAAGGAGGCGGGGGTCAATCCTTACCTGCTCGAGTTCGTCAGTATCCGTGAACAGGTGTCCTGGGTTCACATGCGGGAACCGGAAGTCGCGACGGCCAAAGCCAAAGACCTCGTCAAGATGGGAGTGGCCAAAGCCGCCCTGTTGGAAGAGGGATACGAGATACGACTGCCCGTCCAAAAGGAGTGCATGGTCATCGGCGGCGGGATCGCGGGAATGAACGCGGCGTTGAGCATCGCCAACCAGGGTTTCACGGCGTATCTGGTCGAGAAGGAGGCGCAACTCGGGGGCCTTCTGAACTCCATATCGGTAATCGCGCACGAATCGCACAAGGTGCCGGCCGAGCAACTCGTCCACAACAAAGTAGCCGAAATCGTATCTCATCCGAACATAAAGGTGTTTACCGACGCCGAGATCAAATCGGTGAACGGTTACATCGGCAATTACAAAGTAGCCCTCAACACGAATGGCGGCAACGGATCTGACGAGAATCTGGAAGTCTCTACTATCGTGGTGGCGACGGGTATGAGAGAGCTGCCGCCAGAGGGGCAGTTCGAATACGGCAGCGATCCCCGTGTCGTAACGCAACTGCAGCTGGAAAAACGGCTTAAAGAAGGGCAGTTTGATGACGTCGGCGACGTCGTGATGATCAACTGCGTCAATTCGAAGAACGAAGAGCGCGGGTGTTGCAACATCGGATGCCACGTATCGGTGCGACACGCCATTATGTTGAAAGAACTGCGGGACGACATTAATGTTCACGTATTGTACCGAGATCTCTCACTGACCAAAACGGAGGCCGATGATCTCGAAATCGCGAAGGCGATGGGTGTCAAGTTTCTCCGTTTTCCCGACGATCGCTACCCAGAAGTGTCATCGGAGAATGGAGATCTCAACGTCGAAGTCTACGATATATTTCTTGGAAGGTCGTTTGCACTTTCACCCGACCTGTTGGTATTGACGACCGCGTTCACCGGATGCGAATCGGTGAACCAGCTGAAGGGGCAGCTAAAAGTATCCGCCAACTCCGAGGGGTTTTTTCAGGAGTCGCACGTCAAATTAGGACCGCTGGAGTTTCCGGCCGACGGCATCGCATTGTGCGGATGCGCCCGGGCGCCGAAATCTTTTGTGGAGAGCAGCCAGGAGGGCATCGGGGCTGCTATGCGGGTGTCCACGCCCATGAAGCAGGGGTTCATAGAGGCCGACGGAATCGTGGCCGATATCGATCTGACCGACTGTAATCAGTGCGGACTTTGCTACAAGAAGTGTTCGTTTAACGCGATTCGCCTGGACGAAGAAGACAATCCCGAGGTCATTCAGGCGTTGTGCAAAGGGTGCGGGCTGTGCGCGGCGGACTGCCCGATGGATTGCATCAACATCGTACATTATTCGGACGATCAGGTAATCGCCCAGGTGGAGGCGGCGTTGGAAGAGAACGCCGGAGAGAAGATTATCGGGTACGTGTGTCACTGGTGCGCACTGGGCGGCGTGGACATGGCCGGCGTCAGCCGGCTCCAGTATCCGGCCAACGCCCGACTCATTCGGGTGATGTGTTCGGCGCGCGTATCTGTACACATGATTCGACACGCCTTTGAGCGGGGAGCGGCCGGAGTGCTTGTGGCGGGATGCGAGTTTCCCACGTGTCACTATATTGACGGAAACTACGCCACCGAAAAACGAATCAGAAAAGCAAAACTCAAGCTGTCGAAGGCCAACTACGACCCGGATCGGTTGTGGAGCGTGTGGTGTTCGGCGGCAGACGGACCCAAATTCGCCAGCACCATGCGAGAAATGGTGGAGAAGCTTGGACTCCAGTAATCACGCATCAACCGCCGAAATGTTTGGTGGCGTCGAAATGTTCCGTCACTGCGAACAATGTGGACGCTGCAGCTCGGCTTGCCCGATCACCGGTGTAGACGATTTCAACATCCGGCGTCTCCTTCGTTTCGTCGAACTTGATCTAATCGAAGAAATTGCTGCGTCACCCATGCCTTGGTCGTGTACGACGTGCGCAAAATGCGAAGACGCCTGCCCCCACGGAATCAAGATTCTCGATATCGTACGCGGCCTCAGGACGATATCTCCCGAAGAGAGATTCCCAAAACCGGGTGCCCCTTGCATCGATGCGTGTCCCGCGGGAATCGACGTTCCCGGATATCTACGATTGATTTCCCAGGGGAAAAACGATGAGGCGTGCGAGTTGATCATGGAAAAGGCGCCGTTGCCGGGGATATTGGGCAGAGTGTGCAATCGTCCCTGTGAGGCGGCTTGTGTGCGCGGTGAGGTCAACGAACCGGTGGCGATTTGTGCCGCCAAACGGTATGCCGCCGACGTCGCCAACACGCTCCCCGAAAATGTTTTCAAGACAGAGGCGGATACCGGACGTAAAGTCGCCGTCATCGGGTCGGGTCCGGCGGGCCTAACGGCGGCGTTTTTTTTGAGAAAAAAGGGACATCAGACGACAGTGTTCGAAGCGCGTGCCAAACCGGGCGGGATGTTGCGCTACGGCATTCCGTTTTATCGCTTGCCACAAGAAGTTCTCGACTCCGAGATCGATAGGATCTTGAGTGTGGGGATCGAGTTGAAGACTGGTCAGAAGCTGGGCGATAACCTCGATCCCGCCGTGCTGCGCAAGGGAAACTTCGACGCTGTTTTTGTCGCCGTTGGCGCCCAAGCCAGTAGAAAGATTCCCCTGGAGGGATCCGATGGTAAAGATGTCTTGTGGGGCGTGGAATTCTTGATTCGGGTCAACGAGGGGAAAATGGTCGACGTTAAGGACCGCGTCACCGTCATCGGCGGTGGCAGCGTCGCCGTCGACGTCGCCATGACAGCCGTGCGGCTGGGCGCACAGAAAGTTGTCATGGCGTGTCTCGAACAACGGCATGAAATGCCGGCCAACCCGTGGGAAATTTCGATGGCCGAAGAGGAGGGAATCGAAATACTGAATTCGTGGGGGCCAAACAAAGTTACGGGAAACAACGGTGAGGTCTCCGCTATAGAGCTGCTTCGATGTAATAGTGTGTTCGACGATGCGGGTAACTTCTCCCCCGTCTACGACGAAACGAAAAGTACCGTCGATACCGATCAAGTGATTCTGGCCGTCGGACAAACGGCAGAGTTAGATTTTTGTGCCAATTTTGGGTTCGCCAAAAAACAAAAAGAGATTCCGGTGGAAGCTGGATTGCTCCTGGCCGATCCGGTGACACAGGAGACCGAAGTAGAGGGCGTGTTTGCCGGAGGCGACACGGTAAGTGGACCCAACACGATTGTCGAAGCGATCGCGGCGGGTCGAAGAGCGGCAGTTCACATCGACCGGTACCTCGGAGGCGACGGCGTCATGAGCCCTGCCCGCCAAAAAAGCGCTATGGCTGTTGATTACACAGGAGAGAGAACACACGGCTTCGCAGGATTAACGCGAACCGCCGCTCCCACGCTCGACATCGGCGAACGAATGAAAGGTTTCTCCGAAGTCGATCTGTGTTTGAGCGACGAGCAAGCGATCGGCGAGGTGAACCGTTGTTTCCATTGCGATCTGGAACACTGCCTTGCCATGGAATCCAGGTTCGGATAGGCTGGATGGGAGCGGACGACCCGTCGGTATCCGTGATCGCCGTGGAGGCAAAGCGAAGGAGATTCGATTGAGCGCGATTTCGACGCGCATCGGCCAGAAAATCCAGGGGAGCGGAGCGGAGAAGCTCTGCCTCACCGGGAACGAAGCGATCGTCCGCGGGGCGCTGGAAGCGGGCGTCGGCTTCGTCTCTGGTTATCCGGGGACTCCCGCATCAGAGATCGGCGACATTTTCCGCGAGATCTCGGCGGATCGCGGCATTCGTTACGAAGATTCGGTCAACGAAAAGGTGGCGATCGAAACCGCGTTCACCGCTTCGCTTCTCGGCGTGCGATCGCTGGCGTCGATGAAGCACCTGGGGCTCGCTTACGCCGGCGATCCGATCGGCACGATACCTTACGTGGGGACCACGGGAGGATTCGTCATCGTCAGCGGAGGCGACCCTGGCCTGATCGTGAGCCCGAACGAACAGGACCAGCGCTACACCGCCCGCATGCTGCAGATGCCGGTGTTCGATCCGGCGTCACCGCAAGACGCACACAGTATGTGCCGGTACGCATTTGCGTTTTCCGAGCAGACTCGCCTGCCCGTGCTCGTCCGAACCACCATTCAAGTAAACTTCGCCCGCGGCGTTGTGGAGACCGGAGAATTGCCCGGGCAAATACCGCGGCTTCCATTTTCAAAATCTCCCGAAGCGCACGTACCCATCCCATCGAACGCAAGGCGAATGCGCGCCGATCTGGAAACGCGGATCAAGAATGCGTCGCAAGCACTCGCCGAAAGTCCGTTCTTCCCGGCCTTTGGCGACGGGAAGCTGGGCATCGTCACCAGCGGCATTTCACTGAATTATGTCCTCGACGCCGTCGCGGAGCTGGGCTGCGAAGACGCGGTCAGGGTTCTATACTTGGGGTGTGTCTATCCGCTGCCACCAGACCTGCTGGAAGGATTCTTACAGACCACTGAAAGAATCCTGGTCGTCGAAGAGCTGCTCCCGTTTGTAGAGGAGACATTAAAGGTGAAAGCGCAGGAAGTGGGTTTCGACGGGGTCATTTCGGGCAAATGGGACGGATACGTTCCGGAGGCGTTCGAACTCAACCCCGATATTGTAAAACCGGCCGTCAGGCGTTTTGTCGAAGGGAAAGCCGCCAAGCCTGCCGCCGCAAAAGCCCAACCATCGAACTCCGCACCCGCGATACCGTCAGAGCACCTGGCCCCGCGTCCACCCGTCCTGTGCGCCGGTTGTTCGCACCGATCGACGTTTTTCTCCGTTCGAACGGTACTGGGCGAGGACTCGTTGGCGTGTAACGATATCGGCTGCTACACGCTCGGATACGGCCAGCCGCTCGAAAGCGCCGATATGCTGTTGTGTATGGGGTCGTCGATCACGATGGCTTCGGCGGCCAGCCGGTTGGGACACAAGAATTCGGTGGCGTACATCGGGGACTCGACTTTTTTTCACTCCGGGCTGCCGGCACTGGCAAACGCGGTGCGCAATAACGACGACATCATTGTTGTCGTGATGGACAATCGAACTGTGGCAATGACGGGTCACCAGTCCAGTTTTTCTGCGCCGAGTGAGACCGGCGAAAGTGAAATGTCCATCGAGGACGTTGCCAGAGGTCTGGGGGCAAAGGTGTGGGTGGTCGACCCCGACGAGCTGGAGACCATCGTGCCCACGGTGACCAAGATCGCGGATGATGGCGGCGTCCGTGTACTGGTAACACGCAAGCACTGTGTGTTGGCAGAGATGCGCGTGGGGGACAAAAAGAAAGAAACGGTCTTTCGTGTGGACCGGTCGCTATGCCGGCACTGCGGCCACGAAACGAAGAGTCTATATTGTGGCGTATCGGCGCCCCGCGGATACCAAAGAGCAATGGCGCACTCGCGCATCGTTACCGCGGCGCAATCGGGTGGTGAAACAGGGACCTCGAAAACGCCTCTCCCCGCGATCGCCTGTGCCACGGCGGGTACGCACGACGGCGCACCCTGCGCGCACGCGTGCCCGGTCAATATTTGCGTGCAGGGTTATGTTGGCCGCGCTGCGGTGGGAGACTACGCCGGCGCGCTGGAAGTGATTCGCAAACGCAACCCGCTCCCGGTGATTTCGTCGTACGTGTGTCACCGGCCATGTGAACGTGCCTGTGTGATGGGGCCGACGGGAGAACCGGTTGCGGTCAATCGGATCAAGGAATTTTTGGTCAACTGGGAAAGCGAACAGCAGGAACGCAAAACGGCAAGCCAGAAAGCTGCTGAGCCCGCGAAACAGTCGTCGAAGGCGTCGAAAAAAGTCGCAATAGTCGGCGCCGGTCCAGCGGGGCTGGCCTGCGCCGCCGAGGTGACGCAGCGCGGGTACCAGGCGACGGTGTTCGACGCGCACGACAAACCCGGGGGTATGCTGGAACTGGCCATACCGCCGTACCGGCTGCCCAGGGACATGCTCGCCCTCGAGATAGACGCATTACTCGGCAGCGGCGTAACGTTTGTGCCGGGGTGGAAGCTGGGTGAGGAACACACGGTTGAGGAGTTGTTGGAAACGGGGTTCGACGCTGTCTGCGTCGCCGTCGGGGCTCATCGCCCGATCGGTTTGGAGCGTCTCGACGAGGGCGGCAAAAGCAAGGGTGCTGTTCGCTCTGGGCTCGACTATCTCAAGGACGCCATTGCCGGACGCGTCACGGAAACGAAAGGCGCGGTCGTAGTCGTCGGCGGCGGAGACTGCGCGATCGACGCGGCCCGTACGTCGCTTCGCCTCGGAGCAAACTCGGTCACGATCTTGTACCGGCGGAGCTTCGGCGAAATGCCCGCGCGGACAGAGGACCTCGGCGAGGCGCTCGCCGAGGGGGTGCGTTTTGTTTGCCACGGAGATCCGTCCGAAGCGTTAGTCCAGAATGGAACTCGAATGAAGGTGATCGCCCAAAGAACACAACCGGGTGATCCCGACGACTCAGGAAGAAGGAGACCGGTGCCCGTCCCCGGCAAGTTTTTCGAGTTGGACGCCGACGTCGTCCTGCTGGCGACGGGCGAAGCGCCGAGCGCCGACGCCGGCATGGGCATCAAGTTACAGGATGGCGGCTCTGTGGTGGTTGATGCGGAGACGGGAGCGACGTCGCGCTCAGGCGTATTCGCAGCCGGAGACGTTGCCGGAACGCGGCGGACGGTTCTGGACGCCATAGCCAGCGGCCTGCGCGCCGGCTTCGGGATTGACGTCTATCTCTCCGAAGACCTTCGGTCGGTGGCGCCGTTGGATTTCCTGGCCGACGAAGAGACCGGGGATGAGGTCGTAAAATGGGAAGACAAACAAGCTTCGCTACCCGGCGCGTACCGGGAAGTAGAGCACGCATCGCCTCGCGGATCTTACACAGCCATCGAAGGGGTATCACCCAAACGGCCGATTGATTTCTCGCGAGCGGTGGAGCCGCTTTCCGAACAGCAAGTTCGCGAGGTCGCGTCGCGTTGTCTGTTGTGTGGGGCGTGTGGGGAGTGTAGCGCGTGCCTGGAACTGTTCGGGTGCCCGGCCATGCACGTCAAAGACGGAAAGGTGGCCATCGACGAGGCGCTGTGCACGGGGTGCGGGGTGTGCGCGCTGTTCTGTCCGAATGGCGCGATCGTCGAGGTGCCGGTCGTATAGCGGAAAAAACAACACCAGCGGAATCGATTTCGGATGACTCAATCCAACTGGTTCAGAATAGTTGTTTGCGGCGTCGGTGGGCAGGGGGTACTCCTCATCTCCCGGATTTTGTGCGAGGCGGCGATGCGCGCCAATCTGCCGGTCGTCTCCGGTGAGATTCGGAACATGGCGCAGCGGGGCGGTGCCGTTCAAGCGACCGTCGTTATCGGCGGTGCGCGAAGCACGATGGTACCGGACGGCGGCGCGGAGGTGGTGTTGGGGTTAGAGCCGATGGAAACGGCCAGGGTGTCACGATACATGGGCGAGCGCACTCTGGTGATCACCAACACACATCCCATTGTCCCGTTTACGCTGACCGTCCAGGGCCGCGCCTATCCACCGCTGTCCGATCTTCTATCACCGGTCCGGCAGCGCACAGGCGAACTGTTTACACTGGATGCCACGCGCGTCGCCGAGAAAACCGGTTCCATACGGGTGTTGAACACGGTGATGCTGGGAGTGCTGGCCGGTCGTTCTTCGATCCCCATCGACAAACAGGTGATCGAGAGAACGATCGCAGAGGAAAGCCCGCCAGCCCTCGCGCGATTGAACGTGGAAGCGTTCAGGGCCGGCGTGGCATGCTAAGGTGAGGCGGTTGGGATACGCTGATCGCGCACGAACGCGTGACGCACCGGCAGAATTCAGAATAGAACGATATGGGACTGTTCATAGGTATAGATGTAGGGGGAACGTTTACCGATTTCCTCGTCATGGACGGCAGTGAAGCCGAGGTCTTCAAGGTGCTGTCGACTCCGGGTGACCCGTCGATCGGGCTCATCGACGGACTGGAGAAAATCGCCGCCACCCGCGGGTGGGGACTCGACCAACTCGTTCCCACTATCGACCGCATTGTCCACGGCACCACGGTCACCACCAATGTGGTTCTCACCGGGGCGGGTGCCAAGACGGCGTTATTGACCACCGAAGGCGTGCGCGACGCCCTCGAGATGCGACGCGGTATTCGGGAAGAGCAGTACAACAACCGCTACACAAACGTTCCGCCACTGGTCCCTCGATATTTGCGGATACCCGTTGCAGGACGGATCGGTGCTGAAGGCGAAGAGGTCCATCCGCTGGCGACGGTCGACGTCGAAAGTGCCTGCGGCCTTTTCGACAAAGAAAACGTCGAGGCGGTGGCGGTATGTTACATGAACGCCTTTGCCGACGCCTCGCACGAACGTACTACAGGTGCAATCCTCGATAAACGGCTCCCGTCAGTCTACCAATCGATTTCGACCGAAGTTCTGCCGTCCATTCGTTTCTACGATCGGGTGAGCACGACCGTTCTCAACGCCTACGTCGGGCCGGTGCTTTTCCGTTACCTCAGCCGGCTGGTCGAGCGCCTGAAGGAATTGGGTTTCACGGGCACCCTTCTGATCATGCAGTCCAACGGCGGCGTGGTAACCCCCGAGGCAGCGATGGGCAAGGCGGCGATGACCCTTTTGAGCGGCCCCGCGGCGGGCCCCGGCGCGGGCGTCCTGTACGCCGGTTCGCTGCGGATCGACGACTGCATCACCGTCGACATGGGCGGAACGTCGTTCGACGCCGCACTGATCAAAGACCTCCAACCGTTCACCTTCACCGAGGGAGAGATCAACCGCTATCGCCTCGCGCTCCCCATGATGGGGATCGTCACCATCGGTGCCGGCGGCGGGTCGATCGGGTGGATCGACGAAGGCGGGCTGTTACGCATGGGGCCGAAGAGCGCCGGTGCGGACCCGGGACCGGCGTGCTATGGAAAAAGCGGCCAGTCCCCCGCGTGCACCGACGCCGATCTGGTGCTGGGTTACCTCGATCCGGACTATTTCGCCGGCGGGGCGATGCCGCTAGACACACAAGCGGCGCACGATGCGATCGATACACATATCGCTCGGCCATTGGGAATGAGCGTGGAAGAAGCGGCGGAGGGGATGTACCGCGTGATCAACACCAACATGGCCTTCGGCGTTCGAGAGGCGACGATCAAGCGCGGTTACGATCCGAGAGAATTCCCCATGGTGGTGGCGGGTGGTGCCGGACCGCTCCACGCCTGCATGATCGCGCGCGAGCTCGAGATGCCGTTCTTCATCGTGCCCCGGCAATCTTCGATATTCTGCGCGGCCGGTATGCTGATGACCGATTTGAAGCACGATTTCGTCAAGAGCTTTGTGTCGCAGTGGGACGAAATCGATCACGACTCGCTGCGTCGTGCCGTTGAAGAACTGATCGACGCCGGCCGCGAGACGCTCCTTGGCGAAAGCATCGGTGAAGAACAGATCGAATACGAGTTGGCGATGGACATGCGTTACGTCAAACAATACCACGAGGTGACGATACCCGTTGCGCTCGCCGCGTTGGGGTTGGGCAGCGGTGGCGGCAATTTTGACCCGGCCGCCATCCTGGATGACTTCCATCGGGAGCACAATCGGCTGTTCGGCTACGCGCTCAAAGAGGAAGGAACACCGGTCGAGTTGATCAACATCCGTCTGCGCGCGATCGGCGGGACAGAACGGCCGAGCTTTTTACGCGAAGAGTACGCGGGCCTAAGCGATCTGTCGGACGCGATCAAGTCGCGACGTCGAGCGTTCGTACCTGAGTCGAAGCGATTCGACGAGGTGCCCGTATACGACGCGCTTCGGCTCGGATACGGGGCCTTGATAGAGGGGCCCGCGTTGTTGGAGCAACCGAACACCACTGTTTTCGTGTCGGGCGGTTTCGACGTGGTGGTCGACCCGATGGGATCCTATGTCGTATATGCGCGCGACAAGATCGGTGTACTGCCGAAAACGGTGCTAGATATTCTGGAACGGATCGGGAGGCCGATGGATGCCGCATAAGATCGACCAGGTGCTGGTCTCTGTGCTCGCCCGCGCGTTCAAGGCGATAACGGACGAGATGTCGATAAGTATGGCCAAGACGACGCGGAGTCCGATTCTTTGCGAGGCGAAGGACTTCGTCACCGGCTTGTACGACGCCGAGGGGCGTATGCTGGAGCAAACGGAAAACCTCCCCATTCTGTCGTTCTCTCTCGCCCCCGTTTGTAAATACATAATCGACTACTTCGGCGACGAGATCTACCCGGGGGACGTGATCTTTCACAACGACGTGTTCTCGCTGGGGAACCAGAACAACGACGTAGCGGTGTACAAACCGATATTTCGCGGGGACACATTGGTCGGCTGGTCGGCGTGCAAGGGGCACCAGGCGGACATCGGCGGCGCCGTCCGTGGAGGCTACAACCCCAACGCCACCGAGGTGTGGCAGGAGGCGTTGCGCATCCCGCCAGTGAAGGTGTACGAAAAGGGCAAATTGCGCAAAGACGTTTGGGGTTTGATTTTTGCCAACATTCGTCTCGACATCGTCCAGGAAGACATGAAGGCGGAGATCGGCGCCTGCGTTGTGGGAGAGAGACGATTTCTCGCGCTGGTCGAGAAGTACGGACTGGACGTGCTCGATGCGCACAAGTCACACCTGTTCAAAGCGACGCGCAAGATGATGGAGGAGGAGATCGCAAAGATCCCCAACGGCAAGTACCACGGCGAAGCGACGGTGTACTTCGACGGCAAGACACCGGGATCTCGCTACCAGATCCGCGTGGATATTTCCGTCGATGACCGGGCGGTCGTATTCGACTACTCGGCGACCGATCCGCAAACCGAGGGTTTTGTGAACGGCACGTACACATCGTCTGCCTCGGCGACGATTCTCACGTTTCTGCAGATGGTCAATCCGGACATCCCGCACAACGAAGGGCTGGTCGAACCGATCGACATCGTGATACCGGAAGGCACGCTGTTGAATGCGGCGTATCCGGCGGCGACGACGTTCGGCAATCACCTGTGTCCGCCGAACGCCGACGCGATCATCCGCGCCCTGGCGCCTGTTATACCGGACCGTGTCACGGCGGGCTGGAATCAACTCCTGTGCTCGCTCACCACGGGAACCGATCCGCGCAAGGACGATACCTACGTCGACATCTGCTTCATGGGACTCAAGGGCGGTTCTGGCGCGATGGAGGGAACGGACGGATATGACCACATCGGCATGATCGACGCGTCCGGCGGCGTGCTGGACCAGGACTACGAGATGTTCGAGCAGCAGACGCCGCATCTGTTGGTGAAGCACGAGTACCTCGCTGACTCGGCCGGAGCGGGCCGCTGGCGGGGTGGACTGGGTGTGGAGACGCGGATTTTGCTCCGCGGGGAGGGCACACAGCTGGTGACGTTCGGCGACGGCGACGTGGAACCGGCCTTCGGCCTGTTCGGCGGCGGTCACGGCACGCTGAATTTCATAGACCTCCAACGCCCGGACGGCGAGACCTACCGGTGCACGTCGAAGGATCTGGTCACGGGCGTGCCGGACGGTACGCTCTACGTCCAGGAGGCCGGTGGAGGCGGCGGCTACGGCAACCCGCACGAGCGACCGGCCGAGAAGGTGCTCGAAGAGGTACGTAACGGCATCATCTCACCGGCCCAGGCCCGCGAACTCTACGGCGTCGCCGTCGACGAAACCACCATGACCCTCGACCAACCCACCACCAAAAAGCTCCGCGCGCGGTGATAGAAAAATCTTCCCGCCGTCCGGCAGTGAACTTTCGTGGTTCTGGGGCCGACGGTCACCGGGCGCTCACTGGCACGGCTCGCTGACTGCTACCTTGCACGTAGCACCTCCGAACCTGCCGCTCGCCTCCTCCTGCGCCGAATATTGATAGGCGCAGGACGCGGCCAGGTAATCGGCTCGCCGATTGGCCCCTCGATTATGCTCGCCGATTAAGGGCCAGCTCAACCCGGTGACGCGCCGGCCC
>CBDVBX010000037.1:0-21824 GCA_965372335.1 uncultured bacterium | reverse complement strand
CTCGCTGCGAGGGGGAATTTCACCCACCTTTGGCTCGGCCGGTTCGCCGGCGCCAACTGGCGAGGCGCCGGCGACCGGCAGCGTCTGGGCAGGTATGCTTTTGATCACTACTGTCGGCCTTGCCTGATCGGGGATTGACTTTGGCGGCTTGTACTCGGCCGCCACCCGCTTGACCTCACTCTGGGACTTTCCCACGATTCGTTTCAGTAGCTCAGTCTTATTCTGGGGGGTAAGGGCTGACGCCACTGCGATCACCGCACTAAAGGTCAACTGCTCGGTTTCTAATAAATCGTAGACCACGGGAAACCGGGAGATCACACGAGCGGCGCACACCCGACGCCAGGCCTTTGACTCGCAGTAGCCCAGGTGTGAAATGCAATAATCAGTGAGGGAGCTATATCCCCAACGAACGTACAACTCTCTTCGATCAACTTCGGCAAGGTGCGGGAGGATTTCGAGGGTAAGTGCTCGTTCTTTGCGAATGAGCTGCCGAAGCCGGCCGATGAGTTCGTTGTCCGAAAGACTCTTCAACGATCGCATGACCGCACCTCCTATTGTTGCCTGTATTATAACATGCCCTTTTGGGGCGCTCAGAAGGGGTCATAGACAAGCGTTACAAAGGTGATTTACTCAAAAATGATTAAGTTATTTTTTAAGCGTGTGTGATGAGACGAGAGAGGTGTTCACGGGCGAAACAGAAAAATGCAAATCACGTCAAGAAAAAGCGCGCGAAAAGCTGTCAAGAAAAATCGAAAAGTATTACTAACATTTTATAACATTCTTTCATTAACATTCTTTTAGAGATAACTCAATGTTGATGATCGCTGCGCCGGGATCAAGCACCAATCCTGTGGTCACTTTTGTGGTCACTGAGGATTATGTTTCGGCTGAAAAATACCGTTCACCCACCAAAAATATCGTTGCGTTTCCAGAACTTAGCCCGTACCCTGTTGATAACGGGTACGTAAAAACGTATTCCTTCTCCGATTCCACTAGCCTAAGGCCCCACGGGGCTACGGCGCTTGGAACGGCAGGGTGGCGTTGGAAACGATTCCGCCTTCCGAATTGCCGCAGCGCGACGTCTGCGGCGACGAATTGTAAAGGAGAAGCCATATATGAGCGCCGCTCAGCGCCTGGTCGATTCCTACGGCCGGCGCATCGCGAATCTTCGTATTTCGCTTACCGATCGCTGTAACTTCAGCTGCGTCTACTGCACGCCCGCTGACGGCTTTCCGCTCGTGTCCAAGTCCCAATTCCTCACCCTCCCCGAAATCTCGCGCCTGGTGCGCGTTCTGGGCGGCTGTGGCGTCCACAGGGTACGACTCAGCGGCGGAGAGCCCCTGCTCAGGCGCGACATCGTCGATATCGTGCAGACATTGAAGGCCATCGACACCGTCCATGAGCTGTCCATCACCACCAACGGAAGCCGGCTCTCGGACCTGGCCGTGCCGTTACGCGAGGCAGGTCTCGACCGCCTCAACGTGAGCCTCGATAGCGTCGATCCAAAGCGTTTTGAGGAGGTGACGCGCCGGGGCCAGCACCAGAGGGTCTTGGAGGGCCTGGAGGCGGCGTTACAGGCCGGTTTTCCGGTGAAGCTCAACATGGTTGTCCTGGCCGACGTTTCCGTCGAGGACATCTTCCAATTCGTCGAGTTGGCCGTCGGCCATAACATCGAGGTCCGATTTTTGGAGTTCATGCCGTTGTGCGGCGATGGTTGGGAGGCCGAACAAGTTTTCCCCATCGCCACCGTCCGCGAGATGGTCGCCCAACGCTACCAGCTCGAAGAACTGCCTCGCGGCGACCGCACCGCACAGTCGTTCGCGATCGCCGGCGGTCAAGGCAAGGTCGGCTTCATCGCTTCGCTCAGTGAACCCTTCTGCAAGACCTGCTCGCGAATAAGGATCACCGCCGACGGGAAAATCCGGCCGTGTCTGTTCTCCGATTTCGAAGTCTCTCTGCTAGACGTGTTGCGCGGCGGGGCGACCGACAGCGAGTTACTCGACGTCATTCGAAGAGCGGTGGCGAACAAGCCCAAGGGCAACCAGTTCGTCGACGAACCGTTCCGGCCCGGCGAGGAGAGCGGAAGCAGGGTCACCGGCGGGCCGCTCATTCGAAGCGTAGGAGGATAACAATGAAGTCGGTGACGTCGAAGACGACGACCCTGCGACGGGCATCCGCATCTGCTCGCATCCGAACGGCGCCCGAGACGATCGCTCGTATGCAGTCGAATGACCTCCCCAAGAAGGACGTATTGGTGGTCGCCAGGGTGGCGGCCACGACTGCGGCCAAGAAAACCTCCGAACTGATTCCCTACTGCCACCCCCTCCCCATCGATTCTGTCGAGGTTTCATTCGAGGTGGGCGACGATTGCGTGGAAGTGGTCGCAAACGTGGAGGCGATCTGGAAGACGGGAGTGGAGATGGAGGCGATGACGGCTGCATCGGTAGCGGCGCTGACGATCTACGATATGCTCAAGCCCGTAGACAAAAACATCGTGATCGAATCGGTTCGTCTGGAAGAGAAACGCGGTGGCAAGACGTCGTTCAAGGACGAAGTGCCCGATGGGTTTCGTGCGGCGGTGATCGTTACTTCGGACGGGACGCACCAAGGGACGAGGGAGGACAGATCCGGCCGTGTTATTTGCGAACGGCTGGAGTCGTTCGGCATCACGCCGAGCTATCACGTTTTGCCAGACGAAGAAGATCAGATCACGTCTTTGTTACGTGACTTGATCAAAGACGGAATCGATTTGATACTGACCACCGGTGGCACCGGCCTGGGTCCGCGAGATGTGACCGTCGAGGCGACCCGGCGTGTCATCGAGCGAGAAGTGCCCGGCATCGTGGAGGCCAGCCGCACGTACGGACAAAACCGCACCCCGTATGCGATGCTTTCCCGCGGATTGGCCGGCGTGTGTGGCAAAACGATCGTTGTCAATCTGCCCGGCTCCTCGCGGGGCGCCGAGGAGACGATGAACGCAATCTTCCCCGGGATTTTACACGCGTACGGAATGATAAGGGGGGGCGGGCACTGATGGATTCAGTGCCGTTCTGGCTTCCGTTTGCCTTCTTCGCGATCGCACTTGTCTATTCCGCCGCCGGCTTCGGGGGCGGATCCGCCTACCTCGCAGTGTTGGCCGTGTCGGGATTATCCTACGTCGCGATTCCACAGATAGCGCTGTTGTGCAACGTCATCGTGAGCGGCGGTGGGACGTGGCACTTCCACCGCGGCGGCCATATGGATTGGAAGCGGATGCTGCCGTTTATCGTGCTGTCGATCCCGACGGCGTACATCGGCGGGAGCCTGCAGATCGGTAAAGAACAGTTCTACATCGTGGTCGGCTTGTCGCTTTTGGCCGCCGGTATCCGCATGCTATTGCCCAATATTGGCGATCGCACTCGCCGGTCGATCACCGGCGCGCGCGCTTGGTTGATCGGGCTTCCGGTGGGCGCGGGTCTGGGACTGCTCTCTGGGGTGGTCGGTATCGGCGGCGGCATTTTCTTGGCGCCGATTTTGTTGCTCACCGGCTGGACCAACGTCAAACAAACGGCGGCGGCGGCCAGCGTGTTCATCCTGGTCAATTCGGTTGCCGGCCTCGCCGGTCAATTGGTCAAAAGCGTGTATCTAGACGTCATGGTCATCCCGCTGGCACTGGCAGCGCTGGTGGGCGGCCAGATTGGCTCTCGGGCGGGTTCGTACTACCTGCCGGCCATCGGTGTACGCCGGCTGTTGGCTGCGATTATCGTCGTCGTTGGAGTTAGACTTCTGTGGAAAGCGATATGATATGATCTCACTCGATACCGCACAACGGCTCATCGCCCGGCACTGCGCCGCGCTGGGTTTCAAGAACGTTCCAATCGACAAGTCTCTCGGCCACGTGTTGGCCCAGAGCGTCAAGGCGGATGATTCTCTTCCCCGCTTCGACAACTCCGCTATGGACGGCTACGCCGTCCGGGCCAAGAGCACATCGTCGGCCACGTCTGCCCGTCCTGTTGGGCTCGCAATCGTCGATTCGTTGTTTGCCGGTGAATCGTCGCGGCGGACATTGGGGCTCGGTGAGGCGTGCCGTATCATGACCGGCGCGCCGGTACCGAAGGGCGCCGACGCGGTTGCCCAAAAAGAAGAGGTATCCGTCCGAGACGGACAGATAGAGGTCGATCACCCGATCGCGCGCGGGCGACACATCCGCCGGCGCGGCGGCGAGGTGAAGAAAGGCAGCTTGATCCTACAAAAAGGACTGGTCATCGATGCCGGGTCGGTCGGTTGTCTGGCGACGGTGGGGCGCAGGTTGGTCAGGGTACACCGCCGACCCAGCGTGTCGGTGATCGCTACCGGCGATGAAACCGTTCCACCGGGAGTGAAATTGCTACCGGGCCAAATCTACGACAGCAATTCCTATATGGTCTCCGCCGCTCTCGAGCAGATGGGCATCACACCGGTACGCGTTCGGCACGTCAAAGACCACCCGACCGCGCTTCGCAACGCCATCGAGGCCGCGCTCGCCAGGAGCGACTGTTTGATCGTGACCGGGGGAGTGTCGGTAGGCGACCGCGACTACGTCCGAAAGATTCTCGCCGAGCAACGTGTCCGTGAAGTGTTCTGGGGCGTCAAACAAAAACCCGGCAAGCCGTTTTATTTTGGCGTACGCGGAAAACGCGTTGTGTTCGGACTGCCCGGCAACCCGGCCAGTGTGTTTACTTGTTTTTACGTGTACGTCCACCCGGCGCTCCGCCGTTTGGCCGGTGTCCGCGGGGGGCTTCACGAGAGAAAGCTTCCGTTGTTGACCGACGTGACGTCCGATCACAAAAGGTGGCGGCTGTTGAAGGCAAAGACGCTCGACGAACCGGAGGCCGGTGTGGTCGTTCTGCCGCGACAAGCCTCCCACATGATTACCACACTCGCCCAAACCGACACCGTCGTGGTCATACCGCCGGGCGTGGGCAAGGTCCGAGCGGGGACCGTCGTGACGACCTATCCGCTCCCAGCACTGGGGAACCGGGCAAGATGAAAATAGAAGTGATGTTTTTTGCGCAGCTCAAAGAAGCCGTCGGCTGTGACACGAAAACACTCGATGTCGACGACGGTGCGACCGTCGATGACGTCGTCGAGGTGCTGCGCGGATTGCCCGAGTGGAGTTCTGTCGCGTCGCTTCCCCTTTCCTTTGCCGTCAACGAGCGGCTGGTCATCGGCAGCCACGCGCTCCAGAATGGAGACCGGTTGGCGTTACTCACACCGATATCCGGCGGGTGAATCATGATCACCAAAGATCCCATCCGTCTTGACAAAGAGTTGGCGGACATCCTCGATGCCGACAACGGCGCGGTGGTGGTGTTCACGGGTGTGGTGCGGGCGGACGTAATAGAGGGCCGACGAGTCGGCCGCATTCACTACGACTGCTACCAGGAGATGGCCGCGGGAGAGATCTCGCAATTGGTGGATGAGATTCGAAATGTTAGTGGGGTAGCGTCGATTAGTGTCCTGCATCGGATCGGCGACGTCCCGGTCGGTGAAATCTCTCTACTCGTTGTCGTAACTGCCGGCCACCGCGGCGAGGCGTACGACGCCAGCCGCAAGGTCGTCGAGGAGATCAAGCACCGCGTACCGATCTGGAAGAAGGAAATTTATGACGACGGTTCGTCGCGGTGGCTCTGATCCGTTTCCCACGGCCGTTCCCGTTTACATACTAGCCGGCGGCAAAAGCCGCCGCTTCGGTAGCGACAAGGCTCGTGCGCTCCACCGCGGTACCCCGCTGATAACGGGGGTGGCGCGGGCGTTGGAACCGGTCGCCAGCCGCGTCACGGTGGTCGCGGCGGCAAGCCGTAGATACGACGACCTGGGACTGCGGACAATCGGAGACATCCTCCCGGACAAGGGACCGATGGGCGGCCTGTTGAGCGCAATAGACGACTGCCGCGGGGCTCAATGGCTGCTGCTATCTGCCTGCGATTGGGTGGGAATCCAGGAAAGGTGGGCACGGCTTTTACTGGCGCGACGCCAAAGTTCACTACAGGTGATTATCTTCCGTTCGGATCGCCTGGAACCGTTGTTTGCTCTTTACCACACCTCGATTCGAAAAACGGCGGCCCGACTGATCGACGACGGCCGACTGAAAATGATCGAGCTTGTCGACACCGTCAAAGCGGAAACCGTACCCGCGCCCGGCGGGTGGTCGGACCTCATCAACCTCAACCGGCCGCCGGACCACCGCTAGTCACTCCCACTGGACTCGTCCTACTCCACCATGGTCATCACCCAGATGTCGCCGCCTTGGGGTTCGAAGTGATCGAACAAAATCCAATTTCCATCAGGCGACCAAACTGGATAGTCGATTCGAACTTCTGGGGTGTCGAACTCGAACACTCTAGATGGCTCCCTGTCGTCCGTCGGAGAAAGCCACAATACTTTGTGTCCGGCCACGTCCATTATCAAACTGTGATCGGGCGAAAAGGATATGTGCGCGCCGCCTTGGACGACGGAGAACGGTTTCGAAGGCGTTCCGTCCAGCGCCACTTCGTACAACGCTGCGCCTTCTCCGCTCGGCGACCTGAACACGATGCGGTCGCCATCTGGCGACCAACGCATGAAGTGGCCGGTGACCCCGATGTTGGTGAGGCGCTCTTGCCCGGTACCGTCGGTGACCCACACCTCGCGTCGACCGTCCAAGTCGGACTGGTAAGCGATGCGGGTGCCGTCGGGCGAGAAGAACGGATTGATATCCATCGATAGTTTGGTTGTGATCCGCTCTAGATCGCCGGATTCGATGTCGACCACCCAAATATCGTTGTTTCCCGCGCGTGCCGAAAAGAAAGTCAGCTGCTTGCCGTCGGGCGACCAGTTCGCCTGATAGTCACCACCTGGGCCTTCGGTTACCTGGCGGACGGCGGCGTCCGCGAAAGAATACAGCCAGAGGTTCATGTCACCCGTCCGATCTGAGTTAAACGCGATCTGCGACCCGTCGGGTGACCACGCTCCGCGGCTGTCCTCTCGCGTGGTGGAGATTACAGGGACCGGATCTCCCGTGGGTTCACCCGTATTGGGTGAAACCGGTAGACGCCAGATATCCGCGTTTTGCTTCAAGATCGAAAAGGCGAGCTGGCTGCCGTCGGGCGACATCGCCAGTTGGACGTCCTGGCCCGAACCCGTGGTGATTTGCCCTGGCGGCGACACCGGCAGTCCTCTTGTGTTCACCGGGACCCGCCAAATGTTCAGTCCCCCGCTTCGGTACGAGGAAAAATAGATCGCCTTTCCGGAATGTGCCCATACCGGATTCAGATCGAGGTAGCGATCGTTGGTCACCGAACGAATCTCGCCGGATGAGACATCGACGACTTTGATGTCGAATGTGGTCCATTCGGCGTTTTGAAATACGATTTTCGTACCGTCGGGCGACCACCGGGGAACGATCTGGGCCGTCACCTCCGAATCGTCGAAAGTGATTTGACGTGGATTCCGGCCCAAACGGTCGGATGTCCAGATGCGGCGGGGACCGGCGATCGAGGCGTCGAAGGCGATCCGCGTGCCGTCGGGTGAATACGACGGGTTGAATGCGTTGTCCACTATCTTTTGCTCTTTGCCCGACGCCAACTCGTGCAGCCATATGTCGCCTTCTGTGTGGGTGCCGAATACGTCTCCCGGCTCCAGTTTGCCGCCGGTGGCGTGCGACCGGACGAACAGCAGGGTCTCGCCGTCCGGCGACCACTCCGGTTGGATGTTGTCCGAGTCGGTATCCGTAACTTGCATTTCTTCATGTGATTGCAAGTCATTTATGAAGATTTGCTTGAAGCGATCAACCTCGGCGCAGAAGGCGACGCGCCCGCCGTCCGGCGACAATGACGGATACTCTTCCAAGCCCATCGAAAACGTCACTTGTTTCAGCTCGACCTGGAAGACTCTGGGTGTCGTCGATGCCGGGACGACGTAGACGGGTTGCCGGGCATCCCCCGCGATCCAATGCCTTAGGATTGCGGCGGCGATGACGACGAGTACGAGTGCAATGGCAGATACGACGTACAAGCGCCTCCTGCTGGTGGTCGCTGGCTTGTCCGGCCGCGCTTTCGGGGCGGAGATTTCAATTCCCAAAGAAGCCGCGGCGGATGACAGATCCTCTGACAGCGCGTCGATGTTTGGGTAGCGATCGTCTGGATTCTTGGCCAGCGCTTTTTCGACGATTTCTTGGAGTTGTTCCGGTACGTCGGGTTTGATTTCCTCTAGTGGGCGGTGGGGCTCGTTAACGACTTCGTAGGCGACGGCCTGGTCGTAGTCCCCTTTCCACGGCAATTGACCCGCTAACATGTGGTAGAGGACGATTCCGAGAGACCAGATGTCTGCCCGATGGTCAACGGCTTCACCCTTGAGCTGTTCCGGTGCCATGTATCCCATGGTCCCCACCGCCGAAGCGTCCATGGTGATCTTGGAGACCCCGCGCAGCTTGGCCAGACCGAAGTCGACTACCTTTACCGTGCCGTTTGGATCAACCAAGATGTTCGCAGGTTTGACGTCCCGATGAACGATCCCGATATCGTGGGCCTGTTTCAATGCGCTGCACAACTGTGTGGCGACATCGAGCGCCCTTTCGATCGTGACCGGGCCCGCGTCGATCTCTCTCGACAGATCGTCACCGTCGACGTATTCCATGGAGATATACGTCTGACCTTCGAACTCGCCGACGTCGTAAATCGTTACGATGTTTGGATGGTTCAACGCCGCTTCCGCTTGGGCCTCGCGCTCAAATCGCTTGGTAGCGTTGGCGTCTCCCGTGAGTTGCGAAGATAGGAATTTGAGTACCACGGGACGCTTGAGCTTGATGTCTTCGGCCCTGTATACCACTCCCATACCACCCTCGCCCAGCTTCTTTTCGATTCGGTAATGAGATACGATGCGACCGATCACGAAATTCCCCTATGGTTAGCATGCCGGTTGGCAGCGATAGCCCCGTTCAAAATCCTCTCACGCAGGCTCTCACATCGGTTGCCGAACAGGCAACGAAAACTTGATATCTGACGAATAAGAAATGTAAAAGCATAGGCTTGCAATTTTTCCTGACATATAAATCCTAGCCTACGGCGACCTCGTCGTAGGCAAATTCCGGTTAGGCACCGGCGGCTGACCGACGCTCATACTCGCGGAATCATACGTCACACTTGCAGAAACATCGGCCTTAGGCGTTTCCGACGACTTTTAGTGTCAATTTCGTCCGCTAGTGATTATGCTCGCGTTATGAAAACGGATCACCCGATCGACAAGCTCGCCGCTTTGTCTCGCAAATTCGGCCCCGAAATAGCAATCGAAAAAAACCGCTTACTAAAGGAAATCGACCTGTCGATACGTCTCTCTGCGAGGCGAATCAAGCTTCTCCACGACACCTTGTATTTCATGCGAGCCTATCCGGACAACGAGGACGTCCTGAGAGCGGTGGTGTCGCTCACCGCGGATCTGCGAAAAACGGTGGAGGACCACACGGGCGGCGACTCCGGATATCCCGCCTTCGTAAACACGGGTCTGCCAGGAAGTCAGAACACCCACTCGTATTCGTATGGCGTGGTACAACGTCTCGTCGAGATCTTCCCCGGCAGTTTGGATATCGACTGGGAACAAATTACGTACGAGCCCACGTTCGTGGATGCGCTCAATCTGGCCGCTCTGCCCGGCGAATCGCGCGGGCTGGAGGACGAGTTCCGGGGCCTCCGCGAATGGCTCCAGGACTGCAAAACCGACACGCGCCAAACAGATCTCGAGATTGTACTGAAGCTATTTTCTAAATCCCCGCTGAACCCCAGACTCCGAGTACACGTGTTCGAAACCTGTGAATACCCGGTGATATATCGCCTCGACCATCCGGGCAGCGCGAGATGCGAGATCGCGGCCGCGCCCGACACCACCCACTTTCAGACCCGACCCTTTTCCGACGCGCGCTTCCCTTTGCGGCCCAAGATTGTGGAGCCCCTCAAATCGTACCGTCGGCTGGATGCCAAAGATGGCCGGCGCATTCTCGACCTGTCGCTCGTCGCCCTGTGTAGCCGTAACTTAGAGATTCATCCGTTGATCTACGCCAATCCGGACGACGTTGTCACCGCACGAGGTGGCCGCGGTATAGAGGTTGTTTTTGCCGGTTTGAATCCCGACTTTCGCTCTGTGGTCGAGTCTGACTTTTTCTTTTTGATATTGAAAAACGGCATACCCATCGCCTATGGACCGGCGAGTGTGTTTCTCGGGTGCTGCGAAATGGGTATTAACCTGTTCTCGGTTTTTCGCGGCGGAGAAATACGGTATGTCTACGCCCAGCTGATGCGCGCCCTCTACCACCTGGCCGATGTCCGGTATTTCTTTCTGACGTCTTACGGAATGGGTGACGGCAACCCGGAGGCGTTGAAAAGCGGTGCATTTTGGTTTTACCGCAAGCTGGGATTTCGGGCGGCCAATCCGGATGTTGAGGCATTGGCTCGTGAAGAAGAACGAATGATGCGCCGAAAACCCGGCTACCGCAGTTCGATGTTTACGCTTCGTGAGCTGTCTTTGACAGATGCCTACTTCGATCTTTCCGGCGGGAACTGTATGCCAATCAGCTTCGAGGCGCTGGGGCTTGCGGTGACTCGCTACGTAACCAACAATTACGGCGGCAACCGCACGCGGGCAGAAAGCAGTTGCGTCCGTGGGCTAACGTGGTCACTTGGAATTCGGGACTTTGCTAAGTGGTCGTCCGCCGAAAAAGCCGCGCTATCGAGGCTCGCGCCTATTCTCGTCCAAATCCCGGGGCTTGCAGAGTGGCCGGCTGGCGAAAGGCGATCGCTGTCGGCGGCGATAAGAGCGAAGGGTAATAAGAGCGAATTCGACTACATCAAGGAGCTTCGCGCCGTCCCTCGTCTCACCGAAGCGCTTCACAGAGTCTCTTCAAGTTAGGGCTTTGCCACCCATTTAGCCTTGATCCGTCAAAAAATGACTGTTCCACTACCGGCCAGGCGCGTAGCGATCGGGGTCGACGGCGGTCCCGCGTTGCGGGATTTCGCTCATTGCAATTCTGTGTGTGCTCAGTCCCGCGTTGCGGGATTTCGCTCATTGCAATTCTGTGTGTGCTCAGTCCCGCGTTGCGGGATTTCGCTCATTGCAATTCTGTGTGTGCTCAAGTTGGATCAACCAGACGCGTTAGCGAGTTGTCAATTCTGCGGCGCTCTTGTGTACCAGGAAATATCTCCCTGACATTGCCCGGCTTGCGGCTCTTGGCACACCACGAACCTGACTTCGGTGAAGCTGTAAATCTGCTTGACCAGCGAAAGTAGAAGGTTTTTTTCGGGTGCCGGAAGATTTCCTAGTCCGATTTTTTTGGCGGCGAGCAAATCGTCCGAAAAGCGCGCGGCGAGCGTTTGGATCGCTTCGCCGGACTCAGAGAGGTTCATCGCTTCGGCGTGGGCGGAATTGACAAACCGGTCCGCGAAGTCTTTGGCCTCTTCTTGTGTGGACCACGGTCCGAGTATCCGAATAAGCTTTTTCAACGACTCCTCCGGACTCTGCAGGGGGCCTTTGACCGCCGCTTTCTCGCTTTCCGATCCGCAACCGATAACGAACACGATCGGTAGTGACGACAGAAGCTTCAAAAATTCACGGCGATCCCAATCGCTCATCTACTATCTCCCCCCTTCAAGGCGGTGCGCCAAACGTAACGCCAGGGCGACGATCGCCAGCGTTGGCGGACTGGCTCCCATATGCGGAAAGACCGAATTGCTCAACAGGTAGAGATTGTCGAGACCGAACACCTTGAGGTTCGGGTCGCATACCCCATCGTGCAGCGATTTCGCCATGGCAGTAGTCCCCGATGGATGGTACCCCAAGCCGAACTCGGGAGGTGTGATTTCGGATACGTGGGCGGCCCCCATAGCTTCGGCGATTTTCGGGGCAAGTTCGGCGAGTTTCGCCGGTCCCTGACGATCCCATTCGGTGAGTTTCAAGGTGACCTTGGCGAGCGGCGAACCAAAGTCGTCGAGTTTGTTTTCGTCGAGCTCGAGAAATCCCTGCCCCTCGAGTTCGGTCATCGTCGAAAGCGTCGCCATCCGGGGAATGCTCTCGCGGAGGTCTTTTAGCGAGAGGGTTTCGCCCTTGGTTGCCCACGTCGTCGCCTCGTTCCCTATTGGAAACCAGTCCATCGCCGGCGAAGAGAAAATCATAAAAGTCGGCTGCCGGCGCCGATCCACCCGGGCACGAAAGTAATCCGAGATCATGGTCTCGAACCCAAGACGGCTGCCCACGGGTCGGCCGACATCGATGGTCACATATGGATTGAGGTGATCGGAAAATCCACGGCCTAACTGCCCGCCTTGATTACCCAATCCGTCTTTGTGGACGCTGCCCTGCGCGGATAACAAAAGCATACGCGGCGTTTCCACCCCACCCATCGCGAGGATATACCGCTCCGCCCTCACCACGATCGGCGTTCCTTCGTCAACGCGCAGCGCGTGCGCAGCCACTATGCGGTCTCCCGCGGGACTGGCTTCCAGCCGCCGGAGGCTCACCCCGTCCATTATCTTGACGTTCGGGCGTTTTTCCAACTTGGGAACGTGATCTCTGTCGGGTGAATACCGGGCGCCCGAGGGACAAAACTTGCAGATACGACAACCTTGGCAGGCTGGCCGGTTACGATACGGCCTTGAGTTTATCGCGCGAGGACAGGAGTGCGTTTTAATCCGCAATTTTTCCAACGCTGGCGCGAAAATCTCCCGATCATAGTATGAGAATTCGTGGGCCGGCATGGGATACGCGCCTGACCTCGGCGTCGCATACGGGTTGTAGAAGTCCCCCGCCACACCGACTTCGTGCTCGGCGAGAAGGAGCGTAGCGTCGAGCTCCGCATACGGTATCGGCCAGTCGCGCCCATACCCAAAGCGTGTTCTTACTTCGGTGTCGGGCACGAACGGGCGCGACATTATACCTTCGAAATGAAGCGCGGTGCCCCCGACACCGAACAATCGAAGCGCCGTCCAGTCGACGGTCTGTTCCCCGTTCGATGCTGACGTGTGCGGGGTTACCGCCTTGGGATTGGTGTCGTCGTTGTAGTCGGCGTAGTCGTTTAGCGTTTCCCGGGCCCGCAGTAACATTCCGGCACGATCCGTTTCGCTAAATCGGGGACCCTGCTCCGATATCACAATCTTTTTTCCCGACTTGGCCAATTTGGTGGCCAACACCGCTCCGGCGATCCCACAGCCCGCAATAAAGTAATCTGCAGTAATCTCTTCGCTCATAGCGGGGATCATACGTGTATACCGGGTGAGAGGTCAAGCTTCCGTATTCGATAAACCTGGGCGGCGGCGCGTCTTATGCATTTGGCGACAATAAGGTAATTAACAACCGCGAACAGGACCCTGGAAAAGAACGGACGGCCGTATTGCTCCTCATGGTTACCCGACGCGCCCTCTGCACGATGCATTGAGCGAATCGGTCGTAGCCATTTGCACCGACCCGCCCGCGTTGCCCCGCCGTAGCCGCGGGGTGGCGCAGGAGAAGTCCAGATGCGTGCTCCGATCAACATCAGCACACCGGCGGCGGCACTCGCGCTGATCCTGCTTGCTCTTTCAACTTCCGGCCTATCCGCAAATCCGTCGTTTACGATCGGAAGTAACCCGTACATGACCGTCCACGCGTACCCTCACGACCTCTTACACTGGCCGGCTCACGGGGTGGTCTTGTTCTACAATCCACAGACGCTTCCGTGGCAAGGGGACGTTACCGACATCAGCAATCGCCCGTCGGCGAGCTACACGAGCAATTACCAGAACATCGAATTTGCGGCGCCGTCAGATTACGCCGGCAACCCGGACGACATCAGGTCGTGGATGAAGGTATCATCTTACGCCTACAAAAAGCGCTTCTCGATAGGCGGGTTGACGACCGGTCAATACGGCAAGTTCCTGCTCGAGCTTGGGAGAACGTCGACATCTATGGAGCTCGAGGCGTCCGGTACTGGACGAGCCTATGAGACCGTCGGCGACCAGAACGTGTACTATATGGTGCCGTTCGACGGTCAGACCTTTGCCACGCGTAGTGATCACGACGTCAAGATCACCTACGCGAATCGTTTTTTGGGCAATCCCGTCGGATTCAAAGTTAGTTACTTCCGCAGTTCGTCAGATGTCCCCCAAGGGTACATTCGATTTACCCGGGACGGCGAGACGTACATTTCACCGCATCTGACCTGGGGTTGGGCGACGGTAGGTTGCAATCAAATATTCGGGTACTCGCATATCAATACCGACGCTTTTTTCCAGGACCAATACACTGTCTTTCGAGGTCACCAATGGGATCTCCAGGGCAGCTTCGAGATCAACGGCAATTTCAAGTCGGGCATTCGATATAGAGCAGCCGAGGAAGACGGCGAAAATTACACTTGGGAAGTCGACCCCGGAAACCAATACGAGGGTCAATACCTCGTCGACGAGGTCTGGAAAGACAGAAAGTCGAGCAAACTGATACGAGGATACTCAAAGGTTACAATGTTTCGATTCGGACAGTTGGACGTCGGCACCCTGTTTTTCCTGCAATACGATACCCACACCAAAACGCAAGTGAACAAATTGACCGAAAGCGACCCCACGTCAATGGAAAGGGAAAAAGAATACATCATCGAGACCAATCCGTTTTTCAACTACCGGACCGGCCGCGGATATCTAGACTTCGGTCTGTTGTTAGAGCTGGCGCGCATCGGAATGGTGAACACCCAAACACGCTGGAACAGCGTCAGCCAGTCACAGCAATCTGATGTTCTTTGGTCCACGTCCCCCTATCACGGCTGGAGCCCCTCGTGGGAAAGCTTTTCGAAAGGGAGTGCGTGGTTTTTCGCCACCGGATTCGAGGCGTACTCCTCTATCAGCATATACAAGAGACTCGCCCTTTTGTCCCGGCTTACCGTTTTGAGGAAGTTTACGCGTGTGGAAAAAACCTACGGTACTTCGGAAATCCCCGCCGGAGGGAGTTCCTATGAGTTCCAACAGACTCACCGCAGAGACGACTCGAAAAATGAAACATGGATGACGGGCTCAATCGGATTTTCTTACGGTTGGGGACCTTTCCAAACGTTTGCAACGCTTCAGTTGCCGTTGGCCTACCTGCTCAAACAAAATACAGAACTGAGCGACAACACCGAAGTGCTTTTTGAGCATTCCCAAAGAAACATGTGGCAGGTCCAAGAGCCTATCGCATCTCGAATCATGATCGTTTATGCATTGGGTAGAGGTCCCGTCAGCGCGCATTGATATCGGCAGCGATGGGACTAATCGCCGACATAGCCGAGAGCCCGGAGCGCCTTTAGCATCCGTTCGTCGACCTCTCGTGGGCGGGGGGCACCCCCCATCCGGGCCAACCTGTCGGCAGCGAGAGCATCGTAGAAATCCACTAACGCCGCGTTGAGCTTTTCGGTACGGTGGGCTTGTTGAGATGACAAGTCGCGCGTCTCGCCCGGATCCTCGGCCACATCGTACAACGCGTAACGATCTTCCTGTTCGTCATACATCAGTTTGTGGATGCCGGCGATCAGACTACGTTCGGTGCCCCCGTACAACATCGCTTCCGAAAACACGGCGAGGATGGACTCATCGCCCGATATCAGCGGCAAAAGACTGGTGCCCTCTGCAACAGCCAGCAAAGAGTCATTTTCTTGAACGATGTCGAGGATGGTGGGTAGGATGTCAATTGTCCTGACGTATTGGCTCACGGTTTTGCCCTCGGGTACCGCCGGCGACATGACGATAAGCGGAACGTGGATCACCTCCCTGTGTAAACTGTGCCCGTGTTCGAACATGTCGTGTTCACCCAACGCTTCGCCGTGATCGGATGTGAACACCACTAGTGACCGCTCGAATCCGACGTGTTGTTCAATTGCGGCCAGGATTTCCCCGACCAGACCATCGATCGCCCGGACCTCACCGTCGTACAAGCTGGACAGGTCGTCCGGTGACAGCGTACTTGGGTCCGGAGGTAGTACAGTACGCGGCGGATTGTACGGTGCGTGCGGTGTGAGCAGATGTATCCACACAAAATGCTTTTCGTCCGCATGTACCGGCAGCCACTCCTTGAAAATGTTGATGAGCGCCGTGTCGATTTCATATGCCTTGTTCAGGAAAGGCGACCACCACTTGTGTTCCAGCTCAGATCCGGGTTCGTATCGAACGATCTGATCGACGCTAACCGGGTAATACCAGTCGACGAACCCCTGTAAAAACCCCTCGTTGGCGGTAAGTCCCGGCTGGTTGATAAACCCCGCCGTGCGGTACCCCGCGTCTTGGAAGACCTCGGCCAGCGTTCTTTCGTCCAGCGACAACATGTCGTTGAGTTGTTGGCGTCTCTCCTGCCACTCGAATCGTTTTCCCGGGGGCGCCGGTTGTTCGACCAGCCCGAGCTGCGTCGGATACAGCGATGTCAAAATCGATCCCATGCTGGGAACCGTCCAACTAGCCACTGATTGCGCCTGTGTGAAGCGGGTGCCAAATCGGGCCATTTGGTCGATGTTGGGGGTAGAGTGCCCCTGGTACCCGTAGCAAGAGAGTCGATCGGGGCGAAGGGTATCGACGACTATGAGGAATACCGCTTCGGGTGGAGTTGATTCGACCGACCGGCCGCACCCCCCCAGCAGCACCAGTAGCGCCAGGTGCAGGGTAATGTTGCCGCGGCGGATTCTGGTTTTCCGGTAGATTGTGATGGTTATCGTTACTTTGACGGCGGATAACTGGCGAAAATCTTGACTACGGCTTTATTGATACTTTCCGTTCTCTCCTGGGCCGACGGGCTGTCCGGAAGCGCAGATTCGGCTGTTCCCCGCCAAATGAGCTTCTGGGCGGTTGCATCTACCAAGTCGACGACTAGCGTACCCTCTTCGTAGGAGTACGCGTCGACACCGCCCCCCCAGTACCCGTAGCCCCAGCTGTCGATTTGAATCTGGCCTTGTTTGCCCGTGTGGTACACCACCAAGAGATCCGGATCAGTGGACGCTTTTTTGAGTCCCTTCGTTATCAGTTGGTTGTCTACCGCGCCTTTGACGCGGGCGCTCATCAGTGCGTCCAAATCGTACCCGCCGCTCTTCGGCGGTTCCATCCAGGAAAACGTTTGGTACTCCGAGAAATCGACGGACGTGTTGTAATCGGTAGACACGCTGATCCCCGAACAACCGGCCACGATAGCAAGGGCGATTAACATATGCGCCTGTATCAATCGTTTCACGCGGTCCCCCTCCCAGGCGAAAGCCAACCGATTACTTTTTCTTAGGCGGATATTGGTCGAGTGTCTTTTTTACGGCGCGGTCGATGTTCTTTCGGATCATATCCTCGGTTGGGTCTCTGTTGACAGCCCCGTAAGCCGAACCTCGCCATACCAGCCTCTCGGTTTTCGGATCGACAAAATCGATACGTAAAGTGCCGTCCTGTACCGATTGAATGATAACGTTTCCGGTATAATCTGCGTAGGTCATCCCATAATTGGACATGAATACTTCGTTCCTCACGCCAACAAAATAGGCGATCAGGAGATCTGGGTTGTCCGTAACCCGTGTAAACCCTTGGGTTTCCATGTGTTTCTTCATGGCGTTTCTCAACTCTTCTTCCAGCACTTGCCTTTTGCTGGCGAATTTTGCCGCTGCGTCCGCCGTCATCACCTCGTCGTCTTTTGGCATCAAGTCGTACGTCTGGTAGTTCGAAAAATCCGTCGCTTCGTCGAAGTCCTGGTTTACCTCCAACATCGGCGAACAGCCCGCCGCCAGTGCCACCGCGCACGATACGAATACAAACCTCCTGATATTCACTTTAATCCTCCGCGTTTACTTGCTGCGAATTATGCAATACGTACCTGTGCTCATTGCACAGTCTCTCTGTGAAGATCACCCGAATGCCTCCCCTCCTTATGCCGCTATTTTCGTACAACGACGTGTTGACCGTCAACATAAATCACTACAACGACTTCGCTTCATTGTCGTGGGGGAAGGCGGACGGTGAACGTCGATCCCTCTCTCGATCGACTTGCGAGATCGATAGAACCTCTGTGCGTTTCGGCGATCATCCGGCAGATGGACAGCCCGAGACTGCTACCGGCGGTCTCCAGCGAGCGATCGTTGCTCACTCTGTAAAAGCGTGTGAAGGTTTTCAGGGTATTTTTGTTTTGTTGAAGCGGGATCGAATACGCGCTATGATCTGCGGGACGACTCATCGAATCAGCCTCACCTGATTCTCGAACCGTTATTGCATAATCAACAAACGTTGCGGGGTATCAAGAACTTAATCGGTTCTGAAAGGAGAAACCTAATGCTCAACAAAATCGGCATTATCGGCGGCGGATACATCGGCGGTGTACTCGTCCAAGAAATCGCAAGCCGCGGCCTGTCGCGTGAGGTCGGCTTAACCGATCCCGCGCCCTTTATCAACCCCGAAGATCCTCCCGAGCGCCAGGAGGTCACCAAGAAGCAATCGGTGGCCATTGGAAAGTGCCTGGACATCTCCGAGGGGCTGCCCACCATTAGGAGTGACGTTCGGCTGGTGGGTACCAAAGATTACTCCGCCATTGCCGGTGCGGATCTCGTGATCAACACGGCTGGTGTACCGCGTAAAGCGAGGCCAGACGGAACCTTCCCTTCGCGTGAAGAGCTGTTAACGATCAACCTCAAGGTCACGAATCAGGTGGCCAACGGCATCCAGGAATTCTGCCCCAACGCGACCGTCATATCCATCGCCAACCCGCTAGACGCCATCGTTTACACGTTGGACAAACGTCTAACCCCCTCCAAAAACAAGCTCATGGGTATGGCCGGGCAACTGGATTCGGGTCGTTACTGCTATTTCGTGGCCGAAGCGGCGAACGTATCGGTGGAAAACGTCAATGCGATCGTATTGGGCGGACACGGTGACACCATGGTTCCGGTGCGCAGTTCGTGTCTTATTGCCGGTATCCCCGTGACCAAGTTCCTGGACGACGAGACGCTCAAATCGATCGAGGCGCGGACCCGCAAGGCCGGCGGCGAAGTAGTAGGTCTGCTGGGATTTGGGTCGGCCTTTGTCTCCCCCGCTTGGGCGGCCTTGGAAATGGCCGAAGCCATCATCTACGACAAACGCAAGATCGTCCCCGTTTGCGCCAAATTAGAGGGCGAATACGGTGTGGACGGGATGTTTGTCGGGGTTCCGGCCATCCTCGGAAAGAACGGCATCGAGCAGATAATCGAGCTCGACCTCACCGACGAGGAAAAAGAAGCCTTCGGCAAGTCGGTAGGCGCGGTTCGAAAGACGTGTAACGAAGTGGATGAAATGCTGGCGAACCTCTAGAGCGAGACGCCTCGTCAAGGACAGCCCTCCCCGCCCACCCGGGGAGGGCTTTTTCCTTGGCATGTCGTTGGCTCTCGAATCGCAGCAAGGAATATGCGATGGCGCCTCATACCGTGGACGGACGATGTAAGCCGCTCGCGCTGGTGTTTGTCCTCTACCTCGTTGGCTGCACCGGCGGATTAAAAGTGGAGACTTCCGTCGAGCCCGGCGGGACCGTGATCGACCGAATGGTCAACAACGAAATCGGGATAGAGGGAGAGGGAGAGTACTCCGATTACGCCATGGATGGGTCTTCGATGGATCTGGTGGGTGTAGTTCATTATTGCTATCTAGACGCGTCGAGACACCGGGAACCCGGCGGAGCGACCACCTACTATCTCGAGTTCAGCTACACCGGGCCGCGGGAACTGTACATAGAACGCCGAAAGTCGTTGGAACTGGTGATCGATGGAGCCACACCGGTCGTGCTTGTCGGACAGGGCGAAACCGCACGCGAACAGGACGAGATGAACAAGACCTATGTGGAATCCTTTAGGTATCTCATCTCCGTCCACACACTGGTCAGATTGGCCGGCGCCAAAGAAGTCGGCGTGATTGTTACCGGCCGGGATTTCGTGCTCAATGGCTATTTCGTGAAAAAAAACTTCGCCAACTACAAGACGTTTGTGAAGGACTACGTCGAATAACCATAATCGGTTATAGTCGCGGGCGCCGACCCGATAGTGTGCTATAATGCGTGCTTTACAGGAGAACATTTGATGGGACTACTCAACAGACTAAAGCACGCGATCTATACATTGGGTGGCGTTGGTGGGGACAAACCGAAACTGAGGTACATCGGAAACACCGGCCCGGTCTGTCCGTTTTGTGAGCACGCTTTGAAGGAAATGCCAGAGCAAAGCCAGAAATGCCCACACTGCGGCGACTATGTGTACGTCCGTTCGCGTCCTATCGACGACCGAAAGATATTAGTAACCGAGTCACAGATTCAAATCGTAGACGAACAATGGGCGATCGCAGATGGGACCTACGAAGAAATGATGGCGCACAGGCGCAATCCGGCAGACGACAGAGTCAACCTAAACCGCAAATCGGACCTCGAAAAATCACTCGACGATGTGCGCTGGACTCTCCTCCAGAAAGAGCTGCTCGACAACAAGCTCAAATGGCGATACGGCTCGTATCGCAATACTCTCGTTGAAATGGGAAAACTACTGGCCAGAGAAGCCAGATTCCCAGAGGCGTTGTCAAAATATCTGGACGTGTGTTATCTAGACCTCAACGGGACGACAAACGTGGCAATCGTTGAAGATCAAGACCCCTCTCAAAGACAGTCCCCCTTCGTTCTCGAACTTGCGAGAACCGATCCCAGCATCGTCTCAGAAGTGCGAAAGCTGGTGAAGAAACTGGACTTGTCGCTTGGCGACATACAAACGCGATTTTTAAATTCCGCAAAGTCGCATGCGATCACATTTCAGCCGCCGGTTATGCCAAAAGACGCGTGGCTCCAGTTGTCGAAGGAGCTGTCTGACTGACTAATCCCAGGACTCCTGGAAGCCGGCGCGGCTGGTGATGACCCGCCCCCGATCCACCGTAATCGTCGCATCATTGTAGTTGTTCCCGTCCAGGATTTCGCGGCAGAGATTTAAGTAGTCCTGCGCACCATAACTTCTGGGACGGTATGAGAAGATATCCTTCCTGACGCTGGGCGCTTCCGCCAGAACGATGTTTTCGCGAATCATCGATTCGAGAAGCAACGACCCAAACCGTTCTTTCATGGTTTCCACCACCGTCCTGTTTAAGACCTTACGGCCGTCGAATCGGGTGGCGATCAATCCGCCGATCTCCAGCGTGGGATTCAAGCCGCCTATGGTTGTGTCTATCGTCTTTTGCAGGTTGCTCAAGCTCTCCAGAGCCAGGAATTCAGTCTGCACAGGGATATAGATCTTTTGTGACGCCACCAGCGCATTTGTGGCGAGCAGGCCGAGGCTCGGCGGGCAGTCTATCAGAATGTAGTCGTAATCATTCTCGTGTTTTTCGAGGGCTCTTTTCAGCGCGTATTCTGGGTCGGGACGACGAGACAATACAATCTCTGCGCCGGCGAGTTCGAGATTCGACGGAGCGATCGTCACCGACAGGCTGGAGTCGTTACCGTTGATGACGAATCGCGCCCGCAGCTCTTTCTCCACCAGTGACTCTTTCAGCTCGACGTCACCTCGCAGTACGTCGAAGATAGAATGCTTGATGTCTTCTGCATCTATACCGAAGTTAGCGGTCAGGTGAGCCTGCGGATCGAGATCGACAATTAACACCTTTTTCCCCAAGATCGTTAGCCCCGAACCGATATTCACAACTGAGGTGGTCTTGCCCACCCCTCCTTTTTGATTGAGAAACGCAGCAATCTCCGCTTTGCGCATTGGTCCTCCCAAAGTTGCGGTCGTGTCGAAATTTGAGTGTAAAACCCTTGCCAGTAGGTAATGATCTCCGGTTTGGCTCCGGATCGCCTATGTATACGCCAAAAACCCGTCTCTTGTAAACGACGTTTTT
>CBDVBX010000036.1:0-22516 GCA_965372335.1 uncultured bacterium | reverse complement strand
CTCAATTATTGCTCGCCGACAAACGGCCTGCTCAACCCAGCGGCGACCTGCCCCTCGACCTCCTAAGGTCAAGGGCGTGCAGCGATGGGGGTCGACAGCGGTCCCGCGTTGCGGGATTTCGCTCATTGTAATTCTGTGTGTGCTCAAGTTGCGCCGCTTGCGTCCTACACGCCATAATAAGATCGCGTGTAGGGAGCAGCCGCCCGCATATCAATGATTAAGGGCGGCTAGCGAGCACTGCCCGAGCGGGAGCGCCCCCACGCTGTGCGCCCCAGAACCTCGGAAGTTGACTGCCGTGGTGGGTGGTGGAGTATCCGCCTGAGGGAAAAAAGGGGAGAGACTACCGTTTTGTCCTTATTTGCAAGGGGATCGCGGCACAGCCAACGTTCCGCTTCGATCCTCTCTTTAAATTCAGGACCCCGATGTGTTATGCTCCCGATCGCGAGAGAAACAACGGCTTAAAATCCAATCAGATATCAGGAGGAGAATACTGTGGAAACCTCACACAGGGTAGATCTGGCGCCGGAACCCGTCGCGAAGATTCTATCCAACTACCAGGCAGACAACGCCGGAACCCGGGCGAACCTTTACCGTCTACTGATGACGGGTCGACTAGCCGGAACCGGCAAATTGGTGATCCTTCCGGTGGACCAGGGGTTCGAGCACGGTCCCGCGCGGAGCTTCGCGGTGAATCCTCCGGGATACGATCCATACTACCACGCCGACCTGGCTATCGCCTCCGGGTGCAACGCTTACGCCGCGCCGTACGGTTCGATCAAGCAGGTCGCCCACGAATACGCCGGCAAATTGCCGTTGATCCTGAAGGTCAACGATCACGATTCACTGGTGTCCGAAACCGACCCCATTCCGGCGCAAACTTCCAGCGTGATGGACGCGCTGCAACTGGGGTGCGTGGGCATCGGATTCACAATCTATCCCGGATCGGTAGAATGGCGCGAAATGTACCAGCAGCTGCGCGAGCTTTCGGAGGAAGCGCGCGACGCAGGGCTCGCGGTGATCGTGTGGTCGTACCCGCGGGGCACCAACCTTAGCAAAGAGGGAGAAACCGGAATCGACGTCGCGGCTTACGCCGCTCAAATCGCCGCCCAGATGGGCGCCCACGTGATCAAGGTCAAGCTCCCCAGTACCCACATCGAACAGGCACCGGCAAAAAAAGTATACGAATCGGAGGGAATTCCGATCGAGACCCTGGCCGATCGTGTGCGTCACATCATCCAGGCGGCGTTCGACGGCCGCCGCGTCGTGATTTTCTCCGGTGGCGGCAAGCAGTCTGACGACAACGTGTTTGACGAGATACGCGCCATCCGCGACGGCGGAGGATTCGGTTCGATTATCGGCCGGAACTCGTTCCAGCGGCCACGGGACGAGGCGATCAAGTTCCTCAATACGATCATGGACATCTACAGCGGCAAAATTGAATAACCGATGTCCCGAGCAGCGGACGTGAGGGGCCGGCCGGCGTGTCGGCCCTTTACTCGCCGTCGTTATGCCAAACCAGGTCTGCAACATCTCTGCGCTCACGCCCGTAAGTTCGAAAGCGGTTTTTCCCACACCTCTTAAGGAGATCCACGAATGAAAAGCTTTTTGAAGACGTTTTTTGCCCTGCTGTTGGCGAACGTCATACTGGTTGCGATTCTGTTTGTGTTCCTGGCCGCGTTCGGCGCCAGCATGAAGGCGGGGAAGAAGACGGAAGTCAAAGATGAGTCGTACCTGGTGATCGACATATACGGAGACGTTTTGGCGTACGATCCGCCGGAAAGTTTCCCGGAGTCGTTGTTCGGCGACAAGCCGGAGACGCTTCACCGCATACTATCGAACCTCGAAAAGGCGAGGGCCGACGACCGTATCAAAGGTGTGCTATTCAAGATTTCCAGCCACAACGGTCTGGGGCTGGCGATGATCGAAGAGATCCGGGGAGAAATCGCGAAGCTTCGAGGTGAGGGAAAACCAGTTTACGCGTACTCGGATGGCCTCGACCGTAGGTCCATGTTTCTGGCCGCCGCGTGCGACTCGATATTCATAGCGCCGGCAGGCGAGTTGTACTACGTCGGTTTCGGACTGGTGACCAACTACATCAAGGGTACGTTGGAGAAGCTGGATATCGACGCCCACATCCACCGAATCAAGGACTACAAAAGTGCGGCGGAGGTTATCACGCGCAGGAACATGTCGCCCCAAGCCCGCGAAATGCGATTGTGGATCATGGAGGACCTGTGGAGAGTGGAAATGGCGGCCGTGACCAGAGACCTGGCGATTTCCGAGGAGACGCTGATCGAACATATGGAGTACGCGATCTTCACAGCGGAGGAAGCCATGGAAGCGGGATTCGTCGACGACATTCTATACTGGGACGAACTCAAAGATTGGCTCAAGGGCGACGACGACGAAAAGCTGGAAACGGTATCGCAGTCGGCTTACGCCAAGGTCACGCGTGAAAGCGTCGGACTCAAAGGCAAGAAGCGGATCGCTGTTGTTCACGTGCACGGATTGATCGGCGGCCGTAAGAGCCGCATCGATCCGATTTTCGGAATGGTCATGGGCCACGAGACGGTTGCGGAGAATCTGCGCAAAGCAGGAGAGGACGACAAAGTGGCTGCGGTGGTTTTTCGCGTGGACAGCGGCGGCGGTGAGTCCTTAGCCAGCGACCATATCGGTCATGCCGTGGAGGAAGTGGCCGCGAAGAAACCGGTCATCGTTTCTATGATAGACGTGGCCGCATCGGGTGGTTATACGATTTCGTATCGAGCGACCATGATGGTGGCCGATCAAATGACCATCACCGGATCGATCGGTTCGATCAGTGGTAAATTTACCACTACCGGATTCTACAACAAACTCGGAATCACGTTTGACTATGTCGGCATGGGACCCAACGCCTTTTTGCTGTCGGAACAAACGGGTTTCACGAATCAGCAGCGCGAGCGATTCGAAGATAACCACTGGAAAAGTTTTAATCGCTGGCTTGAAGACGTAGCCGATCGGCGCGGCATGACGTTCGAGGAGGCGGAGTTGTTGGCGCACGGGAGAGTGTGGACCGGCACGCAGGCCAAAGAAAACGGCCTCATCGACGAGGTGGGCGGTCTGTATCGTGCGATCGAGTTGGCCAAGGAAGAAGCCGGCATCGACGCCGGCGAGGAAGTCGCCCTCGTTCACTACCCCAAACGCAAGGGTCTCCTGGCGACGATAACCAGCGGCAACAGCCCGTTATCCGCCGCGTTTCGCTGGGCACTCTACAGGTTCATCCGCGAGGATCTCAGCGAAAGTTATCGCCTGCTCACGACCGCCGCCGTCAACACCTGGACCGAACAAGCCCAGGGGGTGGGTGCCTCGGGCGGTGGTGATCGTTGATTGCTTCGTAGTAAGCACTTACGCAGACCTGATCGGCGCCGGGCGACACCCCGGCGCCGATCTTATTGACTGAAGGGAGCATATCTGGTACAATAGTCTCGCTGTAGTGTGTGCGGAGTCATAAGAAACATGACAACGACTCCTCGGTTGAAGTGTGGACGCGAGGGTCGAAACATCGGATGTGGGCAACCAGGGGGGAGGTTCAATGACCCGTGTGATAAAGGTCGCGCTTTGGCTCGCAGCACTTACGATCGCCACGGCAAGTCCAGCTTGGGCCGGCTTGACGGCGGCCCATCTCGCCACCGACGCAGAAATGCTTGCGATGCTTTCCGACGCGCTCTTCGTCGGCGAAGGACGTATCGGCGACGGGTGGGGTGCGACAACGTGCGAGATCGATTTAGGTGGTGATACGGGCAACCCTGGCACCGCCGTCCAGTACGATTGGGCTAATGGTACTTCGGTGCCCTGGACGCTAACCTACGATCATTTCACCGACAAGATCTCTTTCACAGTCGACGGCATCACGCTCTGCTACGCGACGCCACTGTCGGGTTTCAGCAACATATTCGTTCGGACACGGGCGGTCAGCTCCGGGACTGACATCGTGGTCGATAATCTGGTTCTCGACACGGAGGCCGTTGGCGATGTGTCCGGTGCTAACGGCGACGTCACCGGCTTGGATATCCTTTGGATTAGCGGCGGGACATTGGCCGACGGATTTACGCTGACCGGCAACACCACGATGAGTTGGACGGGTGATCCGCCCAATCAGTCTCGTCTAGCGTTCCAGATAAAGGTGGGCACGCTAAATACGGTCAAATTAGAGAAAGTGACTTGGGGACAGTTCAAAAGCATGTTTAGCGAGTAATACGCGGTCCTGTTTGTCACCACTAAGAGAATCTCAACAGCTTTGAGAGGTTGCCGCACAATACTGCGGCAATTTCTTTTTCAGCATACCCCGCTTCAGTCATTGCCGAGACCTGACTATCAAGCGCATCTTTGTGATATTCCCACGGTGTTCCGCCCGAATCCGAGCCGAACAGAATGCGCTCGACGCCGTATGCATCGCGCACTGCGGCGAATCGATCGGCCAGCGTATTCGGTTTCTTGGTCCCGGGGGTCCATGCGGCCGAACCGGCTGTGTCCGTGTAAACGTTGGCACACTTCGCCCCCAAATCGAGTAGCTCCTCGAACATTTCAGGTCCCGGGTGGGAGACGACGAACGTCTGCCCCTCCCGGTCACCGGCGACGGGAATCAGGTCTCCGGGATGTCCATAACCGGGGTGGTCTCGGGGGGCGAGTCCGATCAATTCCCGCACGCTGGCACGAAGCAGACCGAAGTGGATGAGGACGACCACGTCATTTGCGTGGGCGAAGTCGAGTGCCGCTGCGGCGTCGCCGCCGCCGATGGGGTAGTCGTGCATTGCGGGAAACAACACCAGGCCCCGGAAGCGGTATCGCGGTTGAAGCTTGCGGAGAGTTTCCATCGAGGAGGTCGACTGGGGGTTGACCGACGCGTATGGCACGAGGCGACCATTCGAAACCCGCGCCGCTTCACCCACCGTACCCATCTCCTGGGATACGAAGGCGTAGGTGACGGCTCGCTCTACGCCGCAAGAACCCAAATTGTCCAGAACGCGGGTAAAGTACTCGACCGCGATATCCGGTGGGTTCCCGTTCCCGAAGTCCTCGATTCTCTTGGGCAAAATCTCAGACGTGCCATCGGGCCGCCGGGCTGTTTGAAACTCGTAGAATTCCCGGCTAAAGAAATGTGTATGCGCGTCAAAAATCTCCATACGTCTGGTGGAATCGTAGTATATTTATATGGTTGAGGATACAGATTTATGTACCAGTCGGCCTTCACCCGGGTGATGAATATTGAGCCCCACCGACCAACCAGATAGCCATCCGACCGAGTACTGGCACGTCGTCGATGACGGGCGGGTGCAATGCGATCTTTGTCCACGCTACTGCAAAATGAGGGACGGGCAGCGGGGACTATGCTTCGTGCGCGGTTGCGAGGACGGCCAGATCGTACTCAAGACCTACGGGCGTTCCAGCGGCTTCTGCATCGATCCCATCGAGAAGAAGCCTCTCAATCATTTTTATCCCGGCACGCCGGTGTTGTCCTTCGGCACCGCGGGGTGCAACCTCGCGTGCAAATTTTGTCAAAACTGGGACATCAGCAAGTCGCGGGAGATGGACACCTTGGCGGCTTCGGCGTCGCCTGAGGCCATCGCACGAGCCGCATCCAAGACCGGTTGTAAGAGCGTGGCGTTCACTTACAACGATCCCGTGATATTTTTCGAGTACGCGATCGACACAGCCCAAGCGTGTCACGATCTCGGCGTTAAAACGGTGGCGGTAACGGCGGGCGAGATCTGCGAGCAGCCCCGCCGGGAGTTTTTCAAACACATCGACGCCGTGAACGTCGACCTCAAAGCGTTTACCGAAAATTTCTATCGAAAGCTGTGCAAGGGTAATTTGCAAACTGTGTTGGATACGCTGTTGTATCTGCGCCAAGAAACCGACGTTTGGGTCGAGATCACCACTTTGTTGATACCCGACGAAAACGATACGGACGCCGAGCTCGAGGGACTCACGCAATGGTTGATGGAGCACCTGGGAGCGGAAATTCCCCTCCATTTTTCGGCTTTTCACCCCGATTACCAGATGCGCGACATACCGCCGACACCGGCCTCCACGCTCACCCGTGCGAGGAACATCGCGATGGACAACGGTATACGATACGTGTACACCGGTAACGTCCACGACGAGGCCGGTGGCAGCACATACTGCCACCAGTGCGGTTCGAAATTGATAGGTCGGGATTGGTACGTCATGACCGCGTGGAATCTGAACGAGGACGGCGCGTGCGGTAAGTGCGGTACCCCGTGCACGGGTCACTTCGAGGCGACACCCGGCGGGTGGGGGGCAAAGCGAGCGGCGGTGGATATCAGGTCCTTCGCGTGACGGGCCGGCCGTTACCGGTTGCATTTTCCCGGAATTATTAATAGTATCCGGCTACACCACAGCCACGCGAAAAGACGTCCGTGGGGGCATCTTCTCACGAAATCCTACCCCGTCGGCCAAGAATCAACGTAGTTGTTCCAAGAGGAGGCGTGTCGTCATCATGAAATCCCCATTCGAACTCATAGGATTCGATCACGTCCGGTGCGTGGTCGGCAACGCCAAGCAGGCGACCCACTATTACCAAAGTGTGTTCGGTTTCGAGCTTGTCGCCTTTAGCGGGCTGGAAACGGGCAATCGGGAAAACGTTAGCTACGTACTCCGGCAGGACAAAACGGTGTTTGTTCTCGATTCTCCATTGGGATCCGAGTCCTGGATGAATGACGAACTGCGGCTTCACGGAGACGGCGTCAAAGACATTGCGTTCGAAGTCGACGACGCGGCGGCGGCGTGGAAGCACACGACGTCTAAGGGCGCGAAGTCGGCTATGGAGCCCAAAACGATCGAAGACGACAACGGCAAGGTGGCGTTGTCGGCGATACACACCTACGGCGACACGATTCACACGTTTGTCGAGCGACAGAACTACAAAGGTGCGTTTCTTCCCGGATATGGGCCGGCGCAGTCTTGGCTCGACGTCAAGCCCGTCGGATTACATTGTATCGATCACATTGTGGGCAACCAACCAGACGGCGAGATGGAGAAGGTGGCGACGTTTTACGAGGACGTGTTCGGTTTTCATAGACTGTGGACGGTTGACGACAAGGATATCTCCACAAATCACACGGCGCTGCGTTCGATAGTTGTGGAGAGCGAGAACACGCGGGTCAAGATGCCGATAAACGAACCCGCACAAGGTCTGAAGAAATCGCAGATACAGGAATACATCGACTTCTATGTGAGCGCGGGGGTCCAGCACGTGGCGCTGTCGACACACGACATCATCTCGACCGTCCAAAAACTGGTCGACAACGGCTGCGATTTTCTTTATGTACCGGACGATTACTACGACACACTCACCGATCGAGTAGGGGAAGTGGATGAAGATATCTCTGCGCTCCGGAAGCTGGGTATTCTGGTCGACCGGGACGAAGACGGCTATCTCTTGCAGCTGTTTACAAAGCCGGTTCAGGATCGTCCGACTCTATTCTACGAAGTCATCCAACGCAAGGGAGCCAAGAGTTTTGGGAAGGGAAATTTCAAAGCGTTGTTCGAGGCGATCGAGCGCGAACAGGAACGCCGCGGGACTTTGTAGGAAGTAAGCCATGCCATTTTACGCCAAAAGAGGACAGACACCGAAGCACCGTCACATCCAGTTTCGGAGTCCGAAGGGCGATCTCTACTTCGAAGAGCTCATCAGCCGTCTGGGTTTTTCCGACATCTACTCGAACGTCTATCACGTTCACATGCCCACCCGCGTGGAAAAAATCGGCAAGTTCAAACCGGTCGTTTTTGAACCAAAGACAGAAACGGTGCACCGGCATCACCACTTCGAGACGTTCAGGTTTCCGGTGCGAGGCGACTGGGTAACGGGGCGAAACGTCCTGATGTTCAACAACGACGTCATTTTGTCCACGGCCGCGCCGAAGGGGGAAGCGGACTACTTTTACAAAAACGCTGTTTGTGATGAGGTGCTGTTCGTCCACCGCGGCAAAGGCGTGGTCGAGAGCATGTTCGGCCGGCTGGAGTTTCACCAGGGCGACTATGTGGTTATCCCCAGAGGCGTAATTTACAAGACGCGTTTCGAGACCGACGACAACCGGATGTTCGTCGTCGAATCGTACGGTCCGGTCGACATCCCGAAGCCGTTTCGGAACCAGTACGGTCAGCTGGTGGAAGACGCCCCTTATTGCGAGCGCGACTTCCGCCTGCCGGAGTTTGTCGAGCCGGTGGACAAAGTAGGGGAGTTTCCGATTCGGATTCGTTTGGCGGAAGGCGTACAAGAGTACGTATGGGGTCATCACCCGTTCGATCTGGTGGGATGGGACGGTTTCTACTATCCGTGGATATTCAACATAAATGATTACATGCCGAAGGTGGGCAAGGTGCATTTGCCGCCGCCGGTGCACGTGACGTTCACGGGGCCGGGGTTCGTACTGTGCTCGTTTTGCCCGCGCCTGTTCGACTGGCACGAAGAGGCGGTAGCGATTCCGTACGCGCACAGCAATGTCGATAGCGACGAGGTGCTATACTACGTCGAGGGCGATTTCATGAGCCGCAAGGGCATCGACGTGGGATCGATCACGTTGCACCCGTACGGGATTCCGCACGGGCCGCAGCCGGGTCTGCTGGAAGGATCGTTGGGGGCGAAGGAGACGCTGGAGCTGGCCGTCATGGTCGACACGTTCGCACCGCTGAGGGTCACGAAGACGGCACAAGAGGTCGACGACGATAACTACCCGTACAGTTGGCGCTACTAACAGAGGTCCCGGGGCCGACCGGTCCAATACCTCCCGAGATAACATTCGAGGTCTCGACCGTGACGGGCGAAAGGCAAAAAATAGATGAAAATCGACCCCAAGATTGAGAAGTCAAACGACATATACAGGCTCATGATACGGACTATTGTGCCGCGGCCGATCGCGTGGGTGTCGACCGTTTCTGCCGAGGGCGTGCGCAACGTCGCGCCCTTTTCCTTCTTTACCGCCATCACAGTCGACCCGCCAACCGTGTGCTTCTCGCCATCGCGAAAGCCCGGCGGCGACAGGAAAGACACGCTGGCCAACGTGGAGGAAACAGGCGAGTTTGTCGTAAACATCGTCACCGAGGATCTCGCCCAGAAAATGAACGACACCGCCACCGACTATCCGGCAGATGTGGACGAATTTGAACGTGCCGGGTTGACAGCCGTCGCCAGCGACGTCGTCACGCCGCCGCGTATCCAGGAGTCGCCCGTCCACATGGAATGTAAGTTATACAAAGCTATACCCATCGGAAACTCAGGTGGTATATTGGTGATAGGCGAGGTCGTTATGTTCCACGTCGACCCACGCGTGATCGCCGACGGAAAAGTGGACCCCGGCCTCCTGAACGCCATCGGACGGTTGGGCGGTTTGGAATACACCCGAATCAGTGACCGGTTCACCATGACGCGGAAACGATTTCGGGACGACGCGTCCTGAGCTGTCCCCCAGTCGCCCCTGCCTCGCCCGCTCCGGCTCGACAAACTCGATGCGTAACTTAGCGGCGCGAATCGACCGACTCGAATATGAAGACGTCACTCGACACTACGCTTGTCGTCCGGATCATTTCGGGCATTTCCGTTGCGGTTACCCTGTTCGCAGCCTGCGCCAGCGATTCGCCCGTCGAATTGGACGGTCCGACACCCCTGAAAGACCGACCGTGCTTCGATTTTGCCGACCACCTCCACACCGTGGCGCTGTTAGACATGTCAGGTACCGCAAACTCGGTGGCCGTGTGGGGAAGTATGGCGTACCTGGCCACCGGTGAGTCGGGATTACAGGTCGTCGACGTCGGCAGTCCCTCGGCGCCAGTCCTCAAAGGCTCGGTGAACATGACCGGAACGGCGTGGGATGTCGACGTCGCCGACGGCGTTGTGTGCGTGGCCTTTGGATCATCTGGATTGGTCGTCATCGATGCCGGAGACCCCGACCGTCCAATCATAATTGGCCGTGCCCCAACACCCGGGCAGGCGCGTGGCATCGCCGTTTCGGACACGGTTGTATACGTGGCCGACGACGTCGTGGGATTGATGCTCTTCGACCTCGCCGATCCGCGGGCGCCCATACCGATGGGTGTCGAAAACTCCGCCGGCCGGGCGGTCGACGTGGCCGTCTCCGGTACGCTGGTGTACGTCGCCGACGAGCTGGTAGGGTTGCGCGTGGTGAACGCCAGCGACCCGTGGAGCCCCTGGCTGGCAAACGTCGTAACGATGCCCGCCGCCGCCAGGGGAGTGGCCGTTGCCGACGGGTTTGCCTATGTCGCAACCTCGGAAGCCGGACTGCAGACTGTCGACGTCTCTACGCTGGGTGCGGAGGCGATCGTCGATTCGCTGGGGACGCCGGGCATCGCCGTCGCGGTCGCACTGGACGGTCATACCGTATACGTCGCTGATGGGGCCTCGGGAACGGTGGTGGGCGACGTCGAGATTCCGGATTCACCCGTCGTCATCAACCACATCGCTGCCGGTGGCACTGCCGTGGGCGTCACCCACGAAAACGGATTCCTCTACGTGGCCGAAGGATCGGACGGTTTGCGCATCGTTGACGCCGTCAATCCGCTGCCCCCCCCGGTTTTGGCCAGCTTGAATCCCTCCGGCGTAGAAGCGGTAACGCACGTCGACGCCGAAACGGCAACATCCTTCGGTGTGGGTACGGCGACGGGTTTATTCGGTGCCCGTCTGCAGAATTCGGTGATGACGCTAGCGGGATCCGTTCAGTTGTCTTTCGATGACGTTACGGACTTGGTAGTGCGGGATCAGCTCGTCTATTTGGCGGCCGGGTTGGGTGGTATCCACATATACGACGTCAGTAGTCCGGGCGCTGTGACGCATATCGGCACGGTACCTTTCGTCGGCAACGTCGAGGCGCTGGCAGTCGAAGATTCTCTGGTGTATTTCGTCACCGACGGTCCGATTTTCGGTATCCACCGGCTGGGTGAATCCGTTTCGACGACGCTGTCGATCCTAGGGGCGGAAGGGACAGCGGTGGGTGTCAACGGTGATATCGTTTACGTTCTTAGTACAAACCGAGGGATGCACATGGTGAATGCCAGCGATCCGACAGCGCCGACTGTAATCGGTGCTTTTACCGTCGAGGGAAGCGGGGTCAAAGTCCTCCAGGGTAATAACTACACGTACTTTGTGACGTCAAACCGGTTTCCCGGAGCGGAGAATGGTGTTGCCGTATACGACACTCAATATCCCACGATTAAACCTCAACGGGTCTCTTTTGTGCGCTTTTCTGACGGGCTTTTCTACAAGCCAGTCGATGCCGCTCTGTCGGGCGGTATACTGTACGTTGCACTGGGCCGCGGTGGAGTGCAGGTGATCGACGTTTCCGATCCAATGAATCCCGTTCGGATCGGCGAAGTGGCTTCGGCAGCCATGTCAACAGGTGTTGCTGCCGCCGCCGGCATCGTCTTCATTGCCGACGACGTTGGTGGGTTGATTACCGTCCCCGCCGATGAGTGCATGCCATCGCCTTAGCAACGGGGCACGCACCACCGAGGTGTTCAGAGCCTATATCTTGGAATGGGTTCCGTCACAGAACGGATCACCGTCGGTTTGTTTACACTGGCAAAGCGCGTAACGCTTTTTCGCCTCCACGACGAATTTCACCGGCTCGAATTCCGTCGACTCGTGGGAGCCGTCGCAAAACGGCTGCTTCTGCGACTGGCCACACTTGCACCAGAAATATTCACCGGGTTCCAGCTCCAAAACAGCAGGCGTTTTTTCGGCTATGATGCCTTTGGCCATTTGATTTCCTCCTACGGATTCAATCATCTGTGTCTGCGGTGCCCAAAAGGCGGCACAAACGGCGCAGTTGTTCTTGATCATCAGCGCCCAAGCATTCCAGGTCGCGGACGATGCCGGCGACGTGCTCGGGTAAGATCCGTTCTACGATCCGCCGGCCTTTTGCCGCCAGACGAATCTCCACAAAACGGCGGTCTCCTTTGACTCGTCTCCGCGTAACCAGAGATCGCTTTTCCAGGTTGTTGACGACCATCGTAATGTTACCGCCCGACTTGAGAAGCTTCAGTCCCAGGTCCTTCTGCGACATCGGCCCCAAGTGGTAGAGTGCTTCCAGCACACCCCATTGGCTCACGGAGAGGCCGTCCTTCGCCAAACGGCGGCCCTGGGCTGCCAGTAGAGACTCGGACGCGCGTGTCAGATTGATAAAAGCGCTGAGCGCTCGGATATCTTCGGTGCTGCCTTTGTATCGGCTTCCCATCGTCTGATGGCCCCCAACAGTTTAACATTAAAATATTATAGAGCGAGCGTGATTGTCAAATCGAATCCACGTTTGTCCGCGTGACGTCTTTCCAATGACGGCCCGACGTGATAGTCTAGAAGACCATGTCACTCGGGCAGCCCATAAAAAGAAAGGGAGCGAATCATCGTGAATTGTCCACACCCACTGGTCGAAAAGAGCGTCCGAAAGACCTTTGAGACCATCTTTGTTGCAGTGCTCGTTATCTCCGTTTCCGTATGCGCCGGCGACGCTGTGGCGCAAAGCGAAGAAACGCCGGAAGGTGTTCAACAACTCCTACCGCGCGGTGGAATTCCTGCGGTCTTCGAACCCCATTTCGTTGCGGCCCAACTCGCGGACATACCCGATTCGGCATGGGTGCTCGGTGTTTATCTCAACGGAGAAGCGCGGGCGTACGACTTGAATCTCTTGAACCATCACGAGGTGGTCAACGACGTCATTGGGGGAACCCCCGTCGCGCCCGTGTGGTGACCGCTGGCTAACATGGCCGTGGTCTACGGCCGGGAATACGGTGGGCGGGTGCTCTCATTCGAACCATCAGGCGCGTTATGGGAAGCTACGCTGGTCATGCGTGATCGCGAAACGGATAGCTGGTGGTCGATCGTCACCGGCGACGCCGTCGGCGGCGACCTGAAGGGGCAGAAACTTCTCGAACTGCCCGTCGGCGAGAAGGTCCGATGGGGAGAGTGGCGGGAACGGTATCCCGACACACAGGTGTTGTCGGTGGACGGGCGGGAACACGATCCGCGAAATCCGTATGCGGGGTATTTCAACAGCGACCGAACGTTTCAGCACCTCGAGGCAAAAGACCCGAGATTGCCGGCCAAAGAACCGATCTTCGCGTTTATTCTCGACGATGGTCGTTACGCAGTCCCGCACTCGGCGATCCAGGACGGCGCTTCAATCGTGATTGGTAACAACGAAATCTTTTTGTTTCGTAGGACCGGTGCTGATGTGTTCGAGTCAACGCGGGCATACATCGTTACACCCAGTGCGTCGCCGAAGAAAACCCGGATAAGAAAACAAGACGGCGTTTGGGTAGATTCGAAGTCGGGCGCGGAGTTCTCACCGCTGTCCGGATTCCCGGACGATACAGAAAACGTGGCAAAACTAGTCGGCTTTGACACGTTTTGGTACAGCTTCGCAAATATCGTTTCCGGCGCCGTGATTCTGAACGGTGTTAGCCCTGGCTCAGCGATCCTCGAGATCCAATAGGTTTAGTTGCGCGCTGAAATTATGCAAACCAATAACTACAGGATTCCAGGAGGCTATCATTGAAGTTCGATCCCAAAGCGCATCGTAAGTCCATTCAGACATCAATCGGCACGTCGACGATTTTTCACTTACCGTCGCTCGACCGGCACGGGCTGGGCGACGTATCACGCCTGCCGTATTCGATACGCGTGTTGCTGGAAAGCGCACTACGCAATAACGACGGCTTTAGGGTGACCGACGACGACGTGGAGAAACTACTCACCTGGAGCCCCGAAACGGCCGGGTCCACCGAGATCGCGTTCAAACCGGCGCGGGTGATACTGCAAGATTTCACCGGCGTACCCGCGATCGTCGATCTGGCCGCCCTGCGCTCGGCGATGCAGCGCATGGGCAAGGACTACCGCATGATCAACCCACAGGTGCCGTGCGATCTGGTGATCGACCACTCCGTGCAGGTCGATTATTTCGGCACCAGTGATGCGTCGGCGAAGAACGTCGAGCGCGAGTTCGAGCGAAATCTGGAACGATACCAGTTCCTCAAGTGGGGCCAGCGGGCGTTCGACAACTTCCGTGTGGTGCCGCCCGCAACGGGGATCGTCCACCAGGTAAACCTCGAGTATCTTGCCCGCGGGGTATTCCGCACGGAGAGAGACGGCGAGTTCGTGGCGTTTCCCGACAGTCTCGTTGGTACCGATAGTCACACCACCATGATCAATGGCCTGGGAATCCTCGGTTGGGGCGTGGGCGGTATCGAGGCCGAAGCGGTGATGCTGGGCGAACCGATTTACATGGTGATGCCGCACGTGATCGGCTTCAAACTCATAGGAGCGCTCCGTGAGGGAATCACCGCCACCGACCTGGTGTTGACGGTCACCGAGATCCTGCGGGCCAAGGGCGTGGTCGGCAAGTTCGTCGAGTACTTCGGCCCTGGGTTCGCTTCGATGAGTCTACCCGATCGGGCCACGCTGGCCAACATGGCGCCCGAGTACGGCGCGACGATGGGGTTTTCGCCCGTCGACGAAGAGACGCTCCGATACTACCAACTCACGGGCCGGGACGCAGCCCAAGTCGAACTGATCGGCACCTATACAAAGGAACAGGGATTGTTTTTCTCGCCGGACGCGCCCGAACCGACCTACTCCGATGTCGTCGTGTTGGACCTCGCAGACGTCGAACCCAGCCTGGCCGGACCACGCCGGCCGCAAGACCGTATCCCGATGCGCGTTCTCCGAGACAAGTTCGAAGCGCTCCTGACGACGCCGGTGAGAGACGGCGGCTTCGGTCTTTCCGCGCAAGACAAGTCGAAAAACGTGGCCGTAACAGGCGACGGCGAGATTTCACACGGCGCCGTTGTAATAGCGGCAATCACCAGTTGTACCAACACATCGAACCCCTCTGTGTTGATAGCGGCCGGACTGTTGGCCAAAAATGCAGTCGAAAGAGGCCTGCAGGTCAAAGACCATGTCAAGACGAGCCTCGCCCCCGGCTCGCCCGTGGTTACCGAGTACCTGGAGGCATCGGGGCTGCAGCGATACCTGGACCGACTGGGATTCAACACGGTTGGATACGGATGCACGACGTGTATCGGTAACAGTGGGCCGTTGCCAGAACCGGTGGCAGACGCCATCGGCGAAGGCGACCTGGTCGCCGCCAGCGTGCTCAGCGGTAACCGCAACTTCGAAGGCCGCGTCCACGCGCTCGTGCGCGGCAACTTCCTGGCCAGCCCACCGCTGGTAGTGGCGTACGCGCTGGCGGGATCGGTGGCGATCGACCTCACGTCCGAACCCCTAGGGAAAGACAAAGACCGAAAAGACGTTTTTCTCGCCGACATCTGGCCTTCGAACGAAGAGGTCCAAGGTGTCATCGCCGAAGTCATCCGCGCCGAGGTGTTCGAGAAGCGCTACCGAAACGTCTTCAAGGGCAGCGCGGAGTGGAACGATATCGCGGTGACCGGCTCCGATTTGTACGAGTGGAACGACAAGAGTACCTATATCCAAGAACCCGCGTTCTTCAAAAACCTCGGCGATGAGCCCGGCGCCACCGCACCCATTGTCGGCGCACGAGTGCTGGCGCTGCTCGGCGACTCTGTCACCACCGATCACATCTCACCGGCGGGTGCGATCGCCCAAGATAGCCCAGCCGGCCGGTACCTGGTCGACCACGGCGTCGAACCGAGGGACTTCAACAGCTACGGTTCTCGCAGGGGCAACCACGAGGTGATGGTGCGTGGCACGTTCGGCAACATTCGCCTGCGCAACCGTCTCGTTCCTGGGTCGGAGGGACCCTGGACGGTGTTTTTCCCCGATCACAAGGAGACGACGATCTACGACGCGTCACTCGAGTATCAGAAGGCCGGAGGTACACCGCTGATAGTCCTTGCGGGCAAAGAGTACGGCACGGGGTCGAGCCGTGACTGGGCGGCGAAGGGAACGGCGCTACTCGGCGTACGCGCGGTCATCGCGCAGAGCTACGAGCGCATCCATCGCAGCAACCTGTTGGGTATGGGCGTGTTGCCGCTCCAATTCAAAGACGGGGACTCGGCGGACTCTCTCGGCCTCAAAGGTGACGAGACGTTTGACATCGGAGGACTGGGAGACGACCTCGAGCCCGGCCAGACGATCCCGATAACGGCCACCAGCCCCGATGGCGCAAAAAAGGAATTCGAGGCTACGCTTCGCATCGACACGCCGGTCGAGGTGGAGTACTACCGAAACGGCGGCATCCTCCAGACGGTGCTGCGCCGCCTGGCGAGCTCGTGATTGCCTAACTGGATGGATTGGGAGTCAAATCGACGATTTTCGTGCTTTTCAATAGCCCGAGGTAGGCGTCCCTTACGGGTCCCCAGCGGTCGTGCACCTGGCAAGGATTTGCATCGGTACACGTCGGCCTGCCGAGAATGCATTCATTCCAGCGGCTCACGTCCTCGATCTCTTCGACGATATCGTAGAGCGAAATACTGCGCGGGTCACGCGCCAGACGGAAACCACCGCCCAGGCCTTTCTGGGACTCGACCAGACGGCGCCGCGAGAGCAATTGGAGAATTTTTCCCAGGTAATTGCGCGGCGCTCCCGTCCGAGTCGCGATCGCCGCCGCACCTTGATACTGACCAGAGGGGAGCTCGGCCAAAACGACAAGGGCGCGGACGGCGTATACACCAGATTTGCTCAGCATTTTCCTTCCCCCGTTCGATGTGAACGCGTCACTCGATAATAATAATATAAAAATATGCTGATATGCTTTATAACGTCAAGTGAAATGTCGAGCCTGGTTAACGTGTTCGTGCGTATAAAAATAACGAGGCACGCCCCCGTCGTTGGGGGCGCCCCCCCAAGCTGGGGGGGCGCCTGGGCGAATCCGTCGCCGTGCCGACTCTGCTAACGGCGTGGCGACCGGCCGCCCGGGAGGCCGACTGGTTTGATCCCCCGGGTGGCCATGAGGCGGTCTGGGTGGGGCCTCGGTGGGAGATTCGCCCTATCCGCTTCGCCGGTGCTTCCACAGGAGCAGCGAGAAATACAGTCCGAGCGACAAACCGCTCAGATATGAGACCAGTACCACGAACGGCCTGGCTTCGATTTGGCCCTCGACCAGCCAGAATGCAGTCACCAAACCCAGCGGCGCGATCGCGAAGTCGAATATTTTCTGCCTCATCAGTTTTGCGCCTTCTTTCCGCCGTTGAGAATCGCGGCGATCAAGCAACCGACGGTCGTGCTCAATGACTGACCCGCCACACAAACAAATAGACATTGCGCAAAGCCGGGAATCATCACGCATCCGACCGCGCACCCGAGCGCCGCACCGGGCATTCGCGTAACGATGCAATTCCAGAATTCGCCCCACGTCGGCCAGTCGATGCGCTGCTCGGATAACCCGATACTGTCACCCGCGGGTAACGTGCGGTACCATGCGACGTCACCGATTTGACGCCAACCAACCTCGTTCTTGGCAGGGGAGGTCGAGAATACGACCGGCGAGATGCCAAACTCGCCGCCGCTCTCGTAACACACAATTGTGAGCGACCGGTCTGACTTCTCGCCGGATCCGATCATGCCCACAAATGTCGCCGAAACGGCAGTTTCGCCGTCTGTGCCCTCCACCGTAAAGGAGTTTTCTGAAGACAACTCGTAGCCGCCTGCCGCGAACGCCGAAATCATCTCGGCAACCTCTGGCCGCGCCAACAAAGGCTTCATCTTGTCGGCGTGGTACGCGTTTCCGGCAAAGTACATGTACCCCTTGGTCGTGCCGTCGTCGTCGACGATATCCGGACTCGGCGCCGGGCCGGGCGCCTCTACGATGCCGGGGGCATCGTCGCCTTGGCAGGCAAACGTCACAAGAAGACTGGATACCAGAAATCCTGCTACTGTTCTTCTGAATCGAATGGAACGAAACACAGCAAACCTCCTTCAAAAAATCCCCAAACACACCACACAGGAGGATACGCATTCAAGTGGGAGTCTGGTCGCAGCCGCTGCAACCGACATGCCACGACGGGCGACCGGCGAAATGGCTTGTACAACAACGTACTTATAGAAAATGGGGATGATCTTCAGCGTTCAATATTATTGGGCCCGAGGAGCGAGCGGAGGTGCTGGTCGTCCAAAGAGCCGCAGAGGATCAACCGTTGCGGCTCATTGACCAAACTAGGGGGGTGTCAGGATTTCAACATCGAAATGGCGGCGTCGATACCGAGCCGGTAACTATCGAATCCGAAACCGGTGATCTGACCCGCGCACGCCGGCGCGATCAACGAAAGTGAACGCCGTTGGCCTCTCGCATGGATGTTGCTGAGGTGAACCTCAATGGTGGGTACCCCCGTGCCACGTATGGCGTCGGCGATCGCCAGACTGGTATGCGTATAAGCTCCTGGATTGATCACGATTGCGTCCGCCCGAAGCTTGGTCTCTCCATGTTCGGCTCCAGCGCCCTGGATGCGGTCGATGATCGCTCCCTCGTGGTTGCTTTGGAACGTTTCCAACTCGGCCCCGCGGTCTTTTACGTGATCGGCCAAAAGGGTGTCGAGATCGTCCAACGTCCGGGTGCCGTACACCTCAGGCTCGCGCTTTCCCAACAAGTTCAGGTTGGGTCCGTGTATTACAAGAATCTTCATGCGTCATCCTTTCCGTCGATGCGGTCCCGGTGGAACGATTTTTCACAAAACTCCCAGCAGTTCGTCTTCCGTCAGATCGCCGATGACCTCGACACGTCCCGCGCCGAGGGGGAGCACAAAAAACAGACGGCCAGACTTGACCTTTTTGTCTAGCTTGAGTGCACGGCGCAGCCGGTCACGATCGACCGGTGGGCTCCGAGTCGGCAGGCCGCACCAGGTGAGCATCGCGATCGTCTTGTCGAGAAATGAACGGTCGGCGCGGCCCCTTGCGACGGCCACGCGTATCGCTGCAACCGTACCGATTGCCACCGCTGCACCGTGTTTGATTCCCTCGTACTCCAGCGCCGATTCCAACGCGTGGCCGAGCGTGTGACCCAGGTTCAACGTACGGCGAACGTCTTGGTCAAACGGATCGCGCTCGATTATGTCGCTCTTGACCCGCGCGCACTCGAATGCGCACCGTTCGAGAAATCGCGGGTCGACGAGCGTTTCCTCGGCTGGTCCATCGGTGACGGACCTGATGTAGTCGTATAATTCGCGCGACCCGATGATCGCCGTCTTGATCACTTCTCCCATCCCGACAGAGATCTCCTCGAAGGGAAGGCCTTCCAGCATCAACGGGTCGTCGAGGACGAGCAGTGGCTGGTAGATCGCTCCGATCAGGTTTTTGGCCCGTGGGTGGTTCACGCCCACCTTGCCGCCGATGCTGGCGTCGACCTGCGAAACCAAGGTCGTTGGCACCTGAACGAATGGAAGCCCCCTCATGTAGGTCGACGCCACAAAACCCGCCACGTCGCCAATGACGCCTCCGCCGATGGAGACGACCGGATTGTCGCGGCTGGCGCCGCTGAACGCCAACCGATCGAGCAGATCGCGCACCTGTGCGAGGTTTTTGTTTCCGTCGCCATCAGCAACCGGCACCACTTCGTGGGGAATCGAGACGGCATCGAGCGATGGCCGGACCCGTTCCAGAAATGTTGCGCTCAGATGTTTGGGCATAAACAAAAACGCGCGCGACCTCAGTCCCAGCTCATCCAAGTATAGTCCCAGTTTCGAAGCCGCGCCGCGGCCGATTACGATGCGGCACTGGCCGGCCGGCTCTCGTTCGCCGCCGTCGTGTGATGGTAATGGACGGACATCCACGTCAACGGTGATCACGCGGCATCCTGTGTTCACCGCCGAGACGATCTCGGAAACCACATCGTCCGACGACCGGCCGGTGGTGTCGATCTTGATTTTGATCCGGTCGTAGACGGCTCGCCGTTCGTCGAGGAGCGTTTCGATTCGGTCGCGGAGTTCTTTCTCGCTGAGAACGCCGGAGGTCGACGTATCGCCTGTGCCGGCAACGCCGAGCATGGGACGGCCACCCCCGCCGGCGATGCGTTCGACGGCGGCATCGGCGGTGCAATAGAGCAAGACCATCGTCCCCAGTATTGAAAGCCGCCACAAGCTCTTCTCGTCCATCAACGTGCCACCGCCTGTGGCGATGACGGCGCCTTCGGCCGGGGACAAGTTCCTACACACGTCGGTTTCCAGCTCGCGAAAGCGGACTTCGCCGTGCCGTTCGAAAATCTCGGCGACGGTCATGCCGGCATTGGATTCGATCAAAGCGTCGGTGTCGATAAATGGCACGCCAAGTCGCCCGGCCAATATTTGGCCGACTTGGGTCTTGCCGACGCCCATAAAGCCGGCGAGCACGACGACCGGAGGCAGGGGATCCGAAATGCGCGTCATTCGCCTAGCCTCTCGTTGAGCTTGCGGATGTAACGATCGTGGGCGGCTTGTGTATCATCGATGTGGTCGCCGCCGAATTTTTCCAGAAGCGCGTCGAGGATCTCCCACGCGGCGACGGATTCGGCGATCACCGACAGAGCCGGCACGACGCACACGTCAGAACGAACGTACGGACTGGCCGTGGAACGCAGCGTTTTCATGTCGAAGGTCTTGACCCGGCGCGGCGCGGTGGGAATGGGTTTCGAAAACAGGCGGACGACGACCGCTTCACCGTTGGTCATGCCGCCCTCGATACCACCGGCGAAATTGGTGTCTCGGACGACGCGCCCGCCTTCCACGCGCATTGCGTCGTGGACGTTGATACCGCGCCTGGCCGCACTGGCGATACCGTCTCCGATCTCGACCGCCTTCACACTCTGGATACTCATCATCGCGGCGGCCAACCGCGCATCGAGTTTTCGGTCCCATTCGACATGGCTGCCCAGGCCCGGCACGGCGCCTCCGACGAGCACCTCCACCGATCCGCCCAGCGAATTGCCCTCTTTTTTTGCGAGCCGGATCTCCTCAATCATATCCCGGGACGCGGCCGCGTCGGCGCAGTAGACGGGTGAACGCGCCGTACGGCGCCGGACGTTGGCCGGTGTTTCGTCGGCACGGGACGGCGCGGTGACGCGTCCGATCGACAGCACGTGGGCGGCGGTTTCGATGGAGAACGGTCTCAAAACCGATTTGGCTACCGCGCCGATCGCCACCCGCACCACGGTGCTCCTGGCGCTGGCGCGTTCGGAGATCGGCGGAACCCGATCGAATCCGTACTTGAAACAGCCGGCGAAGTCGGCGTGACCTGGCCGGAGTACCGTCCCCAACGCCCCCCCTTTTTTCCCTTTCACAGTGCGGCCTCGATTGCCCACCATCAGCGCCAGCGGAGCTCCGGTGGTGCGTCCATTCCAAAGGCCGCTCAAAATCGAGACGGCGTCGTCCTCTATCAATTGGCGGCTGCTGCGACCGTACGGGTTTCGCCGGCGTGCGAGGTCTTTGACAATGTCCCTCTCGGCGATACGTACGCCCGCGGGCAACCCCTCGATGATACCGACCATCGTGGGGCCGTGCGAGTCGCCCGCGCTCAAAAACCGGATGCTCATGATGACGTTTTTCCTCCGATCAACTGACGGTCCTCTCGGGAAACGCGGCGGCCAGCGCCTCGAACATCGCCGGTACGTCGAACGGCCGGCCGGTCCACAGACGAAAACTGTCGACGGCCTGGCAGACGAGGAGCGCCAGACCGCCCAGGACGCGCGCGCCGCGCGAGGCGGCGGATTCCAAAAATGCGGTCCGTCCGGAGTGATACACGAAATCAAAAAAGCATTGCCCGGGCCGAATCCAATCGAGGTCGTAGACGAGCGGTGTCTCTTCGCCGCCTCGCGTACCGACCGGTGTGGCGTTGATCACCACGTCGGCGCGTTCGAACGCATATCGGCGGTAATCGAGCGCACCGCTGTCGTCTAGAGGAACGACATCGACGGACTGTAATGGAAAGCTCGCACGAAACTTTTTGGCGGTCTCGACGACGGAGCGAGGCGAACGGACGCCGAAGGTCACGCTGGCTGCGCCTTCCCGCAGCAGCCCCACCGCTGCGGCGCGTCCGGATCCGCCGGCACCGAAAATGAAAACGTGCTTATCATCAGGCGGCATTTCGCCGAAAGTTGCCAGCGCTACCGCCACGCCGGATGCGTCGGTGTTGTGCCCGATGATCTGGTGGTCGCGAAACGCCAAGGTGTTGACAGCCCCGATGAGTTCGGCGTCGGGAGACGGCAAGTCGACGAGGTGTAAGATTTCGTCCTTGAAAGGATAGGTGACGTTGGCGCCGTACGCGCCCAGCGCGGTCAACCCCTCGATCGCGCGATCGAGCTGGTCGGGCTGGACGTCGAAGCGCAGGTACACAGCGTCGATATCGAGCTGTCGAAACGCGCGGTTCATGAGAAACGGCGACAGACTATGCGCAACGGGATGCCCGATCACACCGTAGAGTTGTGTTTCTGCACTTGCTACCATTCTCGCTTCTCTCTCATGCCGACCGCCGCCGCCGCGGTCTCAATGACGGCTTCTGGTCTTCGGCGGTGATGGGCCGGCCGTCGCGGGATTCCATGGTATCGGGGCGGCCCGTGAGCTCCTT
>CBDVBX010000035.1:0-22629 GCA_965372335.1 uncultured bacterium | reverse complement strand
GTCCAGTAAGAACGCGCCGTTGGTGTCCCACAGGCCGTCCTGGTCGGACCAGGCACCGTCGGCCGCGAAGCGGAAACGGAACATGGCCGTACCGCCTGCAGCGAACGCGGAGGTGTGGCCTACTGCCGAACCGGCACCGTCCCAAATACCGAGACCGCCGTCGATCGACACCCAGGTGCCAAGACAACCGTCGTCGATTTCAAGATCTGTGGCGTCGTAGCCAGGCTCCGAATCCCACAGAATATCGGCGACGACCTGGCCGGCCGTGACATTCAGACAGTCCTTGGTGCAGAATGCCTGGTTCCAGCTGTTGCCGTAACCCGGCAGCACGGCATAACCGCACAGAATGAGACTGCCGGCATCCGCACGAGCGCCGCACCACAGCGACTGGCTGCCTTCGAGCGCAGCGTAGTTGGCCAGGCCCGCGAAGTCATCCACGTGCCAATAGTCGCCAAGCTGTGACGTAACGTCAATCTTGTTCCAACCTTCGGTCACACAGTTCGGACCGGAATCAAACGTGTAATACGCCAGAAACGTGGTACTCACCTGAGTAGCACTCGGCTGGATACCTAGCTCTGGAATATTGTTGTCAGAAGCGGCGGTCTCCACGTGCGGACGTACCGCCGTCCCCTTGTCTACACTCCGGGCCATCGCAAACGAGGCGACCAGGAGCAGACTTAGGGAAACAACTAAAATCTTCTTCATACGTATTCCCCCATCGTTGTTGCTGAGAAGGAAAGTGAATACGCGAAACCCAATTTAAGGATGGTCAGAGGCCGGGCTATATCGTACTGAAACGATGTGTCCTTGCTCCACCTCCTTCGTCCGTTTCAGCTGGTCAGGCCATGTGTTACCGTCGGTCGAAATCAGGTGTCGGGTAAACGGTTAACACCAACGGTGGTCGGCGAACTCCGGGCACAAACCTCGTGCCCGATGAGATGAAGTCATGCAAGGGGTTTGCGGGAGAGACCCGCTAAATATAACCCTCTGCCCCTAGTCCGTTGGGAATGGTACCACAAAAAAACGGTCACTGTCAAGCGTTGAAACGGGACGTAAGTGGAGTGAAAAAGGGGAGAAAGGTCAGATGGTGCCCTCTTCTACTATATAGGAATAATCGGCATATCGCGAAAACACGGCGAATACAGATGCCAGAAATCGGTGTCGATTATCGCGAATTCTGTCGTCATCGCAGTTGACCAACACCCGGTCGAAGTACTCGTCGATGGGATCCGCCAGCCGAGACAGTGTGAGCAAAACCGAACGAAAATCGTGTTGGCGGTCGAACTCGACCAGTCGCGGAAGAACATCTATAACCGCTTCATATAGTTTTTGTTCCGCCGGTTCGGCGAACAACGCCGTGGAATACGCGTTGGTGCCAGGTCCCTCGCCGGGCCGGACAAATGCCCCTTGAATGCTGTCCCAACTCGCCCCATACACCCGTTTGTCCGCCGACAGGATGTTGCCGACCCGTTTGACCCCGGTTATCAGCCTCTCGAACGCCTCATCGCCGCGCATGCGGGCGATTTCTCGCGCGCGCGTCAGTGCCACCCCGGGACGCATCCAGGAAACGCTCGAGACCGCGCTCACCACGTCGTATACGATGCCGCGTTCTTTGAGAAATGTTTCACACCGACTCTCGAAAAACGCGCCCACGTCGGCTGCCGCTCGCTCGGCCTCCTCGGTCGCGGCCAGTCCCCCCACCGCATAGAGCTCGACCGACCGGCGGATAAGTGCGTCGATTTCGATCCCTGGCAGGGGCACGGATTCGACGATGCGGATCAGCCCGTTGGCTTGGCGCCTGAGCCCATACGGGTCTTGCGACCCGCTGGGCACGAGGCCGACCAGGAAACACCCGCAGATGGTGTCCATCCGATCGGCGACGCCAACGACGGCACCCAAAGTCGAACTCGGAACGGTGTCGGCGGGCGTCCGGGGTTTGTAGTGCTCGCCGATGGCCTCGACCACGTCTCGCTCCTCGCCACACGCGCGCGAGTAGTGGCTCCCGATAAGCCCTTGCAACAAGGTAAACTCCTTGCCGTCCTTGATCATTTCGCTGGCGAGATCGGCCTTGGCCAACGCCGACGCCCGGTCGATCAGCCCCACCGGTTGCCTCATTTCGTCGCGCAGCAGTCCGTTGATGAAACGCGAGAGCTCGCCGATGCGATCAGATTTCTGCCCGACCGTTCCCAGCCCTTCGATAAACACGATCCGCCCCAATTCGTCCGCCAACCCATCGATCCCCCGCTTGAGATCCTCTTGCCAGTAGAACTGGGCGTCGGCCAGCCGCGCCCGCAGTACCTTTTCGTTGCCCCGGCGTACCTCGGCCGCCCCCACCACCGGGCCGTCGGTGAACGTGATAAACCTCGGCACCAGGTTGCCCTTACCGTCCTCCAACGCGATGTAACGCTGGTGCGACCTCATCGCCGTCGTCACCACCTCGGGCGGTAGCTTGAGGAATTCGGAGGGAAACTCGCCCATCAGTAACCGCGGGTTCTCAAGCATGAACGTCAGTTCGTCCAACAACCCCTCATCCTCGACCGGAACCAGATTCGCTCTGTTCGCCGCCCTGAGGGACAGCGACTCAATCCGCTCACGCCGCGCTTCGTCGTCGAGGACGACGCCCAATCGGGCAACGCCCTTGGTGTAGCTCTGGGCGTCGCGAATTCTAACGGTCTCCCCGTGAACCCACGGCCGGCCATAACTGGTGTTGCCGCTACTGACGTCGGCGAACGAGAAGCGAACGGGGCTGGCCCCGTACAGGCACACGATCCATCGCACGGGACGGGCAAATTTGGCGCCCGACGCCTCCCACTTCATGACCTTGGGAAACCTGAGCGCTCCTATCAGCCCCGGCAGTCGCTCGGCCAACAGCTCCACCGTGCGCCGGCTCGCCAACCGTCTCTGAAACCCGAGGTACTCCCCGCGCGGCGTCATCACCGATTTCAGGTCATCCACCGGAATGCCGTGCGAGCGGGCGAAACCCACCGCCGCTTTTGTCGGCTCGCCGTTTTCGTCGAACGCTTTGCTCGCCGGCGGACCAGTGACGGTCTCTTCGGCCAATTCCTGGGCGCTGGCGAGACCGCGAACCATCAGGACGAGACGCCGCGGCGTACCGGTGGTGTAAATCTCATCCCAGGGGAGGCGCAGCTCGCTGAACAACGCCTCGGCGTCGTCGGCCAACTGGCGAAACGCCGGTTCGACGTAGGAGGCGGGGATGTTTTCGGCGCCGATTTCCAGCACGAAATCGTTCACGCGGATCCACCCCCCTTCGAGAGCGGGAATCCCAACGTTTCGCGTTTCTCTATGTACGCCAACGCGATTTTTCGCGCCAGTGTTCTGATCCTTCCTATGTACCCGGTGCGTTCTGTCACGCTGATCGCGCCGCGTGCGTCGAGAATGTTGAACACGTGGGAGAGCTTCACCACGTAGTCGTAGGCCGGCAACACCAGGCTCCTGTCCAGCATCGAGGACACTTCCCTCTCGTAATCTTGAAACACACGAAAATACAAGTCTGTATTGGCTTCTTCGAAGTGAAACGCCGAAAACTCTCGTTCCGCCTGCAGGTTGATTTCCCCCCACGTCGCACCTCCTCCCCAGTCGATGTCCATCACCGAGTCGACCTTTTGTAGATAAAGGCAGATCCGAAGCAACCCGTAAGTGATTTCTGCCGTGATGGGTTCGAGTTCGAGAGAGCCCGCCTGTTGAAAGTAGGTGAATTGAGTGATTTCCATACCGTCGAGCCAAACCTCCCACCCCAGACCGGATGCGCCCAACGTGGGAGCTTCCCAGTCGTCTTCGACGAAGCGGATATCGTGACGGGCCGAATCGACACCGATGTACTCGAGGCTTTCCATGTACAAACGCAAGATGTCTTTCGGCGGCGGCTTGAGCACCACCTGGTACTGGAGAAACTGCTGAACCCGGTTGGGGTTTTCACCGTAGCGCCCATCCTTGGGCCGCTTCGAGGGTTCGACGTACGCGGCTGCCCAAGGTTCCGGTCCCAGGGCTCGCAGAAACGTCGCCGGGTTGAGCGTGCCGGCGCCCACTTCCGAATTGTAAGGCTGCAGTATCACGCAACCGCGATTCATCCAAAACTCTTGGAGTTTGGTGATGATTTCCTGGTACGTCGTCTTTTGGGTTTTTGATTTCGTCGGCTTCAAGTACACCACTTCCGCTGTTCGCGCGGCGGGACCGGCCCACCGGCTGCGACCGACAACGTTGTCAATGAGGGAGGATTCAAATCAGACTCAACGATTTGGGAAGGTTGTATCCCTGAACGTGGTAAGTATACGTCCAGTGAACGATTTTGCCCAAGTCTTTTCTGGTTTGCCTGGCTACTCCCTCTCCCGCCAGCACCTTCAGGCGCTCTCCTGCGCAGCGGTGGGCCAAAGCGAGTGCTTCTGGCGATAGCGCCAGTGACCCCGGCGCCGCCGGCGCCGCTTCTTGCCCGTGTTCGCGGCAGTAGCTCGCGCCGTCGCGCGCGCTGTAAGTTCCTCCGTCGGCACCGCGGTGGCAAATCGCGCATCCGGTCAAATCGGGGAAGACGCCCAATACGGCCAGGAGTCTAAGCTCGAACGCCAGAAACAAAAACAACGGGTCCTTGGCGCCGGCGACGATGCCACCGTACTCGACCGCCAGTTCGACGATCGCTTCATCTGCGCTACCGGGATAGCAGACCTGGTCGAGCAGTTCCATCGCGGCTAGATACACCGCCAGGTGCGGCAACGAATCGCGGGCGGAAAACGTGGGTGCTATTGGCGACGCCTCTTTTATAAAATAAAGACTGCGGTTTTCTTTGTAATAATAGACGACCTCGACGTGATTCCCTGTTTCCAATAGCCCCCGCGACGGGTGCTTCTGGGAAAGAAAACCCTTGGCCATCAGGCGTATCTTTCCCCTCCGCCGGGACATAAACGTTACCAGGAGGCTGGTCTCGCCGCTGCGAGCCGTCTTGAGTACCACGCCCTCGTCCTTCTCCAGCACGCGCCCCTCCGAATCTCCGTTGCGGCTAGTGAAAGTGCGACACGTAAATATTCGCCATTGAAAGGTAGATGGCCAGCCCGATGATGTCGTTGGATACCGTAATGAACGGACCGGTGGCGATAGCGGGATCGATGTTCCACTTCTCCAGAACCAGCGGAACCGACGCGCCAATGAAGGCGGCGACCAAGATCACCGACAGGAGCGAGCAAAGTAGCAGCGTGGCCAGCGCCACCTCTTGTCGCCATACCATCACGATAATAAACAGCACCGCTCCCAGTATGACGCCGTTGATCGACGCGACCACCATTTCCTTCAGTACACGGCGGCCCATGTGACGCACTTTGATCTGCCCGAGCGACAACTCGCGCACCACCACAATCGCCGCTTGAATTCCGATCGAACCGGCGGTGCCCACGATTAGCGGCACGAAAAACGCCAACACCACGTACGTTTGCAGCGATACTTCGTGGTGGCTCATAATCAGCGCGGCGAACACCTGACCGACCAGACCGGTTATCAGCCACGGGAGCCGGGTGCGCGAAACCTTGATCGGTGACGGCTCACCCAGCTCGTCTTCGGTGGTACCGGCAATGTGCGTGATGTCCTCGGAGGCTTCCTCTTCGATGACGTCGATGATGTCGTCCACTGTGATCCGACCGACGAGTTTGTTGGAGGCGTCCACCACCGGGAGCGTAAACTCATCGTACTTCCCAAACAGCGCGGCCACGTCCTCCTGGTCCATTTCGACCGGAACGACGACTGGGTTCTTTTTCGTCGTATCGGCAATCGGCGTGGAACGCGGATACAACAGCAGGTCGAGTATGTCGATGTAGCCGGCAAGTTCTCCGTTATCGCGCACGACGTAAATTTTCTGCAGGTTTTCGATTTCATCGGCTCCCGCGCGAGCCAGATCGATGGCGTCGCGGATGGTGGCGTTCTCGTGGACCGCGATGCGTTCGATCTCCATGATGCCGCCCGCGGTGTCCTCCTCGAACCCCATCAGTTCGTGGAGCTGCTGTCGTTCCTCGGTCGGAAGAAGTGCTTCGACTCTTTCGGATTTCTCGGGAGATAGGACCGACATGATGTCGGCGGCGTCGTCTGAAGGCATTTCTTCGAGAAGCGAGACCACCTCGCGGTCGGACAACAACAGCAGCAATGCCTGGCCGGAGTGCCGGTCGATCTCGGTCAACACCTGTGCAGCCCGTTCGTTGTCGAGCCGCTTGAGTACGGCCACCTGCCGTTCCGGCTCCAGCTCCTGGAGAATGTCGGCGATGTCGGCGGAATGAAGCGGGGCGAGAAAGCCCCGCAGGGCTTCGATATCTTCTGCCACGATCATCCTTTCGACCGCCGCAACGTCTTCGGTTCGTATGCGATCCATAAGTGGCATCCTAGGCAAAGATGTCGAGCGATGGCAAGGTCGAATTGGAGTGCGGTGCTAGTTGATTTTTTCGCCGATGGCGTTGGCGGTGAAGGCGCCCCCCGAGATCACCATTTTGAGCCCTTCTTCGACTTTGATCGGGACCCGTATGACGTCTTTCTCCGGTACGAGCAGCAAAAACCCGGAAGTGGGATTGGGTGTCGTCGGAACAAACACATTAAGCAGGGTTTTCCCCGTCAAATTGTTGAAGAATCCGGTCCCCTCGCGGGTGACGAACGCCATGGCGTACGAGTCTTTGTGGGGATAGCGAATCAAAACGACCTCCCGGAACACCGTCTTTCGGTCGGAGAGAAACACTTCGCTGATCTCCTTGACGGCGGTATAGATACGGCGAATGAGAGGGAGGTTGTAGACGATCCGCTCGCCCTGCGAAATCACCCGACGGCCGATGAAATTGCCGGCGAAGACCCCGGTCAGCAGGATCAGTATGAGGACGACGACGAATCCTACCCCAGGCCAATCGATGATCGGGTAGCGGGCTTGCAAGGGGGCGAGAATGTTGTCGACCGAGCTAAAAACCTTCCAAAAGATCCAGCCGGTAACCACGGTGGGCGTGAGAATCAGAACGCCTGCGAGAAACCTTCGTCGTAAGTATCTGATCAATCCGCTACTCCCGCACTTCGGCAAGTGATATCGGTCGGCGCGCCGGCGGGCTGTTTCCAGAGGCCGCCGACCTCAGCCGACCCCATTTCCCGCGCCGTCGACAACGGAGCTTAACCCACGGATGAGGACCTTGTCTATCCTTTGACGTTCGACCGATTGGATTTCGAACTCGATCCCGTTCATGCTCAGATGATCGCCGACGCGGGGGACGCTGCCGATCATCTGGTAGAGGAAGCCACTGAGGCTGTCGGGCGCGTCTTCCGGAAATTTCATCCCCAGACGATCCGACAGGTCGTCCAGGTGAATCTTCGCGCTGCATACCGCCGTGTCTTCGTCGAGTCGCTCCACCAAGACCTCTTCGGTGTCGTACTCGTCCTGTATATCGCCGACGATTTCCTCGAGGACGTCTTCGAGGGTGACGATCCCGGCGGTGCCGCCGTATTCGTCGACGACGATCGCCAGGTGCTGCCGGCGAGCCCTGAATTCGGTCAGCAAATCGTCGATCATCTTGCTCTCCGGGACGAAGAACGCTTCGCGCGCGAGGTCGGCGAGCGAAAACTCTTCGCCGTCGACCATTCGTCGCAGCAAATCTTTGCTGTTAATTGTACCGTGGATTTTGTCTATCGTTTCTTCGTACACCGGCACACGCGAGTGTCCGGCGTCCATGATCAATTTGATCGCTTCGTTGACGTCCATTGCCACGTTTACCGCCACGATGTCGATGCGCGGGACCATCACTTCTCTTACGCGCGTCTCGCCGAAATCCAAAATACTCGACATCAGTTTTTGTTCCTCATCGGGCGGTTCGCCGTCCTTTGCTCCCAGTAATTCGATTTTTTGTTTAAGGGGTATCGTTTGAAACGCCAACAACCGCGAAAGCCCCGGCGAGATTTTTCTGACGATAGCTGCAACGGCCACCGCCAGTGGGCGGACGAGAAGGGCGATCGGGTAAGTCAGCGCTTTTGTGGCGGACGTAAACCGCTCGGCGCCGCGTACCGCCAACACCTTGGCCCCGAATACCGGCGTCACCAGAGACACAAAGACAAACAACGAGGTGTAGAGAAGCGGGTGATCGGCGCCCAAGAACAGATAGAGGGCACCGACGCGGATCGAAGTGACGACCGTGGTCCCCACGGTGAGGGCCCGGGCAATGGCGAGCGAGAAGCCGTTGACAACAGGCTCCTCCAGCAGGCGATCGATGTACCCGGCGTCTTCTTCGTCTTCCGCCGAGCGATCGCCGGTACTTAACGACTGGATCTCGAGTGCGACACAAACTCCCGAAAAAATCCCCAGTGATGCAATAGAAAGCGCGTATAAAATCAGGTCAATCTCTATGCCCATGTACTTGTCGGGGTGAGAGAGGCGCGTCGGCGTTAAAACAACGCTGCCATCTCATCGGGGTCGAGGTATTCAGAGAGGAGCGACTTTTCCTCTCTCTCCATGCGCGCGGCATCATCGTCATCGATGTGATCGAAACCGACGACGTGCAGCAATCCGTGCACGCCGACGCGCATGAACATCGCTCGCGTTTCCACCCCGAGTTCTTTCGCCTCCTTTTCGATTGTCTGATAGGAAATATAGACCTCGCCCGCTACGTCGTCCTCCCCCTCTGGGACGGGACCCTCGTCGTCGAGATACGAAAACGTAATCACGTCCGTCGGTTCGTCGTTGTCTCTGTACTTTCGGTTCAACTCGCGGACATACTGGTCGTCAACGACTATGAAATCAACGATGATCTCGGCAGGATCCAACGCGGCGCCTAGGCGCTGTATCGCATCGACGAGCCCGTCGTCTAGCCAGGGCGCATTGGCTACGTTACACCGATTTAACGACAGATTCACTCGGTGCCTCTTCCTCCTCCTGTCCCGGGTAGGCGATACGCTTGTGGTAAATGCCGGTGAGTATGGATATGAACTTTTCCTTGATCAAGTGCAAGTCGTCAAGCGTCATCCCGCTTCGGTCTAACTCTCCCTCCTGCGCCCGCGCGCCGACGAGTTTCGTTACCATGTTGCGGATATGCGCCGGAGTCGGGTCCTTGAGCGATCGAACCGCGGCCTCCACTGTGTCGGCCAACATGAGAAGCCCCGATTCTTTGGATCGCGGACGTGGGCCCGGGTAACGGAAATCGTCCTTTTTGAGGCTCGAATGCGAATCCGTCTCCAGCGCCTTTTGGTAGAAGTACGCCATCACCGTGGTTCCGTGGTGTTCCTTGATTGCGTCGATGACCAGTTCCGGTAGTTTTTCTTCGCGGGCCAACTCCACGCCGTCCTTGACGTGCGAGACCAGGATGAGCGAGCTCATCTGCGGCGTGATCTTTTCGTGTTTGTTGAAACCACCGTTTTGGTTCTCGGCGAAGTATTCCGGCTTGAAGATCTTTCCGATGTCGTGGTAGTAGGCCATGACTCGCGCGCGCAGCGGGTCGGCACCGATATCAGTCGAGGAGGCGTCGACCAGATTGCCTATCAGCATCGAGTGGTGGTAGGTGCCGTGCGCTTCCATGTTGAGCCGTTTTAGTATGGGCTTGTTGAGGTCGGTCAGTTCGAGCAGCGTGAAGCGCGACGTCCGTCCGAAAAGACTCTCGAACACGGGCAATAAAAACATCACAGCGGCGCTGGAAAACAGTCCGTTGGCGACGCCGGACAGCGCCTGCGATATGATGACACGCGGTCCATCGGCCTGGCCTAGCTCGAGGCTTAGGATACCCACGACGTAGGCCGCCGAGATGTGCAGGAACATGGAGAAGACATGACTCCTCGAACGCATTTTCTCGATGCCTATCACGCCGACTGAGCCCGCGAGCAACGCCACGAATCCAACGTTGGCCGCAAACGGTGTTACCAGCGGAATGAGCATCGCGGCGAATACCGCCGACACCAGACCCAATCGATAGTCGTACAACGCCGCCAGCATGATCGCGGCGAACGGCACCGGGATCAGGTACGGACTGAGCGAGAACCGGACGACCACGGCGAGGAACACGAGGTAGAGTAGCATCACCGTGAACACACCCGCTACGCCGGAGAAATCCTTATAAACTCGACGGTGGAACACGTATAGAAACCCGCCGAAGAGAATACAAAACAGAATGATCCTTGCCGTCTCCGCCGCGTAGAGGTTGAACAACGTCAGCGGTGTTCGCGCGGTCACTTGGGTGGCACGAGCGTCTTCCAGCGCTCGTAGGATCATTTCCTGCTCGCGTGTGACCTTGTCATGCTTGCCTATGATTCGCTCATTCTTGGAAACGACGAAGTAGTCCTGCACCTGAGTCGTAGCATTTTCGCGGCGCCGGTTGGTTTCTTGGACATCAAGGGTCAGGTTGGGCAGCACGTAACCTCGGACGAGCTCGAAGAACACCTGCGCCTTGTCCCTGTCCTTGCCGAACCTCGCCAACGCCTCTTCGCGGATGACCTGGTCGAGGCGTCCCTGCTCGAAAACATCGACGACCTTTCGCATCTGCTCTTTGGAGCCCTCGGCGACGGTGATTTCCCGGTAGTTGTTCCGGCGAATCAGCGCGGCGTTGTCGATGAGGCCCTGCGTGAATATGGTTCGTTGATACTCCTTCGCCGCCCTGATGAGCACCTTGAATGAACTGGGTGTGAGGACCGCTTTGAGCGAGTTTTGCGACACGCTGGGCAACCACGTGCTGGCCAGCTGGACCTTTGCCGGGACGGCGAGCGTGTCGTTGTTGACGATCGTTGTCACGGTGTCGAGTAGCACGGCGAGATCGCGTGACAGCTCCCGTTCTATGGTGCGGTCGCGGACGTACACGGGCGGCACGCTCAAAGACGCGCCCGCTTTCTTGATCTTGAGCTCTTCGGGAGACATCGGCACCTGAAAATTGAACGGGGCGATAATGTCCCGATCGGCGATTTCGCCGGCCTTGAAGTCTGTCTCCTTGGTGCGTTGAGTGGGCGGCAACAGGGCGACTGCACACGCGGTAAAGATCAACACCAACAGCAGGCGCGGCACCAGCCCCTGCGCGTAGTCACTCCGAAGAATGACTCCCTTGGCAAACTTGCCCGCACGCTCGTTTCGCGAGACGGCTTTCTTCCTGCGGAAGATCTTGGAAAAGTTCGGTCTATCCATTATCGCTCACTCCGCTCTACGATCGGACGGGTCCTCGGACGACCCCCCATCGAAAGCTCGGATAATCCGTCGGACCAGTCTATGGCGAACGATATCGTCTCGGCCCAGGTACACGAACTCGAGCCCCTCCACGCCGGCTAGAATCCGCTCGGCGGCGAGCAGCCCCGACCGCGTGGGCGGCTCCAGGTCAATCTGCGTGATGTCGCCGTTGACGATCGATTTGGCGTTTTGTCCCAATCGCGTCAGGAACATCTTCATTTGCAGCTCCGTCGTGTTCTGCGCCTCATCCAAAATGACGTACGCGTTGTCGAGGGTCCTCCCCCTCATGTAGGCCAGCGGCGCGATCTCGATCGTTCCGTTTTCCATCAATTTCGTCGTCCTGTCCTGACCGAGCATGTCGTAGAGCGCGTCCAGAATTGGACGGACGTACGGGTCGAGTTTCGCCTGGAAATCCCCCGGCAAAAACCCCAAGCTCTCGCCGGCTTCTACCACCGGACGTACGAGAAAAATCCGGTCGACGTTTCGAGCCTTGAGCGCGGCAACCGCACAGGCCACGGCCAGGTACGTCTTGCCGGTGCCAGCGGGTCCGATCCCAAAGGTGATGTCGTGCCCGAGGATTGCGTCGACGTACCGTTTTTGGCCCGGCGTGCGCGGCTTGATCTGCCGCCCCCTCTTCGTCGAAACGAGGACCTCTTTCTCCAGGTCCTCGTATTCGTTCCGCGCGTCTTCACCGTTTTTCTTGTTCAGAATATAATTGAAATCCTGTTCGTTGATCGTCCGGCCGTTCCTGGCAATCTCGATCAGCTCACCGAAAAACTCCGTCAGCCGTTGGATTTCATCGTCGCGGCCCTTGAGGATGATGTCCTCGCCACGAACCACGACCACCCCGGGGTATCTCTTCTCCACCAACGCGAGATGACATTCCCTGGTGCCGAACAATTTGAGGGGGTTGACGCCCTCGAAGGACAGTACCCTCTTTTTGGTCTTCAACCCGATTGATCCTCCAGTTCGAATTTCGAGCTTCGGCCGCGCCGCGGCTAGCGGCGCGTTCGACAAACATAAATATAACTGAAGGGGTTCAATAAGAATCCCTAAAAAGATAAAACTCTTGGATCGGGGACACAATTGACCCCGGTCCAAGAGCCCGTCGGCTTGTCATTTAGTTTTGCACGGTTCCCACAACCCGATAGCCTGTAACAAATTGTAGGCCAAAAATCAACCCCGCGGCGATTTTTTACCGAGGAATCTTGAGAACCTGTTGGGGATAAATGAGATCTGGGTCTTGAATATTGTCCTTGTTTGCCTCGAACAGACGGGTCCACTCCATGGGTGTGGAGTAAACTTCCCAGTAACTTGCGATAAGAGAAAGGCTTTCATCCATCGACACCAAGTGCCGCCGGGGCCAGTCCCTGGGTATAATCAGTACGGTGTCCGGATAAATCCATTCCGGATCCTCGATTTTCCCCATGTTCGCCCGGAAGATCCGGGGCCATTTGACCGGATCCGAGTAAACGTCCTCGTAACCGGCTATGATCCACAGACATTCGCCCGGTTGTATATTCCAGTTCTGCGGGAGCGCCTCCAGCTCCTCGATCTGGCTGGAGAGCGAGCGAACATCGGACTCGATTCTCAGCAGCTCTCGCTCGATGGGTGTGATCTGGTTTTTGAGCGATTTGATCTGCTTGCGCGTTGTCGTCAACTCGCCGCGCCGCTCTTCGACCTGGCCTTGCAGCATCGATAATTCTTGGTTGAGCGCAGAACAGTACGCCTCTTTTTCCTTCCCCGACAATTCTCCGTACTCTTCTTCGGAATAGTACTCGCCCGCAGCGACGTCTATACTACGGCCCTTTGACCGGCTGCACCCGGTCGTTATCAGTCCAATGACGGCTACGAGGGTGACCGACAAAACCATAATCCGGCCGCCGAGTGATGATGAAATCTTTCTATAATTTGAGCACATCCTTACGCCGACTCCTTCTCGTCCTCGTCCTTTTTTTGATCGTCTCCGCGGCCGCTTCCCTTCTCAAGTTCATCCAGTTTCTTGCGTAATTCCTTGGGCTTGTCCTTCTGTCTTTCCAATTCGGCCTTCTTCTTGGCCAACTCGTCCGACAGTTGCTTCGCCCTGCTTTTCGCCGCAATCAGATCTTTGTCGAGAATTTTCACGTCCTCGCGGGTCTCTTCGATGTCGATGGGTGATACGGTGCACGGCGGCACTTTGGCGCAGCCAAAAGCCCCAACCAACACTAAAAACACCGGACCGACCACCCAGTGGCGAATCGTGGTACGCACCCCTTACTCCTTTCGGAAACCTCTCGTATTATTAAATTTGAGCGTTAACTTATCAACCGGTCTAGACAGTGTCAAGTCGATTCTAGGCTTTAGAATCGGCTGTTTCGGCTCCTTTGCAACCGTCGCCAAGGGCCGCGTGCACTCTCCCGAGCGTCCCAACAGATACGAAACTCTTTTATTGACTGCTAGATAGAGGGACTCGGTGGGGGAATCCTCTACGACCGCCCGATCAACCCTTCTCGTCGAGCTTGATTTCGATGTTGAGCTCTTCCAGCTGGGCCGGATCGACCGGCGACGGCGCTTCATCCATCAGCGACGAGGCTTTCTGGGTCTTCGGAAACGCGATTACGTCGCGAATGGAATCGCAACCGGCCAACACCATAATGATTCTGTCGATGCCGGGCGCGATGCCACCGTGCGGCGGCGCCCCGTACTCGAGCGCGTTCAACAAGAACCCGAAGCGCCGATCCGCGTCCGCCTTGTCGATACCCGCCACGGCCATCACGCGCTCTTGAAGCTCCCGATTGTGAATCCGGATGCTTCCCGAAGCCAGCTCGATTCCGTTACACACAAGATCGTATAAATGTGCCTTCACTTTCAAGGGTTCTTTTTCCAAAAATTCGATGTCCTCTTTGTACGGCATCGAGAACAAATGGTGCGACGCCGTATACACGCGGCGTTCTTCGTCCCACTCGTACAAAGGGAATTGGTTGACCCAAAGAAAATCGAACCGGCTGTGGTCGGTCAGATCGAGCAATCGTCCGACGATCAAACGGAGCTTCCCCAAAATGCCGGATACCTTTCGCGCCTCGCCGACGACGGCCAACAGCAAATCGCCGTCGTTTAGGTGGAGCGATTCGATCAGCCGTTTTTCGACCGCTTCCCCCAGAAACTTGGCCACTGTTCCGGAGAGCTTCTCACCTTGGCACTTGAGACGTATCAAACCACCGGCACCAAGCGCCTTGGCCTCCTCTTCCATCGTATCGAGGTCACGTTTGGCAATGGTTGCACCGTCGGGCACGACGAACCCGCGCACGCTTTCACCCTTGGAGAGCGCGGAGGAGATCACCCGAAAACCAGTATCTTCGAACGCCTCGGTTATCGTTTGCAGCTCCAGACCGAAGCGGGTGTCAGGCTTGTCGATACCGTACTGGTCGATCGCCTCTTCGTACGAGAGCACCGGAAACGGCGTCTTCAACTCCACGCCGGCACCGACGGCAAAGATCTCGCTCATCAGGCCTTCGCACAATTCGAATACGTCCCGCTCCTCTACGAAGCTCATTTCCATATCGATCTGGGTATGTTCCGGCTGCCGGTCGGAGCGAAGATCCTCGTCGCGCATGCACCGGGCGAGCTGGAAATATCGGTCGAAACCCGACACCATCAAGATCTGCTTGTACAACTGCGGGCTTTGCGGCAACGCGTAAAAGCAGCCGGGATGGAGCCTGCTGGGCACCAGGTAATCGCGCGCGCCCTCGGGCGTACAACGAACCAACATCGGTGTTTCGATTTCGAGAAATCCGAGCCCGTTTAGATAATTTCGTATCGCCAGAGTCACCCGGTGTCTAAGCTCGATTTTCTCTTTCATCGGCCGGCGGCGCAGGTCGAGGTAGCGATACTTGAGCCTCAGATCTTCGTTCGCTTTTACGTCGTCGGCGATGGTGAACGGAAGGACCTCGGATTTGTTGAGCACCACCAAACGGCGCACCTTCACTTCAATCGCTCCGGTCGCCATGTCGCTTCGCTTCATGTCGTCGGGCCTGGGGCCTACCTCGCCCTCGACGGCGATGACATCTTCCATGCGCAACTGCCCAGCCGGTTCCGCCAGCTCCTCGTCGTTCGTGTCGACGATCAACTGAGTCACACCATAGCGGTCGCGAATGTCGATGAACTTCAACCCGCCCAGGTCGCGGAGCTTGGCAACCCACCCCATCAGGTGCACAGTCTGGCCGTTTTGATTTTCGCCCAGTTCGCCGCACGTGTGCGATCGCCGGAACGGCAACATGTATCCTTGTTCACTCACCCCTCTGTCCCTTTCTAAACGTTATCCGAGCTGGCGCGCTCGGCGAGAGACGCATCGTTAATTGTTTCTTCGGTGTGCTTTTTCAAGTCTTTCCACACTACGGTATCACCATGGTCGGACGCAATCACCACGGCGATACGGGCACTCTTTTTGCCGGCGGATTGCAACTGTTTCTTGACCGACCGTCCCGACAAGTCGACCTCTGCATTTCCGGTCTTCCTCAACGTTTGCGCGGCCGACAACGACCGCGCCGCCGCACTGTCGTCGGCGCAGACGACGTAGTAGTCGATGTAGCCGCCCGTCTCCTTGACAGCGGGACTGTGTTCGGGCAGCGACGATATTAAGCGTTCGATTCCCACGCTGAAACCGATCGCCGGAGTCGCGGGGCCTCCGCATTGCTCGATCAAGTCGTCATAGCGTCCCCCACCGCACAACGCGCTCTGCGCTCCGTGCGCCTCTTTGAACACCTCGAATACCGTTTTGGTGTAGTAGTCCAGCCCCCGGACGAGAAAGGGGTCTTCCTCGTACTGGATGCCGGCCACACCGAGGAGATCCTTGACCCGAGCGAAGTGATCCAGCTCCTCCGGGGGCAGGTGTTCGGTGATGATCGGGAGCTGCCCCTTGAGCGAAGCGCCGTAGTCCTTGGAGTCAAATATGCGAAGCGGGTTGCTGCGGAAACGTTTCAGTGCCGCTGGGGTAAGCTCCTCACTCAAGCTTTCGATCGCTTCCAGGAGAAGTTCGCGGTACGGACCGCGCGTTTTGAGGCTTCCCACTGTGTTTAATTTGAGTTCGATCTTCTGGAAACCGAGGCCTGCGAATGTTTGGATGACGATCTGGATCAACTCGACGTCCAGAGCAGGGTTGAGGCTGCCGATCGCTTCGGCGCCCACCTGGTGGAACTGACGGTACCGGCCCGCCTGCGGCCGATCGTATCGAAACATCGGACCGAAATAGTAGAGACGTTGAATCCCGCCCCAGCGATGCATCCCGTTTTCGAGATAAGCCCGAATCACCGAAGCCGTGTTTTCCGGACGCAGTGTCAAACTCCTTCCCCCGCGATCCTCGAAGGTGTACATCTCCTTGGATATGATGTCGGTCCCCTCGCCTACCGTGCGCACGAACAAATCGGTTTCTTCAAAGATCGGTGTCCGGATACCGCGGTAACCGAATCGATCGAATGTCGACTCGAACGCGTTCTCCACAAATCGCCATCGGCTAGTTTCGGGGGGGATGATGTCCTGCGTGCCGCGTGGTCGGGAGTATTTCATTGTGGCTCCTGGTCGATCGGTCCCCGGATTGACCGTCGGACCTTTCTGTCAACTAGACGCATCGCTTCTCACGGTGGCCGCTTTTCGCCGCTTCGCGGCCAATCCGATGGCTATACCCGTGGCCACGCCGGCGGCCACGCCCACGGCATCTGCGAACCAGTCGAATAAATCCATTCTCCGTTGCGGCACGTAGCTCTGCAACAATTCGTCGAGGGCGGCCACGCTCACTCCCACGGCAAATAGAAACAAAAACGTGGCGACCTTTGATCGGCTCACCGTCCAGCCGATGCCGCCGAAGAGCAATAGTCCCAAAACGAAGAACTCCGCAAAATGTGCCAGTTTGTCCTTAAGTTCGAACTCTGGACCCGGTGGATATATATGCGAACGCGTCGATACGAAGAATATCAACAGCACATACATTATCAGGGTCAAGATCTTCAACCGAGTCACAATGTTGCCTTTTTGACCTACGGACCAGTGCGTGCGCGAGGAGCGGAACGAGCTATTTGTCGCCGAAGCGCTTGAAGACGTTCATTACCGCATCGACGTCGGTCGCTTTTCGCAGATCTTCGCGGAAGTTGTCGTGGTTTAACAGGCGCGAGATTTTGGCCAACACTTTGATATGGTCTCTGCGGCTTTCCTTGGGGCCAAGAATGATGAAGAACAAGTCGACCGCGTTTTTGTCGAGCGCGTCGAAATCGACACCGCCACTGGTACGGTAGAACCCCGCAACCAGTCGATCTACGCCGTCGGTGTAGGCGTGGGGTATTGCCACGCCGTTACCGATACCCGTGCTCATCACATTTTCGCGCGCGATTATATCGCCGACGACCCTATCTCTGTCTAATATGCATCCCCGCGCGTCCAGGTCTTTTATGATCGACTCGAGAAACGCGTCTTTGTTGGCTCGGGGAAAGTCGATTTCGATGTTGTCGCCTGAGAATAGATCGAACAGTTTCATAGCCAGTTCCCGTTGGTAGCGATATGCGTTACGCAACCGTTTGATATCAAGTGAAGAAAATAGTGATTCGCCGAGGCGGGTGTCAAGGTATTACTAGATTTTTGGCGTCTCAAATCCGCTCCCGCATGAGATCGAACAGGGCAACCGTCCTGTCCAGCTCATCCTGGGAGACGGGGCGCAGGCTCCGCATTCCCCGGCTCTTCAGCAGCCCAACGGCCTCGCGTACCATCCCCGACGATTCCAAGACCGCGATCCTGGCCGCCGTGCGCGACAATAGGTGCCGGTAATATTCGGCGTCCGCCGGCCGGCACGTGACGACTAGTTCGGGCACCGCCGGACTGGAAAAAACGACTTGCAGCTCGTTTCGATCCAAGTCGCCGGCGGCTACCAACTCGGTCAAATCGCTCTGGCGACAGGCGCCGTACGCAGACGCACCCATCAGCACAGAAAAGACGACCCGGGCGGCGCTGGGCATCGGCGCGAATCGCAGGGAGGCAATCCGGTCAGGGGAGGTGAAACCTTGAGATTCGAGTTGTTCCAACTGCACCCAACAGCCATTGACGGACTGCGGATCCACAAACATGACATTCTGTGGTGTAGGCACGACCGACCGAAAATCGTCGGATCGCGCAACCACGACGGCCGCGTCGGCTCCGCTCCTGGTCCGGCAAATCGAATACAGCGGTACGAGGTCCCGCTCGGCCGCAGCGGCCACAAACTCCGCGATCGGAAGTAAATGCAATTCGCACCGGTCACACCAGCCCGGGGTATGCGAGTTCACCTCAACTTTTCGGCCGGATTCCACTGCGAGCAGCAACCGCAACGGTTCGAAATAGCCCTCTGTGTCAACGACGCCCCGCATCGGCGGCACTCCCACCGATAGCGTCTGGTGGTCGCGTATGCCGCCTTTGCTAACCAGCGCGCTCACCGTGACGGCGATTACCATGGCCGAGACAATGGCGGTCAAGAAGCGGCCCATGTACGCCGACACGACCGTAATATCGATCAGTCGAACCTTGTTCTTCATAGGTCGTCGGTCCGTGTTGGGCTACGGCGAGCCCGGACTGGTGTCTGCGACGATCTCAACTGTGAGACTGTCGACGCTCATCGCCGTCAGCTCCACACCCGGTGGCAGTATAACCTCCGGTGCCATCCTATAGCGCGCCTCCCCCAGCCCCCCCAAATTCAACAGTACGGAAACGTCCCCCGACGACAGCGTATCCAAAATGGCTCGGGGGCCGGCGAGCGTCAGAGAGATTGAATTGGGGATCACCGTCACCGTAAAATCCTCGGAGTCGACTAGCACCGTCGGTGGGACGTTCGCCAGCACCCTCTCGCCCCGCTCGCTTACCCTCACTGAAACCGTTACCCGATCCGGGTCGCACTCGATTCGTCCCGCATCTGTGACGATCGTGAGTTCCTTTTCGAAAGAGTCTTTTATCTTGCTCAAGTCCAGCGGTTCGGTGGTGACGGTCCGGATGTCCTTGACGGTCGACGCCGGCCCCCGCACCCAGACCCGAGGCGGAGTTATCGAGACCGTGCCATCGAGCAGTATGAGGTTCTCCGGTATGGCCCCCGTGGTGGACAGCGTTACCTGTACCCTCTGCGTGACGAGGCGTTCGAACCGCAGGTCTATCGATAGAGGTTCGATGATGCGCACGTTTCGCTGATCGATGCGCGAGGGCAGTTGAATCTGCCTTGGCGTCAACGACACCCGTTGTCCACCCGGGACGGATCCGGACAAATCGACGTCGCACCTGAGGCGCTTAAAACCCATCAACAACAATTGACGTTTGGTAGCGGTGATGCTGATCTCGACTTGACCCGGCACGGCGTTGACCACCACGAGCGAATCGGGGACGTTCTGGAGCGTAATCGGAATCGTCCTTAACCAGACGACCTCTTTCTGTCCGCTGGCGAAGAACCATATGGAAAACGCCACGACGAGCGCGATGATTTTGACGCCGAGATTCTCGGTTAGCGATTTCTTGAGGCCCATGGTGGCGGATTGAAACCCGATACCCTCAGTACCGGTTGATGATGAGTTCTTGACCGACCCATAGTACGGACGAGTTGTTCAAATCGTTCGCCCTCCGAATACTTGCAACAGTCGTTCCGTACCGCCGGGAAATCCTCCAGAGGGACTCCCCTTTTGTGACCTTGTGCACGAACGCCGCCGGTTTGCGTTCGCCCCGCGGAGGGGGATGATTGGAAAAGTACGATACGATGCCGTTGGCGATCGCGTCGGCGACCTGTTGCCGACCGGCTTTGCCGCGGACCAGTTTCGCGTCGTTGTGATTGCTCAGAAATCCCGCCTCGACTAGCACCGAAGGCATCTCGATGGTGCGGAGAACGGAGAACGATTTCTGCTTGACGGTGCGAGTCGGCGGTAGCCCCTTTTTGCTCATCGATTCCAGTATCGCCTCGGCCAAAAACTCGCTGCGCATCATCACCGATTGCTGGTTGACGTCGACTAGCATGTGGAGTAAGTCGGTGTTCTTCGAGCTGGACAACCCGAGTTCGCTGGCCACGCGGTCCGGATTCGACAGCACGTTGGAAGCGGTGATCCTGGCCCCGCCCGGCGAAATGAAAAATATTTCTACGCCGCGGGCAGACCGGTTTCTGGCCGAGTTCAAATGAATACTGACGAACGCATCGGCATCCTTCGCAGCGGCGATCTCGACCCGTCTCTCGAGCGGCAAATAGACGTCTCTACTGCGCGTCAGAACGGCTTTGTAGCCACGGAGCCCGTTGATGCGTTGGGCGATACGCTTGGAGATGTCCAGAACGATTTTCTTCTCGACCAAACCGTTTCTTCCGGTGGCACCCGGGTCTTTGCCTCCGTGTCCCGGATCGATAGCAACGGTGAAGGGACGATCGCCGCCGGTGGCCACACCCGGCGTGGGCGCTCTGGCCGCGGTGTTGATCCCGGCACCGGGTTTGTAGCTTCTCGTTGTCGCAGGGGAGTCGAAGACGTCCACGACGATTCGGTCGGGAAGGTCACCGTTTTTCCCCAACGAGAAGTCTCTCCACTTCACCGGTTTGCCCAGATCGAGCACGACCTGGGTCCCCCACGACAGGCGATTGACCCTAATGCGTTCGACGACGCCCCGGTTGAGTTCGAGCGCCTTGAGCAACTTCCCTGCGCGTGTATCCGGAATGTTGACGGCGATGCGGTCCGGGTTTTTGTGCGTCGTAATCTTGTAGCCGCACCGGCCGCTGACGTCCAACACCACCCGTGTTTTGCGGTCCTGGACCGAGTACCTTGCCCGCACTACCGATTTCGTCCCAGCGGCCGAATCCGACGCGCCCGTCACAGGCGCCCCCGCAAAAACGCACAGACCGAGGACGGCGACTATAAAAATTCGCGGCGACATCTTTTGCTGTTCCTCACAAAATCTCACAATTGAATGGCGGCGCGCACGCCACCCCCCCAAACCGATTGCGAGAACCGCCGAACACCGGAACCCTCTAAGTCCCAAGGCGATAGTCCGGCGCACTCACCTGGATTGAGAATAGAACAGTGGGAAAATTTTTGGCAAGGAAAATCAGGGGGGGGAGCTGTCGAGACTACCGCGTCAAAACGTATTTCAACGGGTCGACCCGCTTCCCGCTGACCTCCACCTCGTAATGGAGGTGGGAAAAAGTGGACTTGCCGCTGGCACCCACTCGGGCGATGACGTCGCCGCGCCTGACCTTTTGTCCTTTGCGCACCAGCTGTTTCTCCAGGTGAGCGTAGCGGGTCACCAAGCCGTAGCCATGGGAGATCTCCACCACTTTCCCGTAGGTTTTCCAACGGCCGGAAAACGTCACCACACCGTCGGCGGGAGCAAATACAGGGGTGCCTTTGCGTGCCGAATAGTCCACGCCGCGGTGGAGCGAGCGTCTGCCTGTGATCGGGTCCATCCGGCGACCGAAATAACTGGATATGAAACCGACATTTACGGGACATATCGACGGCGTGTGTCGCTGAAGATCGGTGGTCTCGTCGAGGTGTGCTATGATGTTTTGGTAGCTATCTCTCTGTAACTGAGCTTGTCGCAATAACTTATCGACATCTTCTCGGACCGACAACACCTTACTTCGCGTCTCGGGGTCGATGCGGGCAACCGACTGGATGTAGGCGTAGTCCGCACCACCGATGCCGACTTCGGTGACGTCGGCGCTCATTTCCTCTAATTGGGCCAGGATACGGGCTTTTTTCTGGAAGTCGAAATTCTGGGCCACTTGGCGGCGGAGCACCGCGATGTCCTCGGCGAAGGCGTCCACCTCGCGCTTGAGCTGGGCGTTCTCTTTTTTGACGGCCGCCAGCCGGTAGGTCTCTTTGATCTCGCCGGAATACCTGACCACGGTCCAGGTTGCAACGGCGACTCCCAAAGCGAGAACGGACGCCAAGACATACACGAAGAGACGCCGGACCCTGATGGATTTGGGCTCGGCGTTTATACTTGGTATGTAAAGAAAACTAAAGTACTTATCTCTCATAATTTGCAGGGTGCCGGTACGGCAGAAATTTAGGCGTAGACTAAGTAAATTCTACCCCGCTGTCAAGGCCATAATCTAACTGACCAACAGCAATATTCATACCAGTCCCAAACGCCCTTCTTTTGTCTTTCCAACGACTTATGCCCCCATTTACAGCGCCTACGCCACCTCTGTGGTTTGGGGCCGACCGCCGGGGGTCCGGTGGCGTTCTCTGTGGGCCAGGCACCGGGACGGGGGGGCGGAGCTTTGTTCCAGGTCGCCGTGGGCTTCGCCGCTCTGGCCCCGCAACGCGGGGTGGCACGACTCCCTGAGGCACTTCCGTGGTTTTGGGCCGACCGCCGCGGGTTTCGCTGGCACGGCTCGCTGACGACAACCTTGCACGTAGCACCTCCGAATCTGCCGCTCGCCTCCGTAGTCGGCTCGCCTACTGGACCCTCGATTATGCTCGCCGACAAAGGTCCTTCCCACGCGATCATATTGTAGCGTGGGATCA
>CBDVBX010000034.1:0-22840 GCA_965372335.1 uncultured bacterium | reverse complement strand
GGCTCGCGGATTGGCACCTCAATTATTGCTCGCCGACAAACGGCCTGCTCAACCCTACGCCGGCCGGCCTTTTGACCTCTGTCAGTCAAGGGCGCGTAGCTGGCGGGGGTCGACAGCGGTCCCGCGTTGCGGGATTTCGCTCATTGTAATTCTGTGTGTGCTCAAGTTGCGCCGCTTGCGTCCTACACGCCATAATAAGATCGCGTGTAGGGAGCAGCCGCCCGCATATCAATGATTAAGGGCGGCTAGCGAGCACTGCCCGAGCGGGAGTGCCCCCCCAGCTATGCGCCCCAAAACCTCGAAGGCGTCGGCGGTCGACCATAAACATCACGCTTTCCGGCGTGGTCTCGTACGACTGGAGTCGTGCCAGTGAAGCCCTCGCCGGTCGGCCCCCAACCACGTAGGGCCGGCGGTCGTCCGCCCCAGAACCACGGAGCTAGCGGCGGGCTGGGCGCGTACGACTGGAGTTGTGTTATTGGGTGATACCGAAGCAGTTCAAGACGAAGGCGTATTCGAAGGCCACGTCTCTTAGATAGTCGTATCGGCCCGAGGCGCCGCTGTGCCCTTCGCCGATCTTCGTGCGCAGCAGTAGCAGATTGTCGTCAGTTTTCAGTGTCCGCAGTTTCGCCACCCACTTCGCCGGCTCCCAGTACTGAACCCGCGGATCGTTCAACCCCGCCGTCGCCAACATGTGCGGGTAGTCCTGGCGCTGGAGATTATCGTACGGAGAGTACGACAATAGGTACTGATAATGCTTCTCGATCTTCGGGTTGCCCCACTCCTCGAACTCGATGACCGTTAACGGAATCGACTCGTCCAGCATCGTCGTGACCACATCGACGAACGGCACGTGGGCGATCACGCAGCGAAACAGCTCCGGCCGCATATTCGCCACTGCCCCCATCAACAGCCCGCCCGCGCTCCCGCCAGATATCGCAATGTTTTTCTGCGACGTGTAGTTCTTCTTGATCAAGTGCTCCGCACACGCGATGAAATCCGTAAACGTGTTCTTTTTGTGGAGTTGCTTTCCTTTTTCGTACCAGTCGCGACCCATTTCGCCGCCGCCCCGGACATGCGCCATGGCGAAGACAAAACCCCGATCTAAAAGACTCAGCCGGCTCGAGAGAAACAGCGGTTCGATGCTCGAACCGTATGCCCCGTAGCCGTACAGAAACAGCGGACTGCTCCCGTCCTTCTTGATTCCCTTCCGGTGCACTAGCGAAATCGGGATTTTCGTGCCGTCTCGAACCGTCGCGAAAACCCGCTTCGATTCATATTTCTCCGGATCGAAACCGCCGAGTATCTCGTACATCTTCTTCAGTTCCTGCGTCTTTTTGTTCATGTCATAGTCGAACACCGACCGTGGCGTGACCAGCGACGTGTAGTTGAATCGTAAAATATTACTATCGTACTCCGGATTATCGGCCGCCCAAAACGTGTACACTGGTTCCGGGAACTTGACATAGTGGGATTTGCCACCCGCCATTTCGATCACACGGATTTTCTTGAGACCGTTTTGGCGTTCGTAAACTACCAAGTGGGTTCGAAATGCTTCGACATCATCGATTTTTACATTCTTGCGATGAGAGATGACTTCTTTCCAATTCGATTTGTCAGGGTTTTCGACCGGCGCCTCCACCAGCTTAAAGTTCTTGGCGTCGTCGTTGGTCAATATATAAAACGTATCCCCGCGGTGAGCGATGCGGTACTCGATCTTTTGCAGGCGTGGCTGAATTACAGTAAGGTCGCCGTCAGGTTTGTCGGCATCCAGGTAATGGACCTCCGAAGTCGTATTGCTCGCCAGACTCATGGTGATAAACCGACGGCTCTTCGTTTTGGACAACCCCAGGAAGTAGGAATCATCCGTCTCGTGGTATACCATCGTGTCGCTTTGGCGTGGCGTCCCCAGACGATGACGGAACAGCATATGGGGCCGCATCGCCTCGTCCAGAGTGTTGTAGAAAATCGTCTCGTTGTCATTGGCCCATGCGACGCCATAGTAAGTGTTGGGAATCTCCTCAGCGAGACGCTCTCCCGTATCCAGGTTTATCACGTAGAGCGTGTGCGATTCCGAACCGGTGAAATCGACCGAGTACGCCAGCAGTTTGTGGTCGGGGCTCACTTTCAGTATGCCAATGCTGAAGTACGAATGCCCCTCGGCCAGTTCGTTCTCATCAAGGACAATTTGCTCTTCGGAATCCAGATTCCCTTTCTTGCGGCAGTGGATGGAGTACTGCTTTCCCGCCACGGTGCGTGAGTAGTAATAGTACTCGTCGATCTCTTCCGGCACCGAAATATCGGTCTCCTTGATCCGGCCGACGAGTTCTTCGTAGAGTTTTTGTTGCAATTCTCTGGTGTGATCCATCATCGCTTCGACGTAATCGTTCTCCGCTTCCAGATACGCGATGACATCCGGGCGGTTTCGATCGCGGAGCCAATAGAATTCGTCGACTCGCACGTCGCCGTGGACGCTGACGTCGCGGGGCATCTTCCGGACACTCGGTGGATTCATACGTTAGCCGATGAGACGTACGCCCCAGTGGGGACGTTGTTCATAAGGGTCTTTGGGCTGAGGAGGGGTAATCGACAAAAAGACGATCGGGACACGACGTTTGCAATGCGCCTCCCGTTGCCCTTTGGTGATCGGTAAACCTCCCCTGAGTACGCCAAGGGTGTCACAAATGCCGCGGTGTTTCAAGTGATTTAACGAAATGGGCGTACGGGGGGAACCCGTCTCCTCGTACGCCCATGGGCGAGGCCTCGTCAAACCGCTGGTGGCGTTTCTTGAGATGTCGGGAGTTTTTCTTTCAGCAACTCGCCGATGCCGGCGATACTGCCCAGTACGCCGGTCGTTTCCAGAGGCAAAAATACCTTGGTGGCCTGTCCGTTGGCGATCTCTGCCAGCGCTTCGAGGTACTTGATCGCGATGAGATCGTTGGTCGGCTTACCGTTGTGAATCGCCAAGAAAACGCGTTCGATGGCCTGGCCTTCACCCTCGGCCACGGTGAGCTTTTGGTATTTGTCAGCGTCGGCCACCTGGCGAATCGCCTCCGCCTGGCCCTCGGCCTCGAGGATCTGCTTCTGCCTGAAACCCTCGGCGGTGAGAATCGCGGATTTCTTCTGGCCCTCGGCCTCGAGAATCATCGCGCGGCGCTCGCGTTCGGCCTTCATCTGGCGGTGCATCGCGTCGGTAACATCCTGTGGCGGCTCGATCCTCTGGAGCTCGACGCGCGTAACCTTGGTGCCCCACTTGTCGGTAGCATCGTCCAGAATCTCACGAAGCTTGGTGTTGATCAGCTCGCGCGAGGTCAGCGACTCGTCCAGCGCCAGGTCACCGATCAGGTTACGCAGGTTGGTCTGGGCCAGTTTGGTCGCGGCGGTATAAAAGTCGGCCACGTTGTAGGTGACTTTCACAGGGTCTGTGACCTCGAAGTAGACAACGGCGTCCACTTCGACGGCCACGTTGTCCTTGGTGATCACCTGTTGCGGCGGGACGTCCACGACTTGCTCGCGCATGTCCACTTTGATCATTCTTTCCAAGAAGGGAATGATTACAGTCAGCCCGCTGCCCGCCGTGCGCTGGTACTTACCCAGCCGTTCGATGAGACCTCTTTCCCACGGCCTGACGATACGCATGCCGGTCATCGCGACAACGAAGACCAGTATCGCCAGAACGATCAATACGACTACAAATCCATCCATTTCATTCTCCTTGTTCTATGGGCTTGACGACGAGATGGGTTCCGCTGAGACTGACGACGGTGGTGCGCATTCCTACTTTGAGTATTTCGCCAGTGTCGCTCTTGGCCCGCCACTCTTCTTTTTCCATCCGGACGCGGCCGGTGTCGTGCAGATTGTCGATGTCCTCCAGGACGACGCATTCTTCACCGATAAACCGGTCGGCACCGATTCCGGGCGGCTGGTCCTTGGATATTTTTTCGGCGAAACGCCTCGAAGCGAGAAATAAGATAAACGACGCGATGGCGAACACCGCGAGCTGCCATGCGGTTCCGCCACCCAGCAGGGCGACGAGACCGGCGATCGCTGCGCCAATGCCGATGGGCAGCAGAAAAAAGCCGGCGGTGAAGATTTCGCCCACGATGAACAGCGCCGCTACGATCATCCACGCCCACCAATAGTTTTCCATATTCGCCGTACCTCCTGTGAGACCAGCATTAACGATTTGGACAGATTTATTACACTGTGGCGGGAGATTTATTCATCGGTCAATAGCTTTGTTCGCCGCCCCGAGTACATGGGGTCTCAAATATACAGGTGGGAGTACTTGTGGCCGCTGCCGGTGTTGAAAAGGACGACCCGCTCGCCATCGTGTATCCAGCCCGATTGGCGCAGCTCGCGAAACGCCGCCACGGTGGCACCACCTTCGGGGGCGGCGAAGATGCCCTCTGTTCGGCCGAGGAGCCTGGCGCCTTCGATCATCGCATCGTCGGCGACCGCCACCGCTGTGCCGTCGCTGTCGCGTAGCGCCTGGAGCATGAGAAAATCGCCCACAGCCGCGGGCACGCGCAGCCCGTCGGCGACCGTCTTTGCGTTTTCCCACGGGTCGGCCGCCTCGGCGCCGGCGTCGAACGCGCGCACGATCGGCGCGCAGCCCGTCGATTGAACCGTCACCATGCGGGGACGCTTCGATCCGATCCAACCGAGACGTTCCATCTCGTCGAACGCCTTCCACATGCCCACCAGACCCGTCCCACCTCCGGTGGGATACACCAGGACCTCTGGGAGTTCCCAATCGAACTGCTCGGCGATATCGTATCCCATCGTCTTCTTACCTTCGAGACGATACGGCTCCTTGAGCGTCGACAGATCGAAACGGCCGTGTTCCCTGGCCGCTTCGACCGCCGCTTTCCCGCAGTCGGTGATGAGGCCATCGATCAGTGTCACCTCGGCCCCCAGGGCCTGGCACTCGGTCACAAACGGGCGCGGGACGTCGCTCGGCATAAAGACGTACGCGGGCAGACCCGCTTTGGCGGCATACGCGCTCATCGCGCCGGCGGCGTTACCGGCCGACGGTACCGATAGCGCCGTCGCCCCCAGCTCTTTGGCGCGCGATACGGCGGTGGCCATACCGCGCGCCTTGAAAGACGTCGTCGGGTTGCAGCCCTCATCCTTTATATAAAGGCCGTCAAACACCAGCTCGGCACCGAGGCGATGTGCCTGAAACAACGGCGTGAACCCCTCTCCCAGAGTCACTCGATTGGCCGCATCTCTCACCGGAAGCGTTTCTGGAAACCGCCACAGATCGGTAGAACGGGAAGCGAGATCGGTAAGGTCAATCGCTTCGCGCGCAGAGTCCAGGTCGTAGCGCGCGAGCAGCGGACGGTCGCACTTGGGGCACAGGTTCCACAGCCGGTCGGACTCGAGCCGATCGCCACACATACCGCATTCAAGGTGGGTAAGAAAACTGTTCGACACGTTCGGAGCTCACCTCCAGACGGCGAGGATGACGCCGCTCACCAACAGCCACACCAACCGGTAGCCGGTGTCGATAAATACCACAGAGCACCGATCGCAAACGACGCGACCGTCGCCACCAGGATGGCCCAGTAATTGATATAAACATCCTCCATAGCTTCTCCTCGCTGAATGGGACTGGGACTGCCACTATCAGATGCCGCGTCGACACCGCCGGATCGTGACCCTGCAACGACGCCACTTTATATGATTTTGAATTGTTTCCCGACTTTTGTGAATGCTTCGATCGCCCGGTCGAGGTGTTCCTTGGTGTGTGCGGCGGACACCTGCACGCGGATGCGCGCCTGTCCTTTGGGCACAACCGGGTAACTGAAACCGATCACGTAGATGCCCTCACCGAGCAGTTCGTGCGCGACGTCTCGCGCCAGCTTGGCGTCACCCAGCATGATGGGCACGATGGGATGGGTTCCCTTCTTGATGTCGAACCCCTTCGCCGTCATCGCCTCGCGGAAGTAACGCGTGTTTTCTTCGAGACGGTCGCGCAGTTCGGTTGTTTCGTCGAGGTGTTGGAAGGCCGCCATCGATGCCGCCACGATAGGGGGAGCAAGGGAATTGGAAAATAGATAGGGGCGCGAGCGCTGGCGGAGCATTTCGACGATCTCCCTGCGGCCGGTGGTAAAACCGCCCGATGCGCCGCCCATCGCCTTGCCGAGTGTAGATGTAATGATGTCGACGCGATCCATGACGCCGTGGTGTTCGGGGGTCCCGCGGCCCGTTCTGCCGACGAAACCGGTGGCGTGGGAATCGTCGACCATGACGACTGCGTTATACTCGTCGGCGAGGTCGCAGATTTCGTCGAGTTTGGCGATAAACCCATCCATGCTAAACACACCGTCGGTGGCAATCATGCGCACGCGAAACTTGCGGCACTCTTCCAATATCTCTTTTAGGTGCCCCATGTCGCAATTGCGGTAGCGGCGGCGTTCCGCCTTGCACAGGCGTATGCCGTCGATGATGCTGGCGTGGTTGAGCTCGTCGCTGATCACGACGTCTTCCTTGGTGAGCAGCGTTTCGAACAGGCCGCCGTTGGCGTCGAAACACGAGCTGTACAGAATTGCATCGTCGGTGCCGAAAAAACCGGATATCGTCTTTTCCAGTCTCTTGTGTAAATCCTGTGTGCCGCAGATAAAGCGAACGGACGACATTCCGTATCCGTGCTCGTCGAGCGCCTTCCTCGCCGCATCCATCACCCAGTCGCTGGAAGAAAGTCCCAGATAGTTGTTGGCGCAGAAGTTGATGACCTCTCCTTCTTTCACGTTGATGGCGGCGTCCTGGGGGCCCAGAATTTCCCGTTCTTCTTTGTACAGACCGCCCTCGCGGATGCCATTGATTTCGCCGTCGATGATTTCCTTCAACGGACCCAGCATGGTCGCTTACCTCCTACCACTTGATCAATATTTTTGGGTGTGTCGTGATCTTCTTCTCGAATATCGCTGGATCGAATCGATTGATGTTCAGAATGGTGCCCTTTCCCTTCTTCAGCATCACTTCCCAGATCATCTTTTGGATCTTGTTTTCCTTCGCTTCCAACAGGTTTCTTGTGATCTCCCACGTTTCGAAGATCCGCCGGCCGATGACGTTTCTGATCGTCAATCCTTTGACGATCATCCTGGAGAAATTCTCAATACGAAAATCGCCGCCCCGGATACCAAACAGCACCACCTCGCCGCCGCGCCGCACGCTCTGCAGGGTGTTGTTGACCGACGAGTTGAAGCCGGCCATCTCCATGCCGACGTCGACGCCGTCCTTGTGTACCAGGTCTTTGAGCGCTTCGACGACCTCCGGGTTGGCTCGCCAGCCGTTCTCCTTGGGTTCGAACTGAATCACATCGTCGGCACCGAGCTTGAGCGCCAGATCGGCGTTGCGAGGATCCGGTTCGACGCCGATGATCCTGGACGCACCCAGCGCGCGCGCGATCAGAATGACGAACTGTCCGATGGCGCCGGTACCGAAGACCGCCACGTTTTTTCCGCGCAAGTCAGCGGCGGTACACGCGTGTACCGCATTGCCGAACGGTTCCTGTATGGCTCCAATCTCCTTTCTTATTTTCCTCGTGTCAGTTCGCCACAACACCCGGGCTGGCAACTTGATGTACTCGGCGAAACAACCATCAGTGGAGATTCCTAGGATCTGTTCATTGACACACACGTGCGTCTGCCCGATAAGACACTGGTGGCACAAGCCGCAGACGATGTGAGATTCTGAGGAGACGATGTCTCCCTCTTTGAAACCGTAACGCGCTTCGGATACCGAGCCGGCCTCGACGACCTGGCCGAGCAGTTCGTGCCCGACGATTCGCGTCGTCCCGCCCTCGGCGGCCAGCGAATTGTGGATCATATCTCTGAAAGAGGTGCGGAACCAAATCCCGGCGTCGGACCCACATACCCCAGTGTACAGGATCTTCACGATCACCATCGCGGCGTCGATCGGCTCTTTGTCTTCATTGATCACCGGAACGCGGACGCGATCCTTACGAAACCCCGTCGATTTATCCCATTTGTCTTTCTTGGTGTCATAAACGAGCGCCCACATCTCTTCGTCGACTAGGGCGCTTTTCGATGGGCCGTTCCTGGCCAACATGGCCGCTTTGGTCGATCGCGTGCCGTTGGTCGTTTTATTGCGGGCGATAGCCGGCTTCTTCTTATTCTCTTGTATTGTGGTAGCCGGCTTCCTCGTATCCCCTTGTATTGCGGCAGCGCGCTTCTTCGTATCGGTTTGTGTTCTTACCATTACTTGTGGGTATCCCTTCGTCAGGTCGCATATGCAGCATTTCGGACCAACCGGCCGTACAAGGTCGCGCCGCGCGCATCGACGATGGTCACATCGACGATATCGCCGGGTCCGATTCCTTCGGCCGGGACGATTGTGTTCTTGAAGTTATCCGTTCTGCCGATCAACAGGCCCGGGTCCTTCTCGGTCGGTTCTTCTATCAATACCTCCTGAACCGTTCCGATCAACGCCTGGTTGATCTCGTTCGTTGCTATTTTTTGCAGGTCGATCAATTCGACGATCCGTTCGGTTTTGACCGACGGGGCTATGTCGTCGGCGAGTTTTCGTTTGGCATAGGTGCCCCTGCGCTCGGAGTATTTGAAGATAAACGCTGAGTCGAACCGAATGTCCTCCATCACTTGCCTCGTATCCTCGTACTCCTCGTCCGCCTCTGTCGGGAATCCGACGATCACGTCGGTGGTGAGCCCCAGCCCCGGGATGGTCGTGCGCATCTCAGAGACCAGCTCGCGGAATGATTGGTTGGTGTATGTACGGCGCATGAGTTCCAGGATCCGGTCGTTACCGGCCTGGAGCGGCAGGTGAATGTGGCTGCAAATATTTTGGTGCTCGGCGATCGCCCGGATCAAGTCGCGCGGGAAATCTTTCGGATGCGGCGAAGTAAACCGAACGCGTTCCACGCCGGGAACGTCGGCCACTCTCCTGATGAGGTCGGCGAAGCGAACGCCGCCGTACTGGTACGAGTTGACATTTTGACCGAGCAGCGTCACCTGTTTGTAGCCGTCTTTTGCCAGTGCTTCGACCTCGTCGACCACTCCTTCGGGATCACGGCTTCGCTCGCGCCCCCGCGTGTACGGCACCACGCAAAACGTACACATGTTGTCGCATCCGCGCATCACTGCCAGCCAGGCGTTGACGCCGCCGCCGCGAACCGGGTTGACGCCGGAGTAGGTTTCCGTGCGCGACAACCCCAGGTCGTTGACCGCGCCGCCGCCGTTACGTGCGGCCGCGATGAGGTCGGGGAGTTTTCTATAGCTGTCCGGACCGGCGATAAAATCGACGTGGTCGTGTCCCGAGAGAAGATCGTCCTTGAGGTTCTGAGCCATGCACCCAAGGATTCCGATGGTGAAACCGCCTTTTTTGCGCGCCTTCTCGCGCTTGAGCTGCTGGAGCCGGCCGTAGATCCTTAGGTGCGCTCGTTCGCGAACCGCGCACGTGTTGAGGAGCACGACGTCGGCGTCATCTGAGGTCACCGCCAGACCGTAACCGCCTTCGCTGCAGATGGATTTGACGAGTTCGGAGTCGTACTCGTTCATCTGACAGCCGTAGGTTTCGATGTATATATTGAGTGTCCGTGACATGATCCCGGGCATTCCCTGCGACGCGCGCTCCGCGCCCAACTATTCAGATCTCGAGGATTTACTCTTCCTGGTGCGGCTTGGTTACTATAGCAGATCAGAGTCGAGAATCAAAGCGGAGATGGTTCATAACAGCTCGCCGGCGGCAATCAGCGAGGCGCCGGAACCCGTTTTGCCAGTGTGTGTTACGCCGGTCACTCGTACGTTCCGCAGCTGGTTGGAGAGGTCTTCGGGCGTCTCGACAGCCACCTTGACGTAGTTGTCGGTAAAGCCAACATAGCGCCCGTTTTCGTCGCGTTCTTCGAACAGCACGCGGTGCTCGAGCCCTTCCTGATTTCCGTAGAAATCGGCCTTCTTCATCTCGGCGATGCGGTGCATGGTGGCGCTGCGGCGGCGGATCTCCTCGGCGGGCACCTTATGCGGCAGGTTGTGCGCCGTCGTACGCGGCCGCGCGGAAAAGCTGAACACGTGGATATTGGTAAACGGCAGCGATCGCATCAACTCGCACGAGTTCTCGAACGCCGCTTCGTCTTCGCCCGGAAAGCCCACGATGATATCGGTGCCCAGGCCGATGTTCGGCACCCGCGCAATCGCGTCCTCCATGAAACGATAATAAGCTGGCGTATCGTATTTGCGCCGCATCGCGGAGAGCACGCCGTCGTCGCCGCTTTGCGCCGGCACGTGGGCATACGGGCACAGTTTCCCCCCCTCGGCCATGTGGTCGATGACGGCGTCTTCGATCGTCGTCGGTTCGATCGAACTCAGGCGGATTCGTTCGAGGCTGTCGATGTCCGCCAGGCGGCGTAGCACGTCGGCCAACGTATGGTCGCCGTCGCGGTACGTACCGATATTGACACCGGTGATCACCAGTTCCCGGTGTCCCGATTCGGCCAGTACCCGCGCCTCTTTCATGATGTCGTCGAACTCGCGGCTGCGCGCCCGCCCGCGGCTGCGGGGAACGATACAAAACGCACACACAAAGTCGCACCCCTCCTGGATCTTGATATTGGCGCGCGTGTTCCACGGGTAGTGACCGGCTTCGTCGATCGTAAACGTGTCCTTCACCACCGGACTCAGGAACACCTGTGGCTGGGGAAGCTTGACGGGAACGGGGATGATCTCGGACAGACGCAGCTTGTCGGCGGTTCCGACGATGTAATCGAGGCCCTCGATGTTTTTCAAATCCGCCGCGTCGGTCTGCGCGTAACAGCCGATGGCCGCAACGCACGCATCGGGGTTGCGGCGGATCACAGAACGGATCTTCCGCCGGCACTTCGACGTGGCCGGCGCAGTGAGATTGCAGGTGTTGACCACGTACAGGTCGGCCGACAACGGGTCATCGGTGACCTCGTACCCCTTGGCCATGAACTGGCGGTGGAGCGTGGCCGTCTCGGCCTGGTTGAGCCGGCATCCAAATGTCTCAAACGCAACCTTATACATCTTCACTCTTCCATCAAGCCCAGGCAACGGCCGCTGTGGATCTGCGGTGGTTGTTGGGCCAACCGGCGAGGGCTTCGAGATTCTGGGGCGCATAGTGGCGGATACGAGTCTTCCGAGATTTTGGGCCGCTGTGGGTGGCGATGTCGGGGGCCCCCCACCGCGCGCAGCCCTGCGAGCACGGTGGGGGTGAACATCGTCAGGACCCGCAGCGGCCATAAAGACCGCGGCGTAATTGACGACGTCAACGCCTCCGTGCTGGCCGGGTCAATATAGCAAATTGGGATTCAAAAAGAAAGTCGGGCGTCTAGCGGATCAGCGTGAGTTTGCGGGAGACCACCGCCTGTCCGATCCGCACCCGGCAGAAGTAGGTGCCGGCCGCGACCGTGCGACCGCTGCCGTCGACGCCGTTCCAACGGAGGACTAGCTCCGGTTCGGACGCGTTGCCGGAGAACAGTGTCTGCACGCGGCGACCTTTGACGTCGAATATGGCGACCTCGACAGGCCCGGCGGTGGGCAGCGTGAGACGTAGCCGCGTTCCGCGCTCGGGTCCAAACGGGTTGGGTGCACTGACGAACGAGAACGGCGGCGGTGTGGCGCCGTTGACGCCAGTAATCGTCGTGATGCCTAGCACCTCGCCTAATTGAGTCGGGTCGACGCGTGAGTAAAGGTCGTCGCGGTCGGTCGAATAGCTTCCTAATTCCATAAAGTGATGGTTGTAGTACGACACGTCGACCGACTTGCCCGCGACCGGATCGACCACTTCCATATAGCCCATGTCGACCGCTTGGCCGCACACCAGGCAGTCGTAGTAGCCGCGGGTCGGATGGTGGATCACGTGGGTTTGATTCGTCAGCGGCCCCTCGGGCAGAACGGAGATCTTTGTCGCCATGCGAACGGCGATCTCACGGCCGTCCCACCGTTCGGTGTTGTCCTCGTCGCCGATTGATGGGTCGAGTCCAAAATACGCTTCTTCAGAATCCAGCAGACCATCGTCGTCGCTGTCCCCAGCGATTGTTACCCAGTGTGACGACCCATTGGCGGTGAGGACCGTTCGTAAAATCAACGGAAGCACCTCGCCGTCGTTGACGGTTCCGTCGTACGCAAACCCGCCGTGAGCGAGCATGTGCAGGGCCACGTACGGCACCGACACCGTCATCTCGTCCAGCGGACTGACGATGTCTATGTGTCCCATGTTGAAGGTCTCGCCGCAGATCTCGCACTGCTCGACGCCGTCCATCTCGCGCTCGATGAGGTAGGGCCGGTTGTGGTGTTCGACGCGAGGCAGCCCGGCAACGATCGGTAGGAGTTCTTCCGCCAGCCGGTAGCCGTCGCTGCCGCCGTTCGGATCGGTGCCGAGCTTTATTTCTTCGTCGTCGGTGAGGCCGTCGCCATCGCTGTCGCCCGCACGCGCCGGGACCGAATGAGGATGCAAGAACCCCGGCTGCAAAACGCGCTTCAGATGGTCGAGATCGAGGTCGCCAGAGACCAGCCCGCATGACCACCCACAGAGTCGGTACGAAAACACCATGCATCCGTTCTCCAAGGCGTGTAGTGCGATGTAATTTAATTGAATCGACCGACCCGTGAAGATGTTCTCAATAATCACATACCCCATGTTGACGTCCTCGCCGCACACCTCACAGGTCACCAATCCAAGCATCGCGAAATCTTGCACATTGAGCCAAGGTGCTGGCAGCGTGATCAGCTGCAATAACAAGGCTCCCAGCTGTTCGCCGTCGACGATGCCGTCCCCGTCGGTGTCGGCCCGGTGCCAGTTGGTCCCCATCAACACTTCCTCGGCAACTGAAAACCCGTCGCGATCGCCGTCGTCCAGGACATACCAGTGATGAGGATTCTGCGCGGATGCGGCCAGTGCCGCCGTACTGGCCGCCAGCGCCAGAGACGCGGCGACCTTGCCCACACCGCTGCTCTTCCACGTGCGCGGAACTCCTCGCGACCCGGTAGCCGCGGTGACACCATCACCCCATATCAATTGCGCCCGGCGATAGTCGCGCACCACGCCGGGCGTGGCGTTGCACGACGGGCACGCCCAATGAAACAGGATCTCTTGATCGCGCGAGTCGAGGCTGTTGGGTGTGTACGGTTCGCGGATGAACGCGTCCACGCAACACGACGGATAACCGAAAAGCTGCCCCTGGAATCTGGCGTCGGCGGGCGAGTCCACCAGGCGAGATCCCTGGTACCGCTTCCGGTACAGCCCCGTATAGGCCGATCTCTTGGCGAAGACCGTTTCGTGGACCTTGCGGCCGAGTCGGGTCCGGCGAGTAACCGTGTCGACGGCTAGTCCCCGGCGCCCGATCGCACGACGGGTATCGTGATCGAGACCCGCTTCCCACCGGCTCAAAGGTTTGAGACCGGCGCGAGTCAGCATAACTAAATACCTGAGTTCGGGATCGAGGCCAGTGGCCGGTGGTGGTGACATGATGGGCTCCATGTCGGTGATTCGTGGGGAGTGAACGGTCGGAATCCACTTATAAATATAGCCAACTTATAATTATAATCAACATGAAGAACGGGCCGCAATGATGCGTTTGCATCATACGGCCCGCTTTTGTTCCCAATAGACCGGCGGTCGAGCGCCTCGTTTGCCCCCGGAGGGCGGCAACGTTTACAAAGTCTTTGTCATCTTGTACGTGGGCGTTCCGTGAACACTTTGCGGACCTTCCGACGAGCGTTGGAACCCGAATTGTTCGTACTCACGGTTTGCTCGCGTCAAGAACGGCGTGGTGCTCAGCGCCATACGTCGAAAACCGTTTTTAAAAGCCCACCTCGCCACGTGCACGAGCAGCAATCTCCCGATTGCCCGCCCTCGTTCGGCGGGCGGTACCGCCAAGCCACGTATCCGAATCTCCCTGCCCTTGGGAATGGCCGAAATCGTACCGACCACCTCGCCGTTGTGGACAGCGACCCACACAGGCCCCTCGTCCATACGTTTGAGGATCTGCTCCCGCGAAGGAGCCGTCAGTTCGAACGCCGCGTTCGTGTAACGCGACTTGTATTCCGCAAATGACAGCGACAGGACGTGTTCGATGTCCGGCGCTTCTGCGGCCGTGGCGGCTCGTATTTCTATGCTCGCCCATGCATCTTCGTAATTTGGATCGTGCACCATAAGCCCCAACTCCTTTCGTCACACGAAGGTATGAGACGTGATTGGATTGTTCGCCGTATAAGTGTCAATTCCCTGCTCGGAAAATTTTGCCTTGACGTCATTTATGCAAAAAAGATGCCCAAGTCCGATATTTGCCCCCTGGGAGACGCCCCTCCGGTGGAAGCGCGCCGTCTTGCCGAATTGACCTACTTTAATCTCCCCAGAGGCATGATATAGAGCGGAAACTCTTTCTTGGTGATATCGAGAACACGTACGACGGCTTCGTCGTCGAACGCTCCGACTACCACCGTCCCCACATCGAGCACCGCCGCCTGTAGATGGATATTCTGCCCCACGTGCCCCGCCTCCATGTGAACGTAGCGCACGCCGCGTTCCCCGTACTCGACCGTCGTACGTCCGTAGACCGAGGTCAGGACGAGGTTCGCCGCGCATTCCTCCACGCATTCCTGGTCCAGAGCGGCCGCCGCGAGCGCGCCGCGCCTGTCGCCGTCGACGAGTTTTCTCAGTTCGTGTTCTCGATAACCGTACCTGTATACGCCGGCCGAAAGCCCGTCGACGTCCCCCACAACGAGGTAGACTTCCAGCGGGAACGTCGCGCCCGCCGACGGCGCCGTTCGTTCGCCAGCCGCACTGGTCATTCCCTGCGCCGCCCACAATAGTTGCGACACCTCTTCCAAAGTGAGCGGCTTACGCGCAAAGTTTCGGGTGGACCGCCGCCGCAGCAGCGCTTCTTCGATCGACACGTCGCCGCGCGTCCGCGGCTCAGGAAGTTTTATGACATTCTGAAAACTCATTTGCAAGGTACTCCGTTCTCTCGCCGCCTTCAGCGTATGACTACTCCTCGAACTCGCGCATCGCGTCGATAAGCGCGCTTTCGATCACGGGCTCGCCCATCCAGTGCCCGGAATTCTCGGCGATGACCAGCTTGGACCTGGGTAGCCTCTTGTGAAGGCGGTAAGCCGTGATCGGAGGGCACACGACGTCGTAACGCCCGTTTACCATCACAACGGGTATGTCGCGAATCTTGTCCGCGTCGCGAAACAACTGTCCCTCCTCCAGAAAACACCCGTTGGCCATGTAGTAGTTTTCGAGCCGCGAAAAGGCCAGTGGATCGAAATCCTCTAGCAACTCCTCGACCTTTTCATCGGGATAATCGAGTGAGGCGATACGTATCTCGTAGCGTGCCCACTCGTAGGCGTACTTGTTTCGTACCGACTCGTCGTCACTCTCGATGAGCTCGAACAAATACTGCGGAAGCGGCCGCCTTTCGGGATCGGGCAGCGAAGACACGAATCGGTCGTACACTCCCGGGAAAAATGTGCGCACGCCGCCGTGATAGAAGTGGTCGATCTCCTCACGCGTCGCCGTAAAAACTCCGCGCAACACCAAGCCAGATACGTGTTCGGGATACGTTTCGGCATAGGCCAGCCCCAGCGTCGAGCCCCACGAGCCCCCAAACAGAATGATATTTTCCGCGCCAACGTGGGTGCGCAGCCGTTCGATGTCCGCAATCAGGTTTTGTGTGTTGTTTTCCTTGATCTCGGCAAACGGCTTCGATCGCCCCGCCCCGCGCTGATCGTGCAGAACGATCAAAAACTTCTCCGGATTGAAAAAACGCCTCATGTACGGCGAACACCGGCCGCCGGGCCCGCCGTGCAGACAAAACACCGGTTTGCCGTCGGGATTGCCGCACAGCTCGTAGTAGAGCTCGTGAACATCGGACACTTTCAGATAGCCGCTCTCAAAGGGTTCGATCTCGGGCCACAACGGCGATCCTTCGGCCGGCTCGCCGCCCAACACTGGCATCGCAAATACCGCCATCACGAGCAACGCGGCCATAAAGATTCTGAGCATACTCGTCTCTCCTTCGCTCGCGAGTTCCGCTTAGTTGTCGAACGCTTTCGGCGCGCCTACCGGCGAACGACCATCGGCCCCATCGGTCGGCCGCCCAGAAGGTGTACGTGCAAGTGGAAGACCTCCTGCCCGCCGTGCTTGTTACAGTTAACGATCAGGCGATAGCCGTTCTCGGCGATGCCCTCTTGTTCGGCAATCCTTGCGGCCACGACGAACAGATGGCCCAACACGGTTTCGTCCTCGACTGTCGCATCGTTAACCGTCGGAATGATCTTGTTCGGAACGATCAAGACGTGCGTCGGCGCTAGTGGGTTGATGTCGCGAAACGCCGTCGCCACGTCATCCCGGTAGACGATATCCGACGGAATGTCCCCTCGAATGATTTTGCTAAATATGGTCTCTTCCTCCATCGGTCCTTCCTCGGCAAATTCGACTTTGGTACAGAAAAATCGTCAACCTTTGTGCCCCAGATTTGTCATATAATAGGAGAAACGGAGGGCAACCGCGACAGCATTTATATCGCAATAAATAACATAAAGTTACGGCACGGGGCATGTAAGCGGATTCACGGAGGAAAACTAGAATGCGACTGCGATACCTGTTCACCGCGCTGGTTCTCGTTGCGGCGATGATCCAGCCGGTGTCCGGACCGGGAAATGTGGCCGCCGAGGCGCCACCGCCCCTGGCCGTCTTGATGGCCTGCCAGGGCGAGGTGACCGTCGCCCGCGCGGACGGATCGACGGTCCGGGGAACGTTCGGCATGCCGCTCGCCGCGGGAGACGAGGTTCGCACGGGCAAAGACGGCGGCACCGACATTCTATTCGAAAACGGTAATTACATATCGATAGGAGCCAGCAGCAGCATGACGGTGCGGGGTTCTAAAGCCCAGAATGGGAAAATAGAGCCGACCAAACCCATGGGCGACAACGGGTTCGAGGTGGCGCAGAGTTACCTCAAACTCAAGAGCGCCGAGGGCACGAGCTCCATCGCCGGTTTGAGAGGCGATCGGGGAGAGGAGCTCCGCGCCGTTTCCCCCCGACAAACCAGGATTCTCGACGATCGCCCCCGATTTATGTGGGAATCCGACGACGCCTCCGCGGAACTCCGGTTGACGCTTTACAACGACACCGGTGTTTTGTGGAAGTCTGAGATCGATGGTGCCACCGAACTGGAATACCCCGCCGACGCACCGGTTCTGGTGACGGGTATAACCTACTCCTGGACTGTGGAGACGACCGACCCTCTCAAGTTTCCACCGCTCCGCAGCAAGGCCGCTTTTTTCGAATTGATCTCTGATGAGGAACGCACGTCGCTCGCTGCGGCGTTGAACCGGATTGACAACGACGGCAGCCTCAGTCCCATCAGCCGACACGTCATGCGGGCGAGTGTGTTCTTCAACGACAACCTTCTGGCCGACGCTGTGTTCGAAACCGAAAAAGCGGTCGACCTGGTCCCCGACGACACCGCGCTCAAATCGATTCTCGCGCGGCTGTACAACGAAGTCGGCCGGACCGACGAGGCGATGGCGATATACGATCAAATCCTCGACAAACCGTAGACCACGTTGCTGGCGGCGCACCACCCCAATTTCGCAGATATTAGACGCTGATGATGAGTAAGAATCGATTTTTGGAAAAACGTCTCTTACGCCACCTTTTCAGTGTCATATGTTTGGTGATCCTCATCGCCGCGTGCCTGGTCCATATGTTCTTTGGTTACACGCACCGAGGCCGACCGGGACACGCCTGGGGGTGTGACGATGCTTATATATCCTACCGCTATGCCGATAACTTCGGTGAAGGGAAGGGCCTCGTTTACAATGAGGCTGAGAAAGTGGAAGGATATTCCAACTTCCTTTATGTTCTGCTAATGACGCCGCTCGTGATGATTTCGAGGGGGCACATCTACCTTCTGTCGTGCCTTTTGAATATTTGCTTTTTGATCGCCGGTTTTTGGATATTCCGTCACCACGTTGCCCATTGCTGGGGGGAAGCTGATTCATATCTGGCCGGATTTCTCTTTGCGCTCTGCCCGGTGCTTTGGGTATGGACCGCCTCTGGGATGGAGACACCTCTTGTCCTGCTGATTCAGATCTCCATATGGATTCTTTCGGACAGGCTCTCGAAGCAATTTAACCGGCGGGAGTTCATCCTGTTCGCAACGGTCATACTCGTTTCGGTCCTGAGCAGGGCCGATGGATTCATCTTTCCTCTCATTGCTGCGGGCCTATTTATATTGAGACGGCGGTACAAGACGGCCTTTTTATCGCTGGGTGTTCTGGGTCTTGTGGTCCTCTTCTACTTTAGCTGGCGATATTGGTATTACGGATTCTGGCTGCCCAACACCTATTATGTCAAAGTGTCCGGCCCGTTGATCGAGAGAATCCGTACTACTGTCGTTCAAACACGCGAGGTATTGTTCCTGAAAGGAATGATCGTGTATCTCGTTCTTATTCTTGCCGCCGTCCTGTATGGACGGATCAAAACCAAGAGGAATCGCGGGGCAGGGATTCGAGAAATGGAATCGGGAGCCGTGTATGTTTTCGGACTTATTCTTTACTGGCTTTACATTGGTGGTGATGTCTTTCTCGAAAGATTCTTGATTTTTATCATTCCGGTTGGGATTTTTGCGTTGTTCAGATGTGTACGGTTTTTCAAAGACAGACTCGCCATCGTGGGATTTCCGATCGTGGTTCTGCTCTTTCAGTTTACACCCGTTCTGCATGATAAGAACTTCGATTATCGGACAAACAAATACGATCAATGGGTAACGCTTGGAAAGTTTCTCGGCGATACTCATCCTGGGGCAACCCTTGCCATTGATGCCGCCGGCAAAGTACCGTATTTCTCCGATCTATACACCATCGATATGCTCGGATTGAACGACCTTCACATCGGCCGTATGGAATCATCGTTCTTCAAATTAGGACATAACAAATTCGATCCCGACTATGTCATGTCGCGGAAGCCGGATCTCATCGCGGCCTGGGGCCATTCCAACGGAGATATGAGGTTCGGACTACACAGGGCCAAATACGAGGAATACGGCTACGCATTGAAATATCTTGTAAATACCCGCACTGCCGGAAGACAACAAAACATCATAGATGTTGAAAGCGCGTCCAATGCGGACCTCAAAAATGATTTCGAAGAGGGATATCAATACTTCGTATTGAAAAAACACGAGGATGGCTAGACCGGTCTTCCGGCGTACTCGGGTTTTGAGACGGGAGCCTTGTCGCCCTTCCCTATTCCTGTTAATCTGTGGCCATGGAAGGCAAGCGGATAGCGGGTTACGTGATCGAAAACACGCTGGGCGAGGGCGGAATGGGCGTGGTTTATCGCGCCCGCGACGCCACACTCGACCGTGCGGTGGCCGTCAAGGTCATCCACTCGCAGAAACTCGGCGAACAGGGAAAGGAACGATTTCTCCGCGAGGCCCGCGCCTGCTCGCGAATCACCCACCCCAACATCATTACGGTTTATGCCGCCGGCGAGGAAGACGGCTGTCCGTACATCGCCATGGAGCTCATCGACGGCAAAACGCTGCGCCAGATTATCGACGAAGGACCGATCGAGTGGAAGAAGGCCACCCGGTGCTTGATCGATTTGTTGGATGCAGTGGGTCGTCTGCACGAGGAGGGTATCGTCCACAGAGACCTCAAACCGGAAAACATCATGGTCACCAAAGATGGCGTGGTCAAGTTGATGGACTTCGGTTTGGCGCATCTGCAGTCGTCCACCACGCTCACCGAGGAGGGCACCACGCTGGGTACCATCTCGTATATGTCGCCCGAGCAGATCATGGGACAGAAGGCGGACGCGCGCAGCGATCTCTTTTCCATTGCATCCGTGTTTCACGAGATGATCACGGGATTGCATCCGTTCCGCGGCGAGCACCCAATGGCGGTCATGTACTCGATTCGAAACGATACGCCGCGGGCGCTCAAGTTGGCTTCACAAGAGTTACCCGTGGGCATGCAGGCCGTGCTAGACAGAGCATTCGAAAAGGAAATCGACAAACGCTATCAAGACGCGAAGACGTTTCGGGAAGAGTTGATCGCGTTATTACCCGATGATGTGCTGAACGGTTCCCGGATTACATCGGGCGGGGCAATGGGCCGAAAAGGAAGCCTCACACCAGCGGTGATTGTCGCCGCGGCGATACTGATCGCGGGCGGTGTTATCGGGTGGAACGCCTTGCGAGACGGGCCGCGACCCATCAATCACGAGGCCGCGGTGAACCTCAACGAGCTTGGCCAGGACAAACAGGACGCCGGGTATATCAACGAGGCCATAACGCTCTTTAGAGAGTCAATACGGGCCGACGATACGTACCCTATTCCGTGGAATAACTTGGGACTGATAGTTTTTAATCAAAACGAACTGGTCGAAGCCGACTCGTTGTTTCGAGAAGCATTGGAAAGGGACTCGACGTACGCCGGCGCGTTGTACAACCTGGGTGCCGTTGCAGACGCACGGGACGACCGCACGCAAGCTCACCAACTATACGAGCACGCCATCCACTTGAAGCCCGATTTCGCGGAAGCATACAACAACCTCGGTTCGCTCCAGCTGCGGATGGGAAAATACGAAACCGCTCGCAAAACCCTGAATGAAGGGCTGCGCCTTTGCCCCAAAGAGCCGGTCCGCACCTATCTCATGAAGAATCGGGGTTTGGTGGCACACCAGCTCAGCAATCCCGACAGCGCCCGATACTACCTCTTCAAAGTCCAACCCAATCTTCCCAACGACGAAGAAGTCAATCGGGTCCTCATCGAACTCTCGCGATGACCTGCGGCCTGCAACATGCCACATCGAAGCATAAGGCCGGGCCGCTGGCGCGGCCCGGCCCACAGTCGACCCAATCGGCGCGGTCTGGCTATTTCGTTTTTACCGGATCTTTCGGCCGCGGTGGTATTTGCTTTGGATCGGTTTTGATCATTTTCATGACCTCTTCGATCGCGCGTTCCAGCTGCGGGTCGCGTCCTTCGATGACCGATTTGGGGTCGTTTTCCACCTCGATGTCTGGCTCGACGCCGTAGTTCTCGATATCCCATTCGCCGTCGGTGTTGATGAAGCCGAACTCCGGCACGTACACGGTCCCGCCGTCAATAAGCGTACCGCGGCCAGAGATGCCGACCACTCCGCCCCACGACCGCTTGCCGATTAACGGTCCCAAACCGGCTTTGCGAAACATCGCCGGGAAGATATCGCCGTCGGAAGCGGACGTCTCATTCAAAATGCACGCCATGTGGCCGTGAAACACCGTAGCCGGATAAGTGCTGGGATACTCGCTGTTCCGCGAGTAGTCCACGCTCAACAGCTCCCGTCGCAAACGCTCGATGAACATCTGCGAGGTATTGCCGCCACCGTTCCCGCGCGCGTCGAGGATGAGACCCTCTTTGCGGATCTGTCCGTAAAAGTATTTGATGAACTCGCGGATGCCGTTCGACCCGCAATCAGGAATGTGTATATAGCCCACCTTGCCATCTGTAGCTTTGTCGACCTTCTCCATGTTTGCCAAAACCCAGTTGAGATAAACCAGACTGCGCTCCGAACGGATGGGATCGAAGGTCACGTCCCGGGCACCCTTTTCGGTGGGTTTGGAGTTGACCGAGAAGGTGACGGGATGTGCCGCTTTGTTACGAAGGATTTGGTATGGATTGTCCTTCGCCGTCAACGGTTGGCCGTCGATAGCCAATACGTACTCACCCTCTTGGATATCCACCCCGACGTCCGTCAGCGGTGCGCGATAACGGCTCTCCTCATTCTGGCCGCGGAAGATCTTCACGATTTTGTAACGGCCCGCTTTTGGGTCCAATTCAAATCGCGCACCTGGAAGACCCACGGGCGCCCGGTCGGGGATCTCGTAATCGCCGCCGGAGATGTAGGAGTGCGATGCGGAGAGCTCGGCAACCATCTCACCCAGCACATAATTGAGATCGGACCGGTGCGCGACATACTTCAAGAGCGGGCGGTACTGATTCCCAATCGCTTCCCAATCGTATCCGTGCATATTCGATACGTAGAAGAAATCCCGATAGCGGCGCCAAACCTCATCGAAGATCTGAGCCCACTCCTCGGCCGGTACGCGGTCGACCTGAAGCCCGCCGGTTGATACCTTTTTCGCGTCATCCGGCTTGGGCTTGGCGTCGTATAACTTGAAGGTGTTGCCGCTTTCTCTCACCAGCATCTTCTTGCCGTCGAATGACAGCACGTAGGAGCCGGCTTCTTTGACGGCCGTTTTTTCTTCGCGCTCCTTCAAGTCGAAGAAACGAACGGACGCCTTGATGTCACCCGATCGGCCGTAGTACCACGGACCGCCCCGGCTGTAGACGAGGTATCCTTCGATGGAGTGGAGGTTATGGTAGTTGTCCTCGTCCACCGGCACACGGGACACCCGATCGATCAGGCCATCGAAATCGATCTTGATGTACTCCTTTTTCTTGTCCTTGTCCTTGTCCTTTTTGTCTTTGTCTTTTTTGTCTTTGTCTTTTTTCTTTTCCTCGTCTTTGTCTTTATCCTCGTCTTCGTCTTCGCCGTCCAGTTTGACTTCGTCGCTCCGCGGCGGGAAAGGATGCTTGACGTCCTTTCTGAGTGCCACCGCGTAGATGCCAGTTTCGCGGTCGACGAGATAGTTCCATTCGTAACTGCCGATCTGTGGCTGGAACATTCGGTCGCTGAAGTAGTAGAGATAGTCGCCGGATGGATCCCACACCGGCTCGAACTCATTCCACATCTCACCGGTCATACGGCGAAGTTTTCCTTCCTTCACACCGTAAATCCAGATGGAGTTGAACCCGTTGGGGTCGGTGAGCGAAAACGCAAGAAAC
>CBDVBX010000033.1:0-23489 GCA_965372335.1 uncultured bacterium | reverse complement strand
GGAATATTTTGTTTTGTTTTGAGCCCGCTGGCGATTAACATGCTGACGAAACTTTGTACACACGGGAGCACTGAATGAGCGATAGCGATCCGAAATTCTCTTTCGGCAAAGTGAACGAAGAAGTCGTCCACCGCCTTCGGGAGGCTGTCGGCGAGAACTTTGTCCGGATCGACCAAGAAACCCTGACCTTGTTCGCGTCCGACGAAACAGAAGACCTCGTTTTCATGCCCGAGGTCGTCGTGTTACCGCAAAACGTCGACGCCGTGTCGGCCGTTATGAAAGTCGCCACGGAGTTCCGCATTCCCGTCACCCCCAGGGGCGCCGGTACCGGCCTCTCTGGCGGCGCGCTGCCCGTATACGGAGGCATCGTGTTGTCCACCGCCGCGATCAAACGCATCCTGGAGATCGACCGCAACAACTTGATGGCCATCGTGGAGCCGGGCGTTATCTTGCAGGAGTTTCAGGAGGCGGTCGAAGAATTTGGTCTGTTCTATCCCCCCGATCCTGCCAGCCGTGGCAGCTGCTTTATCGGGGGCAATCTGGCCGAGTGCTCTGGCGGCCCAAGGGCCGTCAAATACGGAGTAACCAAGGACTACGTCGTGGGTTTAGAAGCCGTACTGCCAAACGGCAATATCATACGGCACGGAGGAAAACTCCTCAAGAACGTCACCGGGTACAACCTCACGCAGCTTCTTATCGGGTCCGAGGGAACGTTAGCGATCATCACCAAAGTCTACGTCAGACTGATTCCTCTACCGGCACACCGATCGATGTTGCTAGTGCCCTTCGACTCGCTGGACGCGTGCGCGCGCGCCGTACCCGCTATAATGAACGCCGGCATCATTCCTTCCGTTTTGGAATTCATGGAGCGCGACGCTTTGGAGATAACCGAAAAACACATCGACACCAAGATCCCTAACGTCACCGCCGCCGCCCAACTCCTCATCGAATTGGACGGAGACGATCCCGAAACCATATCGCGCGATGCTGAGCGCGTGTGCGAGATTGTCATGGAAGAAGGTGCCGTCGACGTGCTGCTAGCCGACTCAACCGCGAAAACCAACGAATTGTGGACGATGCGGCGTGCGATAGGTGAAGCCGTGAAATCCGTGTCGGTTTACAAAGAAGAAGACACCGTAGTTCCTCGCAACAACATCGTGCCCCTGTTGGTTGGTGTCAAAGAAATCGCGGCCCGCTACGGTATCCGCACGGTTTGCTACGGTCATGCCGGCGACGGCAATCTCCACGTCAACATTTTGAAGATGGACATGTCGGATGCCGAGTGGAACAAGCAGCTCGACAAGGCCATCGTTGAGATATTTGAATTGACCGTGTCTTTGGGCGGCTTGATTTCCGGCGAGCACGGGATCGGTTGGGTACAGAAAAAATATATGCCGATCGCCTTCACAACGGCGGAATTAGACATCATGAAGGGGATCAAACGAGCGTTCGACCCATTCGGTATCCTCAATCCAGGTAAGATTTTTCCAGAGTAACCCACGTAGAGAGGCGTCGGGGCGGCGTTTGGCGCTCCCGGTTTAGCGAAAGCGGCCTAGTAGATAGCCTCGCTGATTTTGCTCTTCTCTTCGGGGTGGTTATCGAGCAGGTAACCGATGTCGAGAATCTTGACCGGGCCCTCGAAACACGCCGAACTAAACTTGCCCGTATCCATTCGTATCGCGTCGCACGGACAGGCCTCGACGCACATCCCGCAGAATATGCACTGCAGAATGTCGATATCGAACTTGACGGGGTACTTCTCGACCCCATCGTCCCCCGTGTCCGCAGCCACGATTTCGATGCACTTGGCCGGGCAAGCCGTAGCGCAGCAGTTACACGCGACGCAACGCGGGGTCCCATCGGGACGCTGCATGAGACGGTGTTCGCCGCGCCAATTCTCGAAAAGCGGTTTGGGTTCCTCCGGCCACTGGTACGTGATCCCAACTTTGTTCTCACGCAGCGCGACGATGTTGCGGATGAAGTGCGACATCGTGATGACAAGTCCTCGCCCTATTTCCTTAAGATAGATACGCTCCCACCAAGACGATTTCTGGCCGAGCGGCGTGCTAACAACTCTCGTCGCCATCGATGAACCTTTCCGAAAGAACCAGCGATGATTTTCTATGTGTTTCTAAAGTACCCGACTCCCGTTTGTTGTCAAGCGATTATGTCTTTGGGTTGCCCGGAGTCACAGTCTCCGCAAATGCTTTGACCGAAACCTTGCGATGCCCTATCATAGACAAGAAGCTCCATATTTTGAAGTGCTGATCCGGTTATCCGGTCGAATCCGAAAGTGGTGGAACGAGAAATGAGCGAACGCGAAACACTGGACGTCGATGTCTTGTTCGTTGGCGCGGGGCCGGGCACTCTGGCCAGCGCCTATCACCTTCAACAACTAATCAACACCCACAACGAGCGAGTATCCTCCACCGGTGAAGGCTCGGCTGTGGAGCCGATGATCGCCATCATTGAAAAAGGTCGAGAGATCGGCGCTCACTCTTTTTCTGGTGCCGTACTCGATCCCGTCGCGTTGCACGAACTCGTACCGGATTTCGAGGAAAAGGGCTGCCCGTTGGAGAAGAAAATCGACGAGGAAGACGTTTATTACTTGTCCCGAAAAGGCGCGTTTCGGCTTCCGATCACCCCGTCGCAGATGAACAATCACGGCAACTACACCTTGTCTCTGTCTAAGTTTACACGCTGGCTGGGAGCCCTGGCCGAGGAAGCCGGAATCAACGTCTTCCCTGGTTTTGCCGGTGTAGAGATCCTCGAAGAGGACTCGGTCGTGACCGGCGTTCGCACCGGCGATAAGGGCATCGGCAAAAATGGAGAAAAAAGAAGCAACTACGAGCCCGGCATCGACCTCAGAGCCAAGGTAACCGTGTTCGGCGATGGCTCGCGTGGCTATCTCTCCAAACAACTAATCTCCAACCACAAACTGGACGCTGGCAAAGCAACGCAGGTGTACGAGACCGGCGTCAAAGAGGTATTCGAGATGCCCGAGGGACGCGTGGAAGGCGGACGCGTGGTGCACACAATGGGCTATCCGTTCAAAAAAGACTGCGTCGGCGGAACGTGGATATACTACTTGAAAGACAACCTGTTGTCCGTCGGACTAGTCACGCCGTTGGACTACAAGGACCCCTTCATCAACCCGCACGAACAGCTACAACAGCTCAAAGAGCACCCGACGATCGCGAAAATCCTCGAGGGTGGCAAAAGCATCGCGTACGGTGCCAAGGTAATCACCGCCGGCGGCTACTACTCGGTCCCGAAGCTTTATACTGCCGGCGCGTTGCTCGTCGGTGAGGCAGGCGGTCTCGTCGACATGTCCCGACTCAAAGGTATTCACCTGGCGATGAAATCGGGGATGCTGGCCGCCGAGACGATTCTGGACGCGCTGAAAAGAAACGATTTCTCGGAAGCCTCACTGGCACCTTATGAAAAGGCTGTCTACGAGAGCTATATCGGCCGGTCGATGTACGGCGCGCGCCATTTCCACCGTGCGCTTTCCCTGGGGATACCCAAGGCGTTCTTCCACATGGCCGTCCAGCAGCTGACCGGCGGACGTGACGTTCTCTCGTATGAGAAAATCGAGGAAGACCGCTACTCTTTTGAGTCCGTTACCGATTACCACGGTCCCGGCGCCGAACTTCCCGAGCCGCACCAATCCGACGGGGAGAAGTTTCTGGACAAGTTGTCCAACGTTTACAATTCCGGCACGATACATAATGAGGACCAGCCGTGCCATCTGAAGATCCTAGATACGACCGTTTGTTATGACACCTGTGTCGACAAGTACCGATACCCCTGCAACAGGTTTTGCCCCGCCAATGTCTACGAGATGGAGAAGGACGAGGATTCGGGCGATCTACGTCTTCAGGTGAGTTTTGCAAACTGCGTCCACTGCCAAACGTGCGATATCAACTGTCCGATGGACAACATCCGCTGGACGCCGCCCGAGGGCGGCGACGGGCCCGATTACCGTTTGATGTAGCAACGGTATTTCTCTACGGGAGAAAAAATTAGGACGATGGCGATGGTATCGTCCTAACTTCGAAGTATTTTGCCGATCGTCCAGGATCAGGTCAACGGTGATTGGATCAGCGGCTGCCTGGATTCGAAATCATCGTGGATCGAATGCCAGTACTGCACCGATTCTTCTCCCTTTTTCCAACAAAGGTACACAACCGTGTTGTTCTGTACGGAAAAGAAATCGATTAGGCCCTGATCTTCGTCGCGAACAATACAACCTGTGTCCGTAATCGCAGATTTGCCTTTTTCGATCTCCTTCTCCACTGCGTTATACTGCGCGAGCTTTTCTTCGAGCTCTATCGCGTCGGGATTGACCTTTTCCTCTCTCTCGTTTTCCCTTGTGTTTGCCCCGCACTCGACGATCAACTTCAGGATTGATATCTCTTCTTGAAGCCAGAGAAAACGTTGTTTGTTTCGCCTGATTCTCTCAAGAATAGTATCCAAGAAGCCTATGAGCGCACCGGCCTCTTCAACCGTGAAGAACTTGTGACTCATCTCTTCTCCTCGTACAATCTGGTGGGGTTGTTCAATTTGTTAACCAGCCGATTCATGCCCTCCGCGGCGGTGCTTCTCGCCGCTTCTTCGCCCTATACTCTATTCGTAGCCATAAATCGTGCAAAATGCAAGACAATTTAGCCATCCAAACTGGAAAACTCGAATCTTTAAGTAAATTGTTAATTAAGAGGTCCGTTTCCCGACTATAAAACTGGTCGAATCGTCCTCAGAATGCGACGTTTCGGTTGTCTACCACCTTCTGGCCGCGGTATGCTCGAACCCATCCCGTCATGAGAAGCGAATCACAAAAACATAAGGACAATCGAAATGTCCGGCGTGCTGAAGACGTCTATGTTAACCAATTACTTGACCTTAGACAGATAGAAGCCGTCGGGCTTGATCTGGACCACACGTTGGCCGTCTACGACGATCAGGCGGTCAACGAGCTGGCGTTCTCGGAAACCTGCCGCTACCTGATAGACGACCGGGGGTACCCCCGGTCTATAGCCCAGTTCAGCTACAAGAATTCCGAGATCTCCCGGGGTTTGGTTGCCGATCTCCAGGTCGGCGCCCTGGTGAAGCTGGATTCCCGCGACCGTGTTCGCCGAGCATTCCGGGGCTCGGAGGCCCTCGACGCTGCTACCATCGCTTCGTGTTACGGGACCCGGTCCATAGCGGTCCAATGCGATCGATACGCCGATTTCGACTCGCCGTTCGACCTCCCCGCCAGCCAGCTGTTCGTCAAGGTGGCCGAAGCCCTCTCGCAGATCGCGCGTGGGCGGCCTGACTATCGTTCGGTGCTCGTCGACATCCGCCAAATGCTCGACCGAGCACACACCCGAGGCGAGTTAAAACGTCACATCTTACAGAACCTCAGCCGTTTCGTAGAGCGTCGGGCCGGCGTGGTCGCCATGATCGAGAAACTGCGTGACGCCGGTAAGAAGACCTTTCTTATCACCAACTCCGGATTTCGATACGCGACGGTCCTCATCGATCACGTGTTCGGCCCGCAGCTCCCGGCTGGGAGTTGGCGATCGTTGTTCGATGCAGTCATCGTCCACGCCGACAAACCTCATTTTTTCAGCGCGGCCGAAAGTCCGTCAGCCAATATCGAGTGGATCGAACGAACCGGGGCTTGTAGTGTGTGGACCGGCGGGAGCGCAGCCGATCTCGAGCAAAAACTTGGCGCCGGCGGGCGATCCGTCCTGTTCATCGGTGACAACCCTGCGGCGGATATCGTCGCGGCCGCCGGCCACGGCTGGCGTACAGCCATGGTGGTCCCCGAACTGGCACACCAACCGTTCTCCGCCGACGGCGGCGAAACCAACGGCCGAGCTGGCGACCCCTGCTCTGTTTGGGGGTCTGTTTTTTGGGAAGACGGAATGCCCACCCGCTTCTCGCGCATCATACGGGAATACGCCGATGTGTGCGGCGCGACCGTCGAACACATTCTGAAGGTGCCCCCAGATTACGTGTTCGGTGCGCCCTAATGCCCGACGGTTAAAGTGTTTTGGCTTGACAGACGTACTGATCTTGGTCAGATTGGCGACTACCCGATCGAGAGGAGAATCAAGGGTGTACGGCAAAACCAGAGTCCTCGACCTAAGTAGTGCGGCCACGGCGACCGTATTGGGTTCTCGGTCTGTGGCTCGAGGATTGTTCGGGTCGGTGGTATTCGCCGGTCTGACGATCGTGGGCGCGAACGTCTACATCCCCTTGATGCCAGTACCGGTAACGCTCCAAACCCTGTTCGTATTGCTGGCCGGGGCAGCTATCGGCGGCCGCTACGGCACCCTCAGCCAGATCCTTTACGTCGGAATGGGCGCCGCCGGCGTCCCCGTATTTGCCGGCCATCTGGGCGGGTTGAGTGTGTTCGCCGGCCCCACCGGCGGGTATCTATTGTCATTCTTGATCGTCCCGTACTTGGTCAGCCGTCTGACGGGCCGTTTGCCGACGCTTCGTCGCCAGGTATTTGCGTTCTCTATCGGCACCGGACTGATCTTCGCTGTGGGCGTTTCACACCTCGCCGTGATCTATACCTCAGACCTTTCCCTGGCTCTTCGCTTGGGTATGCTGCCGTTCATCCCCGGGGCGATATTCAAGGTTTTCGCCGCCACTTCGATCACGCGCTCTTACCAGGCGCTCCGCAACCGAAGCCACTAGTCGGGCGCTAATTGATCCACTCCGCGCCCCCACCACATCCTTATTGATAAGAATAAGATACAAGCTTTGATGTAGCGCCGCGATGGCATACATTTTGCGCTCTTTGGCGGCAGTATGAGATCTGTCACTACAACCACCTGGTCTGTTGCAAAAACGTATGTTTGTGTGTGCATCTTGCTCACCGCGGCAGGCTGCAACTGGATGAGCCCCGCAACGCGTGTTTCAACCGACCCTTCGACGGAATCGGATTCTGTACGCATCGAGTTGTTTGCGGAAAATAATCGTCTTCGGAACAGAGTGCAGTCGCAAGAATTGGATATAGCGAAATTACGCGCTGAGAACCGGAGGCAGGTCGAGCTGAACAAGCTTTTCACAGACGAATTGGAAAACATAAAGAACGATCTCGACCGAGTTGAAAACCAATTCGTCAGCCTGGAAAAACGTCTGAGACTCAAGGAGACGAAGGCTTCCGCCGTGGCTTCTGTCGCAGAAGCGCAGCTGTTGTTCGAGAAAATGCTCGAAAGCGGCGCAGACGTCCTCGACTCACTTACCGTGTCCGAAGTCACCGCCAAACTCGAAACCAGCGACGAGATGATAAAAAGGCGAAACTACGCCGCCGCTGTATATTTCTCGAATCGTGCCATGCGAATCCTCAATCAGACCGAGCGCCGCATGAACGTCGTCATGACGGATGGGGACTCCCGGATCATCGCTGTGTCACTCGCCAATGTAAGATCGGGTCCCGGTACTGGATACGAGATCATCGAGAAGTTGAACTACGGCACGGTCATTGTCCAAATCGAGACGAACGCAAACTGGTCAAAGATCCGCACGAAAGACGGCACCGCCGGTTGGGTCCACAAGTCGCTGATTCGCTAGCGCCTTCCTTTCCCTTTGGGCATCAAGATTCATTCAGCCGGTCCGGCTTTAGGGCCGGCCACCACTCTACGCTGGGTACGACGTGTTGATTCGGCAGAGGAACATAGAGGTACTACGTCTGGAGGGCGTAGTTGACGCGGTTCTTGCCCTCGCTCTTCGAGAGGTAGAGCGCGCGGTCCGCGGCGTTGAAGAACTCGCGGCGGTTGCCTCTGAACACCGATACCCCGACGCTGATAGTGACCGAGATCGTGATGTCCGTTTCCGGCACCTTGAAGCGTATCGACTCCACGCCGTACCGCAGCTTTTCCGATACGTGTTGCACGCCCTTTTGGTCGGTGTCCGGAAGCAGGATCGCGAACTCCTCACCACCGTAACGCGCAACGATATCCGTGTCGCGCACCTTTTCTCTGAGAGTTTCCGCGATCTGCTGCAAAAGCAAATCGCCCACCGCGTGACCGAACTGGTCGTTCACCCGTTTGAAGTCGTCCAGGTCGATTAGCAGCAGCGCCAGGTCCCCCTGGTATAGATTCACGCGAGCCAATTCCGTGTTGAGAATATTCCAGAAATGGCGATGGTTGAACAACCCCGTCAGTCCGTCCGTGATGGAAAGCTCTTCTAGCCTTTGATTCATATCATGAAGCTGATCGTTCTGTGAATTAAGCATCTTGTTCTTGTACTGCAACTCCGCCTTCGATAACGTGATCGTCTTGGCCATCTCGTTGAACGTGTCGATCATTATCCCAATTTCGTCGTTCGACGTTTTCGGAATTTTTACGCCGACCAGTCCTTCATTGATACGCTCTGCTCCTAACTTCAGGGCTTTGACCGGCCTCATCATAGAGTGAACCACTTTGAACGCAACGACGACGAAAACCGTTCCAATGAGGATCACGACCATCCACATACGCGCTTGCGTGTTCAATACCGGTTTCATTGCGGTTTCGAAATCCTCCTCGTACGCGATCCACCAGCCCATCTCTTCGATTTGTATGATCCCGCTGAATACTTTTCGTTTACCGTAGGATGATCTCTTCTCGACCTCTCTCCTCCCATCATCCCGCGTAGGCACTTGCATTCTCTGTTTTCCCAGCAAGTTCTTCGAAGCAAAACGAGGCTGCGTCAGATAACGGCCGTGGTCGTCGAGAAGATACAATTCCCCGCCTCTGCCCAAGTGGATTTCGTTGAGGAGTGCGGCAGATTGCTCAAGATCAACTTTGGCAACTATGTAGACTTCCTCACCGTATTCAGCGGGGTCTCCCACCGGGCTGAACAGCCATTGATAAGCTTGTGATCCGTCGGCTTGTATCTGCGCGGGAGAGAGCCTCGCCAATTCATCCTCCTCCCAAATGCTCTGTAGAACCGAATAGGCCTGCACGGCGGCCACTGTATCAGTAGCGGCGATGTTTCTACCGCTATGCGTCAAAACCAGCAGTTCCTCATAAACCGGGAACTTGCCGTGAACGATTGCCAGGTACTTGTTCAACTCTTCTGCGGCTTTTTCATCCCATTCGTTGGATTCAGCGCGGTCGGCGAGACGCTGCAAGTTTTGTACGAACACTTTGGACTGCGAGAGGCGAACGAGGTCGTTGAATTGCCGTTCGTAAAAGATTTTCACCTTTGACTGCGTGGTACTCAGTACAGAAGGGAATTTTTCTGTTGTCTGATCGGTCAAAAACGTCCGCGTGCTCCGCATCGTGACGATGCCGACGAGTAGAGCCGTCACAATCACGCTCGCAGAAACGAGAGCGATGATTTTCGACGAGAGGCTTTCTCTGATGGGGCGTAGCAAACGATCGAGCATCTGATCTCCTAATTGCTTGTCAGAAAGACATTAGCAAGCAAAAACAGTACACATTGGACGCAAGAATTCCCGATCCCGGGCGGAAAAATTTTCCCTTCCGTGCGGCGGCGAAACGGGCCTAATCTGCCGCCTGGACAAACGAGCAAATTGTGTGCTAAGATGCGAAAAATTCTTACTTTATAGGGTTTTACGTCGTACTAAGGAGACTCGCTTATGGCCACGATGACAGAGACTCTCGCCCAATTCACCGTGAACCTCACTTACGATCAAATCCCCAAGGACGCGCGTGCGGCGGCGAAACGGTTCATATTTGACAGTGTGGGTTGCGCATTGGGCGGTTTGAAGCAGGAAGACACCAAGATGTACCGGCGGGTACTCCAGTTTCTCGGTGGCAACGACCACGCGACCATCATCGGGACCGGCGAGAAGGCTTCTCTGGTCCAGGCGGCGCTCATCAACAGTCTTTTGATCCGCGTAATGGACTATAACGATATTTACTGGATGCAAGACCCGTCTCACCCGAGCGACATCATACCGGCGGCGCTCTCGACCGGGGAATACGCGGGCAAAAACGGCGCCGACGTATTGACGGCGGTTATCATCGCCTACGAGATCGAGATGCGCCTGTGCGAATTCGCTATCCCCGGTATCCGCGAGCGAGGCTGGCATCACGCCACCCTCACACAATTCGCATCGCCCTACGCTGCGGGCAAAATGCTCGATTTGGACGTGGCCCAGTTGGTCAACGCGGCTGGCATCTCAGGGTCCTCGCACTCCTCGACCGGTTCTGTGACCGCGGGCAAATTGACGATGATGAAAAACACCGTCGATCCTCTGGCCACTGCGGCCGGCGTCGAAGCGGCTTTACTCGCGCGCGAAGGATACACCGGCCCCGAGCACGCGATGGACGGAAAAGAGGGACTCATGCACTGCCTGGGCGAAGGCTGGGACGAATCCAAGATGACGGACGGTCTCGGTGACTCGTTCAAAATAACTCAATGCGGAATGAAAGCCCACCCAACGGAGGCACTCACCCACGCGCCGATCACCGCGACGCTAGGTCTGATCCGAACCCACAACTTACAACCGGAAGACATCGCGTCCGTCGAAGTCAAGACGATCTCCCGAGCGGCGGATATCCTTTCCGACCCGTCAAAATACGACCCGCAGAGCAAGGAAACCGCCGACCACAGCCTTCCCTACTGTCTGGCTGCTGCCTGCGCCAGGGGCAAGGTCACCCCGCACGAATTCGAAGACGCCAGTATTCAGGACCCCGCGATTCGCAAGTTTCTCCCTCTAATCAAGGTATCGGCCGAGCCCGAGTACGAAGCGCTGTTCCCCCAGAAACAGCCGAATCTGGTGCGGATCCAAACGACCGGTGGCCAAACGTTTGAACAGTATGTGGAATATCCCAAGGGACACGCAGCAATGCCGATGGACAAAGACGATTTGATAGTGAAGTTTGCCGCGCTCGCTGCTCCCGAACTGTCGCAAGAAAAGGTAGAGGAGATCTACGACTTGATCGACCGGTTTGAAGATCTCGAAACGATGCAGCCGTTATTTGACGCCATAAAGACCCAGTAGCTGTCGGCCTTTTCGAGTAACGCAGCCTTGCCGTATGAACCGAGACGAGTTTCAAGAAGAATCAGCTGAGTTCGTGGCGGCGGTTGAACGTGTCGCCCGTTGGATGGTCGACTATTTCGACCGGCCCGGTGAATATCCGGTATTGTCGCGGGTTTCACCGGGTGAGATTCGAGCTTCGCTCCCTCCAGACCCACCACCGCAAGGCCGCGCGTTGAGCGATATCCTGGACGATTTCGATTCAAAGATTGTCCCAGGAATCACCCATTGGAACCACCCGTCCTTTTTTGCCTATTTTTCCATATCGGGTTCTTATCCGGGCATTCTGGGCGAGCTGCTATCGGCGGCCCTCAATGTCAACGGAATGCTGTGGCGGACATCCCCGGCCCTAACCGAGCTGGAGACGTTGTCTCTGGACTACCTGCGTAAGCTCTTAGGACTACACGAGCCGTTCTTTGGGCAGATCTTGGATACCGCTTCGACTTCTAGTCTGATCGCGATAACGGCCGCGCGCGAGGCTTTAACCGACTTGAATATTCGGATGGAAGGGATGCCCGGGCGCGACCAAGTTCCGCGTCTGGTCTTATACGCGTCGCAGGAAGCCCACTCTTCGATCGAAAAATCTGCAATCGTCACGGGCGTGGGCGTCCGAAACGTCCGGCGCGTACCCGTCGACGACCAGTTTCGAATGGATACCAACGAATTGACGCGTGCGATCGAGGAAGACCTCGCCAAAGGGCACAGACCGTTCTGTGTGGTGGCAACGGTGGGTACAACCTCCACCACCAGCGTCGATCCGGTGCCAGACATCGCTGATGCGTGCGAACGGTACGGCCTGTGGCTCCACGTCGATGCGGCGTACGCTTGGGCCGCGGCTATCCTGCCGGAGAAACGACACATTTTTGACGGCTGTGAACGTGCGGATTCGATCGTGATCAACCCGCACAAGTGGCTGTTCACACCCATTGATCTAAGCGTGCTGTTTTGCCGCAGCCGCGACGCGCTCCGTAACGCTTTTTTGCTGGTGCCGGAGTATCTGACATCGGACGACGAAGCGGATCAACCGAACTTGATGGACTATGGATTCCAGATGGGGCGCCGCTTCCGCGCGCTCAAGCTGTGGATGGTGATCAACTACTACGGGGTCGAGGGGCTTCAGAAACGGATACGCGAACACATTCGTCTGGCAGACGTTTTTCGGAATTGGGCGGATCGCCATCCGGATTTCAGGGTTGTAGCGCCGGTCGAGTTCAGCACGATATGTTTCCGATTCGCCCCCCCGAGCCTAGCGGCCGATTCGGAAACGGTGGACGGCCTCAACGAGTCGCTCTTAGAGGCAGTCAACCGCAGCGGCAAGGCATTCCTCTCTCACACGAAAGTCAACGGCCGCTTCACGCTTCGGTGCGCCATCGGCAACATCCGTACGACCGAGGACCACGTCCTAGCGCTAACGCACCTGCTCGAGGGCGAATCCCAGAAATTAAGCGAAGGCGAGTTCTAAGAGGGTCTGCTGTTCCAGCTTGTGGGCTTTGGCCGATCCCGTCGCCGGCCCGGCACTCTCGTAGCGCTTCACGCTGGTGACCCATCGGTTTCCCACGACGGTCTTCAGCTTCGGCCGCAGAAAATTCAGCGCGCCCATATTCGAAGGTTCCTCTTGTACCCAGATGACCTTGCTGTTCTTGCCGTGACGAGCAATCGCCTCGACCAGCTGGTCTTCAGGAAACGGGTAGAACTGTTCTATCGTTACGATCGCCCGGTCCGTGACGTTACGCTTCTTGCGATACGCGCGCAACTCATGAGCGATTTTACCCGAGCACAAAATGATCGCCTTCGCATCGCCCACTTCTTTGTCCTGGATCACATGCTGAAACCGGCCCGCAGTCAACTCCGATACGTCTGAACACGCCGGCTCCGCGCGCAATACGCTCTTGGGCATGAACAGCACCAGCGGCTTTGTCCACGTGCGCAATGCCTGCTGGCGTAGAATGTGAAAATACTGCGCCGAAGTCGATGGCTGGCACATCTGCATGTTGTCCTCGGCGGCTAGTTCCAGAAACCGTTCTATTCGCGCACTCGAGTGCTCCGGCCCCTGCCCTTCGTATCCATGCGGCAACAGCAAGACGATGCCCGATAGCAACTTCCATTTGTCCTCGGCGGCTGACAAAAACTGGTCGATGATGATTTGGGCGCCGTTGGCGAAATCACCAAATTGCGCTTCCCACATGACAAGTCCGTCTGGGAGCTCACGGCTGTAGCCGTATTCAAATCCCAACGCGGCCGCTTCTGAAAGAGGCGAATCGACCACTGTGAACTCGCCCTGGTCGGCGTGCAGCTGCTCCAACGGAACGTATTCCGCCGCCGTTTTCGCGTCCATCAACACCGCGTGGCGGTGATTGAACGTCCCCCGGCGGGTGTCCTGTCCTGTGAATCGAACGCGGACACCATCCCATAACAAGGAACCGATCGCCAGCGCTTCTGCCATCCCCCAGTCGACCTTACGATTTCCCTCCGTCATCTCCCTGCGCTGTGTCAAGAATTTCTCTATCTTCGGGTGTACATTGAAATCACCCGGTGATGTCGTAATCCGCTCTGTGATTTCTTTCAAACGGGTCAGATCGACGCCCGTGTCCTGATCACATTTGCTGTCGTATAATCCACCGTGGTATCTCCCCCAGAAGTCCGGCAACTTCCAAAACGTCGGTCGGGTTTCTTTGGACCTGCCAATCTCTTGGCGTTCTGACAAACGCGTCATGACGTCTTCGCGCATATCTTCCACCACCGCTTCCGATACTCCAATCCGTTGCGCAAAAATTTCCCACAGCATTGGCCGGTCTTTTATCTTCTGGTACAGAAGGGGTTGCGTCAGCGTGGGATCTTCGACCTCGCTGTGACCATATCGCCGATATCCGATGATGTCGACCACCACATCGGTGTGAAATTGGTTGCGAAATTCAGTGGCTATCTTTCCCGCCCAAGATATCGCCCGCGGTGCCTCTCCGTTGACGTGGATTATGGGTATGGAAAGCCTCTTGGCCGCGTCGGACGCGAACCGTGTGGAGTGCAGCGATTTGGGTTGCGCTGTGAAGCCGACCAGGTTGTTGACCACGATTCGGATGGTGCCACCCACCGTGTAATCGGGAAGATCTGCGAAGTTGAGCGTCTCGGACGTGATTCCTTGACCGGAGAAGGCCGCGTCGCCGTGGCACGTCACCGGCAGGTACTTTGTCCGTCCATTCTCTCCCCAACGGTCCTGGCGCCCGCGCGTCCTTCCCATGACCACGGAGTCCACCGACTCGAGATGGCTGGGATTGGTCGCCAGGTGGACTTCTACGAACTTGCCTCCGGGCGTTTCGTACCGGCCTGTCGCCCCCATGTGATATTTGACGTCACCCGCGCCCAGAACACTTCTCGGATCCACGTCCTCCATACTTGCGAAAATGTCTTCCGTCGGTATACCAACGATGTTTTTCATCACGTTGATGCGGCCACGGTGGCTCATTCCGATATACAAGTACTCTGCACCGCCGTCCGACGCCGTTTCGAGTATGGAATCCAATAACGTTATCAATCCCGCAATACCGTCGATCGAGAACCGCTTGCTGCCCACATATCGCGAATGGAGGAACCGCTCGAACATTTCGGACTCCATTAGTCGGCCGAGTATTCGCCGCACGTCGACCTCCGGCATCCCTTTCTCGATCGTCTCGCGCATCCAGTCGACTTTCTCACGGTCAACCATGTGCATGAATTCAATCCCCAGGCACGATGAATAAATCGACCGCCAGCGGTCGACGTCATCCTGTTTCGCCGCAGCGATAGCATCTGCAAGATCCGGGTGTGTGAACGGGACTATCCTTTCCAACGGATCCAGATTGCCCGCCAAATAGCCCCACCTGCGGAATGCGTCCGCCAGTGGGTCGTAAATTCGCAGATTACTCACTATGGATCTCCTGTGTTACTCACAACGCCATCCGTATTACGTCCCCGTCAACGAAAATCGATTACGGGCTCCGGCCGATTATTTAATATCTCTTCTATTCGGTCCATCACTGGATGTTTGAGTTTTTTAGCCACGTCCAACGCTTTCATATTTTCGTCAACTTGCTCCACGCTGGAAGCGCCGGTAATAACGGTGCTTACGTTTGGATTTTTCAGGCACCACGCTATGGCCAGCTGCGCGCGTGTACACCCGAGAGCGTCGGCCACTTTCTTTAGTTTTTTGACCTTGTCTATGTCACTTGCCGCTTCTTCACCAATCAACCGGTCACGCAGCCATTCCATCCCTCTCACGTTGGCGCGGCTCTCTGCCGGTGCCACCCCCGTGTCGTATTTCCCCGTCAATAACCCGCTCGCCAGCGGACTCCAGGTCGTCGTACCCAGGCCCACTTCGGTGTACAGTCGCGCGTATTCTTTTTCGAAGCGTTCACGGTGAAGCATGTTGTATTCTGGTTGCTCCACCTGCGGCGGTATCAAGCGCTCGCGCCTCGCGATGGCCACCGCTTCCATGATCTGCTGCGCGCTCCACTCGCTTGTCCCCCAATAGAACGCTTTGCCGCGGCTGATGAGATAGTTCACCGCCCGTACGGTCTCCTCGATGGGCGTTCTCGGGTCGGGGCGATGACAAAACAGCAGATCGACATAATTCATCTGCAGCCGTTCCAGCGCAGCCTCGGTACCCTCGATCACATGTTTCCGCGACAGTCCCCGGTCGTTAGGCCCCTTCCCTCCCCAGAAGATCTTCGTCGAAATTACGAGGTCGGAGCGTTTCCACCCGGCCCGCTTGATCACGTTTCCCATGACGGTCTCCGCCATGCCGCTGGCGTACGCCTCGGCGTTGTCGAAGAAGTTCACGCCGGCCCGATGAGCAGCCGACATGCACTCATACGCCACATCCTCTCCCACCTGTGAGCCGTACGTGACCCAAGCGCCCAATGAAAGCGCAGAGACTTGTAGTCCAGACGATCCGAGGTGCCGATACTCCATATGTTGCTTGCTCCTTTCCAACTACATTTTTCTGATCAGGACATCGCGGTACGGGATACCCGCGCGATCGAGCGCTGCGAAGAAGTGACCGATCGTCAGCAAGTATTCGTCCGACCGAACAGCCACGTCGCGGCGAATCGTCTCCGTTACATTGCTGTAAAAATAGTGGCCGGAGTGCGTGTTGACCTCAACAATTCCTGGATCGGGGTCAGTGGCCACGAAAAACGCCCCGGCAGTCAGCACCGGCTCGCCGGGAAACAGGAACGCGTGGTTTGCGCGAGGGTCTTTTTGCCCGGATTCTTTCTCGACCCGCTCGACTTCCTCGCGCGGTATTTCGTACGCAAAACGTATGGTGCCGTTCACGCCGACGGCGTAAAAATATTCGCCAGGTTTCAGTTTCTCGAGGGCTTTTGCGGTGAGCGTCATCATAGTGCGCACGTCGCCACCACGATCGAAGAATTTCTTGAACTCGTGTTGAAGAAGCGGCGCTTCTTTGTTGGGCCACGCGATCTTGGCGGCATCGCGCTTCAACACATCGAGTAAGGAATCGCTGGGCACGAACGCGAGGATACCATCGGCAAAAAACGTCTCAATATCCGAGTGCCGGTGGATGTAGTCTTTGTAATTCTGATAGCCTTGAATCACGTATTCGGGACGAGGCGGATAGAACTCGTATTCGGAAGACAGCCCGTAATCCTTCGCCGTCGGCGCCGAATCATCCGGCCAACCGTATCCCTCCCCATCACATCTGTGCAGGGTCTGTGATATCGCGACCGAGTACTCTTCGAACGGTTCCCTAAGCTCCTCATTGGCCGGTGATCGCCCAACTCCCCCCAGCCAGATCAGCCATCTCATTTGTTGGTACGTCATCACCAACACGGACCGCTGGTGCTCCTGCCACGGGAATTCGACTATGCGGCCAACGTGCGCGAAACCGTTTTTGCTCGTTATTTGATACGCAACGCGTGATGGGGCTCGAGCGATTTTCGTCCCGGCCAGGGATTCGGCAGCGTCGAACGCATCCAGCGTCGCGCAGATGATCCGCGTCGTGTGAAACAGCGCCTCGAGCTCCGGATCGCCAGCGTAAAGCGGATCGAGCGGTCCGCTGACGACGTACCCCTCGGATTCCGGAAACACGGACCGGAGGAATTGCTGGAAATCGAGGTCCTGCGCGTCGACCACACGGTCGAAAGCCTGTCCCACGATCGGATCTTTGGGCCCCGCGAGGGCAGACCCGACAACCAACGTCGTCGCCAGTACGACGATAAACAAACGTCCCATTGTCGCCACGAGCTTTCGTTGTGCGAGGGTTATCAAATACCGAATTTCTCGACGTTCCAGTCGATGCCCAAGTCATCGGGCGGCGCCATATACCCGAGCATCGCCGACGCGGCTACGACGGCGGGGCTGGCGAGGTAGCCCTGTCCACCCAGGCCCATCCGGTTCTGCCAGTTTCGGTTGAATGAAGTGATCGCCCGTTGCCCCCACGAGAGCGCGTCGGGTCCCTGACCGAAGCACGGACCGCACCACGAGTCACGGATCTTGGCACCGACCTCCCTCAATACCTCGGCGATTGATCGATCCCCCAATCGAATCTCCGGTTGTTCGATCATGCGCTTCACGCCGCCCGAACCCGGGAAAATGATCAGTTCCCGCCTCGAATGCAGGTGTCCTGCATCCCGCGCCGCCTTGACGACCAACGCGGCTTCCAGGAGGTCTTCGTAACTACCGTTCGTACATGACCCGATGAATGCTTTGTCGAATGGGATCCGTTCTTTTGCAATTTCGCGCGCTGGAACCGCATTGCCGGGGTGAAATGGCTTGGCGATCAAAGGAACGATGTCGGAAATCTCGATCTCCTCGTCGATCTCGTAGCGCGCGTCCTCTCCGGGGGCAAGAGCGGGGTATGGGAGATTCGTCATTCCTTTCTTTCGGCACCACTCGACAGTGATCTGGTCCGGCGCAAAAATGCCATTGAGCGCCTCGGCTTCGGCCATCATGTTGGCGATTGTGTGGCGGTACGCAATGGGCAGCTGCCCATTCACATCTACGAACTCGACCGACATGCCTTGCGACTGTTTCGCGCCCCATTTGTGAAGTAGCGTCAAGACGATGTCTTTGCCGCTCACCCACGGCTGCAGCGTTCCAATCAACCTAACCCGCCTGGCCGGGGCCAGCGTGAAATAGATATAGCCGTTCGACCAGCCAAATCCGAGTGTCGTCGATCCGACGCCAATTCCCACTGCGCCGTAAGCTCCGTACGCGCGACTGTGCGAATCCGCACCGGGCACAAACTGCCCCGGCATGATCAGCCCCTGTTCGGGGAAATAGAAGTGGAAAATCCCGTCGCCCGGCGTGGCGTAGTAGGGTTTCTCGATGCCGTTGGCTTTGGCAAACGCCTGGCCGATGCTGGTCTGCCGTTCGTCGGCCAATCGTCCCGTAAAAACGAAGTGGTCGTTGACAATCGCCGCTTGCCTTGGATAAATTTTGTCGCCACCGGTGATCTGGTTGAACGTGTGGATAGAGAATGGCGCTGTACCATCGGAAGCGGGAAGCAAGTCGGCATACACCCGAATCGTTTTACCGGGTTCGACCGCCGCGTCCTTGTCTACCCTGTGCGCCCACACGATCTGTTCGGTAGTTGTCATCCGCCTGGCCTCCGACGGATCGGGCCAGTCGATCGACGGCGGATTGTTGACCGACTCGGCGAACTCACGGCGACCGACGGCGAAGATGCCACCCGAACGGCGAATCTCGTCTTCCTTGGGTGTGAGCGGTATGGGCAGATATGTCCTATCCCGTGATTCGTTGCGTAGCGCACGCGTCACAGGATCGAACGAGAACTCATCTCCGTCTTGCGCGTCTTCCACCGCTGCAGGGGCTTGTACCACCTGCAGCCCCAGGTTGAATGCGTTTCTGCGGAAGATGTCCCCCATGTTGTCTCCGCAGACAATTACCATTTGGAGCCCCACCTCTCGGGCGATGGCTTTGAGACCGGCCGGGCTCATCTCCCGCGACGACCCGATGGCGAAACGGTCGCCGGCTACCAAGAATGTCTCACCCGCGTGAACGCGAGCGCGGAAGTCGGGCATGAGGTGGCGAAACGCCCCTTCTTTCCACCTCTTATCCAGCTCGTCGAGACTCTCGGAGACACAGTCCTGCGCTGGGGTGATTTGGTCTGTGTCGATGGCGTCCAGCTTCTTGCCCGGTTTCTCTGGATCCCAAAAGATGAGCGCTTTGCCGCGAATGCGCTCCGTTGAGTCACCGCTGGTCCCGGCGCTCGGCCCCTTTGATAAATCTTCCGGCGTAACGCCGGGTTTCAACTGCGCCGGTTCAATCGTGTGTATTTTCAAGTCTCCCATTTTGTTGTCGTGTCCTCCTATCCAATGATGCGCGCCGAGTATACAACAATTCGGACCGTCTCACAATCGGCGGGCACCCGTGTCTGAATCCTGAACTTACCTTCGGTCGCCACGCTGTTCACGACCTCTATTTACACTTTAGGTGTTCCGTGTATTATATTGTTATTACACACGTTATATGTATAGCGGCAGAACGGATTGGTTCGCCCCTGTGGCCTTGACACCGACGGACTTGCGGCCGGGGGGGCCAATTCTCTATTATATACAATGACACATCCAACACGTCGCTCAACCTGTGGATGCGTCCGGCGCCGCTCGACTGAGGTCCGGCCTTTCCGCGCTGCCGGGTTGACAACAATGATAACGACACCCATCCGGGAGAAGAACAGATGTCCGATTATAGTTTGAGTTTCGACGGCAAAAACGGTGACATGATTCGGGTCGACGCGGATGTTTCAATGGCGTTCCCCGAACAGTGCAAGTTCAAGGTGAGCGAGTCGTTGTATCCGGATCATTCTGCCCATTTTGCCGGTAGGGAACAATCGAATGGATCGCCGCTCATCGATAAGTTGTTCGATCTCGGCTTCGTCAACGACGTGTTGGTATCAAACGACACGCTAACCATAAGCCTCAAGAGCGGAAGCTGGGAAAACCACGTGCCGCGTGTCGGCACCATCGTTCACGAAATCTTGCTGGGCAAAGATCCGGCCATATCCGACGACGTCACCAATTCTCTGCCCCAGCCCGAAGAGGTTCGCGAGCGCGTCACCAAGGTGCTGGACGAAATGATCAATCCTGCGATTGCCTCGCACGGCGGGTTCGTCACTTTATTGGACGTGTCGAACAACACTGTCTTTTTGGAATTCAGTGGCGGTTGTCACGGCTGCGGAATGGCCAACGTCACGCTCAAATACGGTGTAGAACGCGCCATCAGGGAGAACGTGCCGGGGGTGGGCGAGATTCTCGACACCACGGACCACGCTTCGGGCCGAAACCCGTTCTACGCCCCGTCCGCTTGAGACGCTGACGGGCACCGAATTCAACTATTCTCCAACCAGTTGCACGACGACCTTCCGCGATCGCGCGCGATTGTCGAAGTCGGCCAATACGATCTGCTGCCAGGTCCCCAACATCAGTTGTCCGTCGCCAAACGGAACGCAGTGCGAGGTCTTCAGTAGAAAAGAACGCATATGGGAAAAACCGTTGCCATCGTGCCACGTGTTATCGTGGTGATATGCACGGTCAGACGGCAGTATTTTCTCCCAATATTCGGGGATGTCTTGCAGTAGCCCAGGCTCATACTCGACGGTACTAATCGCGGCGGTCGATCCAACGACGGCGACGCACGCGATCCCGGCGGTCAGGCCGGAGTCGCGTACGGCACCCGCAACGCTCCCGGTAATATCCTCGAGATGGCAGTAACCTTTGCTTTTCACAATGAACTCGGCAGTTTTAACGGGCATTTCCCGCCTCCTTTGTCCTTGCAGCGTCCGCCGTTGATAATAACCGCTCGATCGTATCGGCGCCACGGTCAACACGTGTTTGTCGCCGGTGCTTTTTTTGCTTACCCCGGTTAAACATGTTCATTTTCCATACCAGCGAACGTGGGGCGGTAACATGGCTCAGTAGCGCTTGAAATCGCCCCTAAATAGTGGTAGAATTACGGTCTACGAGCGATCTGATCAGATTCCTTTCTTTCCGAGGAGGTGATACCCCGGCTGGGGAGACATCTGCCCTTTTGTATGGTTATTCGAAGCGTTTCCGAGAATTATTTCACAATCCAGCTGCTGTGAACTGACAACCTCCAGGAGGAAATACATGCGCTTTCGCTATCAACTAATTACGGCGTTGCTGGTTTTTGCCGTATCAACTGCAGGGGCGTCGGACGTCTTTTCCCAGACCTTGCCTCCGACCGAAATACCAACGCCTTCGATCGGTCCCAAGATCCAGATAATCGAACAGTCTCCTGCTCTTGCAGATATTCCCGTTGTGAAACCGTTGGTCGATCTGCCGCGTCCCGAGGGTGTGCCGCCTCTGACATTCACGTTTCCCGGCTTCAACTTCGACGACAACAACACCGTCGCCGGTTCCTACTACATTCCGCCCGATCCACACGGTGCGGCCGGTCCGTTTCATGTCGTCAACGTCGGCAACGTGATGATCCAGTGGTTCACCAACGCGGGCGTAGTGCAGAACCATCAGTCGTTGAATAATTTCTTCTCGCCGCTCGGACCGCCCCTAGCCACAAACTCATTCGACCCGAAGGTAATCTACGACCAGTACGACGAACGATTCGTGGTGGTCTCGCTCGAGCGCTTGGATACTGGCGGAGTCGAAGATTCTTACATCCTGGTCGCTGTCTCGACGTCGCCGGATCCGAACTCTGGTTGGTTCTACCTCGCGATTCCATCCAAAGTGAACATCGGCGGCACCGACACCTGGGCCGACTACCCAGGCATCGCCGTCGACGACAAAGCGATTTACATCACGAACAACATGTTCGGCTTTTCGAGCACCGGCTTCGGCTATAACGGGGTCCGTTTGTGGATCATCCACAAAAACCCGTTTTACTTCGGTGGTCCCGCTACTTGGACGATTCACGACCCGTACGCGTCGGGCGGTACTCAGGCCACGACGCAGCCCGCGCATATGTTCGGTCCGCCACCGGCCAGTATGGGAACCTTCCTTTGTTCGTACTCCGGAATCAGCGACGGCACCAATGAGTACGTTCAGGTGGTTCGGGTTCTCAACCCGACCGGGGCTGTGGGCTTTAGTCAACAGTTCGTGCCCGTGGGCAACATAGAGGGTCCGTCGTTTCCCTCCCTGCCCGACGCTCCGCAATCGGGGACTGGTAATCTCGTCGAGGTCAACGACCGCCGCGCGTTGAACGCCGTTTGGCGAAACAACGAGCTGTGGGTATCGACAACCTACATACCCAACAGCGGAGCCGATGTGAATCAAACTACGGCGCACTGGTTCAAATTGAACGCGATCAACCCCGCGTCGGTCAGTTTGTCCGACCAGGGCGACGTCGGGGCGGAAGACCTGGGCAACAACACCTACACGTTCTTCCCCTCGCTGATGCTCGATAAATGCGGGAATATGGGTATAGGGTTTTCCGCGTCAAACTCGCAGATTTATCCGGGCGCGTACTACACCGGTCGACTCACCACCGACCCGCCGGGCATGGTCCAACCGACTGGGGCGCTCGCCGTCGGTCAAGACTGGTATTTCCGCACGTTTGGCGCCGGCCGTAACCGCTGGGGTGACTACAGCGGCATCGCCCTCGATCCCGGCGACGAAGTGACGCTGTGGGTTTTCAACGAGTATGCGATGCTACGGGGAACGCCTCTAGGGACGCCGCCGGAAGACGGCCGTTGGTCAACGCAGTGGGGATCTTTCGCCATGGGCTGCCAGCCCGTCTCCGTATCCATCACTGCATTTCACGCCCGGGTCATCGAAGGCAACGCCGTGAAATTGACGGCAGACTTCGCCTCGGATAGTCAGCGGTTCCGTGTAGACGTCTTCCGCGCCGATCGCGACGCGTCCCAACCGCGGCTGTACAAAAGCCTCGACGTTTTGGCCGACGAGCCGTTCCAGTTCGTCGACCGGTTCGTGGAGCCAGGCAAGACGTATCATTACCACCTCGCGGTGGAGGACGAGGACGGACGCTTTTTGTCTCCGACCTCGAAAGTGGCTATCCCTGCGTCAAAAGCGATTCTGTATCAGAACGTCCCCAATCCGTTCAACCCTGTCACCGCTATTAGCTTCAACTTGCCCACGAGCGAGCACGTCAAGCTCGCCATCTACGACACGAACGGCAAGTTGGTGAGGGTACTCCTCGACGGCGTTCGCGGATATGGACGTCACGAGGTCGAGTGGAACGGTACAGACAATTTGGGTAACCGCGTCGGCTCCGGTGTCTACTTCTATCGGCTGGAGGCGGGCAGTTTCCGCCAGTCGATGAAAATGTTATTACTGAAGTGAGGCACCTTAGTGTCATACAATTCGCCTTATGCCGGGAGGATCTTTCGATCCGACCGGTATGAGGCACCTTAGTGTCATACAATTCGCCTTATGCCGGGAGGATCTTTCGATCCGACCGGTATGAGGCACCTTAGTGTCATACAATTCGCCTTATGCCGGGAGGATCTTACGATCCGACCGGTATGAGAGACATTAGTGTCATA
>CBDVBX010000032.1:0-23865 GCA_965372335.1 uncultured bacterium | reverse complement strand
GAGAGAGAGAAAGAGAGAAATGCACCCGACTTTGATAGACGTAGGTTGGTTTCAGATCCGGTCGTACGGTTTCATGCTGGCGATGAGTTTCCTCCTCGGCATCTACCTGGGCGCGTGGCGGGCCAAGCGTGTCGGGATCAAGCCGCAACTCATGCTGGACCTTAGCGTCTTCATCATTTTGGCCGCAGTCATCGGGTCGAGACTCCTCTATGTTCTATTTCACTTCGACGAGTATTCCAGCCCGCTTCAGGTCTTCGCATTGTGGGAAGGCGGGGCGACCTTCTACGGGGGGCTCGTTCTCGCCATCATTGTATCCGTGGCATTCGCGCGCAGAAAAAACCTCCCATTCCTCCAGATCGCCGACATCATGGCACCGTCGATCGCGTTGGGTATGGCGTTGACGCGAGTGGGGTGTTTTCTCAGCGGTTGCTGCTTTGGAACCCCCACCGACGCGCCGTGGGGAGTGGTCTTTCCAGACAGCTGCCCCGCGGGATACGCCGCATCCAATGCCGCGTTATCATTGGGTGTGGACGTTATCCACCTCCATCCGACTCAACTCTACTCCTCGCTATACGGTGTCGTCATCGTGGCGATTCTGTTGCTCGGCGAGCGCGGCATCAAGAAACGGGGTGCGTTGTTCGGACTGTTGCTGGTGCTTTCCGCGGCCGCGCGTTTCATAGTCGATTATTTCCGCTTTTACGAAGACAACGCGCGCGTGATTTCGGGGCTGACATTAAGCCAGATTCTCGCCATCGGGATGGCCATCCTCGGCGCCTATCTGTTGTGGCGCAGGGCGTCGGATAACGGGAAGTCCGGTGCTAAGAAGTCCTAACAGATCCGCCGGAATCGTGTGGGGGGATGGTGGGTGGCGATGTTCACGTCTTTTTCGAACCTGATCGCAGGCGTCAAACCGGTCGTTGAGTGGCCCGTGCGCGCCGTCGTTGACTTCGCCATACCCGACGTGTGCTATTCGTGCGGAAGGCCGGCCAGGAGGCCGGCTAAGGGGAGGGGCGGCTCGCCCGTCCGACTGCCAACGGCAGCCGAGCACCTCGCTGGCGAAGCCGTCGTCTCGATTCTTCGGCTGATTTCCGTCGCCAATCACCCGTTTTGCCGCCGGTGTCTCTCTAAGCTCCAACCGTTGGGCCGGTCCGGATCCCTGGGCATTTGCGGCGTTTCCGATGGCGCCGGTTGGGTGGAGACCGTTACGGGAGAGCGGTTTTCACGGGCACCCATCGCGGCGCGCCAGGCTCCCGCTAACCGCCGGGCGGCATCCCTCGTTGTCTGCTCGCCTTTTCGAATGAGCGACGCGTCCTTGGAGATCATCCATCTCATCAAGTTCTCTCGCCGTCGATCGTTAGCGCCTTTGGCAGCTGGAGCTATGGCCCATGCTCTCCGAACACAGTCCGACATTCTACCAGGCGCGGTACTGGTTCCGGTCCCCATGCACCCGTCCGCGGTGCGGCGACGGGGGTTTAACCAGGCCGAACTGTTGGCCGCAGAAATCGCCCAGAGCGTGCACGGAGGCACCGTCGACAAGGCGCTTCGTAAGACGGTCCGCACCCGCCGGCAATCGGTCACTGGCCACCAAAGCCGCGCGGACAACGTCCGCGGCGTGTTTCGATGGGAGGGAGACCCGCTGGACGGGAAAACGGTCGTTCTGGTTGACGATTTGGTTACGACCGGGGCCACGGTCGCCAGTTGTGCCAGCGAGCTCGTCGCCGCCGGCGCGGGGCAGATGACAGCCGTCTGCCTGGCGAGAGCCCTGTAGCGGCTGATCTTGACACCGGCTAAGACGCCCGCTATTATTGCCGTAACTAATTGTAAGCTCCTCATATGATCACCCGGTAAACTTGGTCACACGCGTTATCGGCAGAGCTTCTTTTATATCGACAGGCGGGTGTGGGTGGGACGATCGGGAGGGATGGGAACAGCCCAGGCCCCATCGTATCTGTTTAGTTGAATGGACCAAGGAGGTCTAAATTGTCAATCAATGTCGCAATCAACGGTTTTGGACGCATCGGAAGGCTAGTCTACCGTCACGGTTATCAGGATAGGAGATTCAATTTTGTCGCTATCAACGACCTGACCAGTCCGGAGACTTTGGCGCATTTGCTCAAATACGATTCGGTGCACGGCAGGTTCCCGGCGAATGTCACCGCGGTCAAAGCGGGAATCAAGGTCGGTGCCAAAACGCTCAGAGTATCCTCCGAGACTGATCCAAGGAAACTCCCGTGGAAAAAATTGGGCGTCGACGTGGTCATCGAGTCGACCGGCATATTCCGGAAGCGAGACCAGGCGGCCATGCATCTGGAAGCCGGCGCGAGAAAGGTGATGATATCCGCGCCGTCGCCGGACGCCGATATCATGATCGTCATGGGTGTAAATCACAAACAATTCAAGAAATCAAAACACGATATAGTCTCGACGGCCTCGTGCACGACGAATTGTCTGGCGCCGGTTGCGAAGGTCCTCAACGATAATTTTGGTATCAAGAGCGGCTTGATGACGACGATTCACGCGTACACCAACGACCAGCGCATTCTCGATTTTCCGCACAAAGACCTGAGGCGGGCCCGGGCGGCTGCGCTTTCGGTGATTCCGACAACGACAGGCGCGGCACGCGCAGTAGGCATAGTCATGCCCGAGGTGGCCGGAAAAATCGACGGCATGGCCATTCGCGTACCGACTGCGGACGGATCGCTCGTCGATCTCACCGTACAGTTGAACAAGGGGACCACCGTCGAGGCGATAAATGAAGCGATGAAGAAAGCGTCGCGAACCAGCCTAAAGGGCATTCTCGAATATACCGAAGATCCGATCGTATCGATCGACGTCGTGGGCAATCCGCATTCGTCGGTCTTTGACGCGCTGTCGACGATGTCGATGGGCAAGAATTTTTTCAAAGTGCTTTCGTGGTACGACAACGAGTTTGGCTATGCGGGCCGGATGGTCGATATGTTGAAACTCATTGGCAAGTGAGCGTGATAGAACGATGAAGAAGCTGAACGTTCGGGATTGCGATATCAAGGGCAAGCGGGTCCTGGCCCGGTTCGACTTCAATGTACCCTTGGACAGCGAGAAAAGCATTACTGACGACACACGGATTTTGGAAGCGCTACCGACGATCCAAAATGTCGTCGAACGCGGCGGTCGGCTGATCTTGATGAGCCACCTCGGTCGCCCGCGAGGCAAACGCGACCCTGAATTGAGTCTGTGGCCGGTCGCGGATCGATTGGGAGAACTCATCAGTAATCCCCTGCGTTTCGCCGGCGATTGCATCGGACCAGAAGTGAAGGCCAAAGTCGACGAGCTCAAAGACGGCGATCTGCTTCTTCTTGAAAACCTGCGGTACTACGCCGAGGAGGAGCAGAACGATCCTGAATTTGCGGGCGAACTGGCCGCCTTGGGCGACATTTATGTCAACGACGCGTTCGGTACGGCTCACCGCGCCCACGCCTCAACGGCGGGTGTGGCGGAGTATTTCGACGTCCGAGCGGCGGGACTGTTGATGGAAAAGGAATTGACGGCCCTGGGGAGCGCGCTGGAGCACCCGGCTCGTCCGTTCGTGACCGTTCTTGGGGGAGCGAAAATCAAGGGCAAAATCAACCTGATCAAGTCGCTCATGGACAAGGTCGACGTTGTGCTCGTCGGCGGCGGGATGATGTACACATTTTTCAAGGCGTCGGGATTGGAAATCGGCAAGAGTATCCACGACGATTCGTTCCTGCAGATGTGCAAGGAGTTAATGGACAAGACCAAAGGTGGACCGTCGAAGTTATTACTGCCAGTGGACACGATTATCGCGCGTGAGATCGATGACGCGTCGCCGACTCGAGAGGTATCGATTGCGGACATTCCGGAGGATTGGATCGGCGTAGACATTGGACCCAAGACGGTTACGTTGTTCAAGTCGCAAATCGCGGACGCAAAAACCGTTTTTTGGAACGGTCCCATGGGTGTTTTCGAAAAGCCCAATTTCGCCGAAGGCACCAAAGCTATTGCCCGTGCGGTCGCCGACGGTAAAGGCCGTGGAGCGACCACTATCGTGGGTGGCGGTGACAGCGTGGCGGCGATCAACTTGATGGGAATCGCAGACCGGTTCTCACATATTTCGACGGGTGGGGGTGCGTCACTGGAGTTCATGGAGGGGCGGCCGCTGCCGGGCGTCGAAGCGCTTTGCGACGTCCAGGAGGCGTCGCTGGACGCGTAGGAAGGGTCAGAAAGTGGCGAGAAAAAAGCTGATTGCGGCGAATTGGAAGATGAACAAAACGATCGGGGAGGCCAAGGCGTTCATCGAGACGCTCAAATCCGGGCTCGCCGACCTGCCCGACTGCGATCTGGTCGTTTTTCCGCCTTTTATGGCGGTACCGCGGTCGTGCGGGCTGTTGGATGGAACCGGTGTCGCGGTGGGTGCGCAGGACCTCTTTTGGGAGGCCAGTGGCGCATTTACCGGCGAAATATCCGCCGGCATGATAGAAAGCGCGGGAGCCACGTACGTGTTGGTCGGACACTCCGAGCGCCGACACGTGATCGGCGAGGACAACGACATCGTCGCCCGTAAGCTTTCGGCAGCTCTCCGATCCAGCCTCACCCCTATCCTTTGTGTGGGAGAGAAGATCGAACACCGTGAAGCCGGAAAACACGAGACGTACGTCCGCGCGCAGTTAGAAACGGCGTTTTCCGGTCTGTCGGCCGCCGCCGCTGCACGGGTCGTCGTTGCCTACGAGCCCGTGTGGGCAATCGGAACCGGCAAAACCGCGACACCGGGTGACGCGGTGGCCATGCACGAGTTGATCAGGGGGTGGGTGCGCGAGAACCTCCGCGGGGACCTGGCAGGACGGCTGCGCATACAGTACGGGGGGAGCGTCAAACCGGACAACGCGGCAACACTGCTCGGAGAAGACGAGATCGACGGAGCGCTCATCGGGGGCGCGAGCCTGGAAGCCGATTCGTTCCTCGCCATCGCCGCCGCGGCGTAGGAACAAGGGTTGACTTTGGGGGCAGGATTTGCTAATTTATTGTGCGGCGGTGGCTTCCACGCCGCCGTTTTTCTTTGAGCTGAAAGAAATCGGTCCTAAGGGTAGAAATTATGCTGTTCAAATTCATGCTGGCGGTGCACGCGATCGTGTGCCTTTCCCTCATTATCGTCGTCCTTCTCCAGTCCAGTAAGGGAGGTGGCCTGGCCGGCGCGTTCGGCGGCGGTGGTGGGCAGACCATGTTTGGGGGGCAGGAAACTGCCACCTTTTTGAGTAAGACGACCACTTATCTGGCTATACTTTTTATGGTCCTGTCGCTCGCGCTTGCGTTACTATCTTCCCGGCAGAGTGTATCGGCACCGCGGAGCGTTATACGGGAAGCCGCTGAGCGGCACGGAAACGTCATCCCCCGGGGGGAAAGCCAGAGCATCGACCAGCTGCTCGGTGGTGTGTCGGATACGTCGGCGGCGGGTGCCGTGATCGATACGACCACCGGGTCGAGCCAATAACGTCGGGTACATAATGCGCCGAGGTGGTGGAACTGGTAGACACGCTATCTTGAGGGGGTAGTAGGCGAAAGTCTGTGCGGGTTCGAGTCCCGCCCTCGGCACCAACTATCTCGCCGCACCGATTGATCCGCATCCACAGCTTCATTCCGGCGACTTACAGAGGAAACCGTGTATAAAGATATGGGGCGTTCGAAACACTTGCGAACGCCCTTTGTCTTGTGATTCGATCCCTGCGCGACAAGGCGCTAACCGATAAGGCGGTGATTTTATGAAAATCACGAAACGGATACTGGGTGTAATACTGTGCGCGGTTGCGTTGACCGGCACCGCTCCGATCACCGGATCGGCAGAAGAACCGTTCAAGAGCACTACCGCAGAACAGAAATCGCTTCATTTGACCATTTACAACCAGAACCTGGGTCTCGTCAAAGACGTACGTGAGCTATCGCTCGCCACCGGCATCCATAGCCTCTGGTTCGAGGGAGTGGCCGCCAGGATCGACCCCACCAGCGTAAGCATCCGGTCTCTCACCGCTTCGGACAAACTCGAAGTTCTGGAGCAGAACTTCGAGTACGACCTCATCAGTCCACGGAAACTAATGGAGAAGTATGTGGGGCGAACGGTCGAGTTGGTTCGGACGATTGATGATCGTGATGAGATCGTTCAGGCGAAGCTAATTGGTACCGAAAACGGCTACGTCTACGAGATCGAAGGCAAGATCGCCATTAACCCTCCCGGTCGCGTGGTGTTGCCCTCGCTGCCGAAGGGGCTAATTTCCAAGCCGTCGCTGGTGTGGCTATTGGACAACAGGCGCAAGAACCACACGATAGAGGCGAGCTATTTAACGGCCGACATCAGCTGGAAGGCGGACTACGTCGCCGTTCTTTCCAAGGACGACAGTAAGGTCGATCTATCCGGCTGGGTGACGATCGACAACAAGAGCGGCGCGACTTATGAGGATGCCACGCTCAAGCTGGTGGCGGGAGACATCCACCGTGTGCAGCCGGAGCGGCCTATGGTAATGCTAGCGGATGAAGTGCGGTTAAGAGGCGGCAGGGGACAATCGTTCCAGGAAGAGTCGTTTTTCGAATACCATCTGTACACGCTCAAGCGCAAGGCCACCGTCAAAAACAACCAGACCAAGCAGATCGGCCTTCTGAGCGCCGAAGACGTCGGAGTGGAGAAGTCGTTCGTTTACGCATCCAACGGCCGTTACTACATCACCCGTATGGGCGGTCCGGATACCAGAACCAAGGTGGGTGTGTATGTCTCTCTGGAGAATTCCAGCGAGAACAACATGGGGATGCCGCTTCCCAAAGGCGTGGTGCGGATGTACAAAAAGGACCAGGACGGCGCGCTGCAATTCATCGGAGAGGACCGGATCGATCACACCCCCGAGGACGAGGTGATTCGCCTCAAGGTGGGTGACGCGTTTGACATCGTGGCCGAACGAGTACAGACGGACTACAAGGTCCTCTCCAGCGGACACCTCTACGAGTCGGCCTACAAAGTCACGATCCGTAACCACAAAGAGGAGGACATCGTCGTTTCGGTGGTCGAGCGGCTCTACGGAGATTGGGAGGTCGTACAAAAGTCACACGCGTTCGAAAAAGAAGCGTCGCACCGAATTCGCTTCGACGTGCCGATTGAACGCAAAGCCTCAACGGAGCTCATCTACACCGTCCGGGTCAAGTATTGACGGGCTGGGGCGGCCGAATCCGGGGGATTCGACCGCCCAGCCCCATCGCTGCCGCCCGCCAAAACCGGACCCTACCAGCGTGTCAAAAACCATTTACAAGGGTATCGGGAGAGGGTAGGATTTGCGGGTCATCACACCTAATCCATCAAGGGCGATTTGAACAGTATCGACGCATTCGTAACGCAGAACACCGGACTAGTTGCCGTAGTCGTTGGGCTGTTCGCCGCAGTGGCGTTGGCTATCAGCGTATTTTCTGTCTTCCGCCTCCAGTCGATAACCAGACCGTTTGCGTGGCTGTCCGGACAGTGGGACGGCGACACAGATTCGCTCCCGGCGCTGCTCCAGACGGTTGAGAAGAACGCCAAGGATATCGATGCGGTCCGCGCCACGCTCGAGAACGTCATCATCGAGAACCGCACCCACTTCCATCGCGTCGGCTTGGTCCGCTACGATGCCTTCGACGGCATCGCCGGCCAGCAGAGCTACTCGCTGTGCATCCTGAACGACAACCGCAACGGGTTTGTCTTGTCGGGCTTGGTGGGAAGGGACTTCTCCCGTAGTTACGTCATCGAGATCGCAGAGGGCCAGGCGCCTCGCAAACTGGGGCAAGAGGAAGGGCAGGCGCTCGAACTGGCGTTGAATCGCGACGTGGGCTAGCGTCAGATCCGAATCCGTCGCCACCGCTCCGTTTTAAGGCGCAGAAACATCATGACGCCTGTTGCGGTGATATACAGTGTCGCCCCCACCCACGCGCCCACGACCCCACGTTCCAACACGGTGCCAAACACGTATGCCAGCGGCAGAAACATCAACCACGCCGCCCCCAGGACGATGTACATCGGCACCCTGGTGTCGCCGGCACCCCGAAGTGCGCCGCTGGAGATGAATTGCACGGCGTCGAACGCCTGGAATAGGGCGGCCCAATACAAGACGCGCCGCCCCAGAAGCACAACCGTCGGATCACTGTTGAAGATCCTCACCAGATGTTCCGGCACGGTGAGGCAGAGAAGCGCGATGAAACCCGCGTAGAATAACCCCATCTTGAGTGTGGTGTAGGCACTCTTTTGGGCGAGGTCTGGATGGCCGGCGCCGATGTACTGTCCCATCAGCGTGGTGGCGGCAATGGCAAAACCCTGGCAGGGCATAAAAGAGAGCGCCAGAATCTGAATGGCAATCTGGTTGACGGCCAACTCATCGGTACCCATGCGGCCAATGTAGGCCGAAAACACCAGAAAGCTCCCCATGTCGAGAAAGAAATGCAGCGCAACCGGCAACCCTATCCGAAACAACCTGACGATTTCTTCTGGCCGGGGGCGTTTCTGGCTGAGAGCACCGTACTTCTCACGCATCCTCCGCGTAAACGTCAGCGAAAAAAAGATGGCCGCCGCAACGAGGTTGGCGAGAGACGTGGCCCAAGCGGCACCCTCGACACCCATGGCGGGGAACGGCCCCTTGCCGAATATCAGGAAATAGTCCCCGACGAAGTTGACTACGTGAGCGGCGAATAACACCTTGAGTGGGGTTTTGGTGTCGCCAATGCCTCGGTAGAAGTGAGAGTAGGTGTAGTAGATAAGAAAGAACGGCGCGCTCAACATCCGAATGTGGACGTAGGCGGTAGTCAACGGTTGCACCGGTTCGTCGGGACCCAGCAGACGAACGATTTGCGGCGCGAATGCTCTTACGACGTAAATCAACGCCGCTGCGGCCAATGACACGTACAGCCCTTGCCACAGGTACATGCCACACTTGCGGAGCTTTCCCGCGCCAAAACTCTGCGCGACGAAGGTATTGACCGCGCTGGTGAGTCCAATAAAAAATGAATAGAGTGTAAAAACTAGAATGCCGCCGAGGCCAACGGCGGCTAACTCGGTCTTACCGATATGGCCGACCATTGCCGAGTCGACAGTCCACATGACCGTCTGGGAGATCATGGTGAGGATCGCCGGGTAGGCGAGCGTCCACGACTGTCGGTACGATCCTGCCTGCTGTTGGTCGACCGACGAACCGTTGTCATTCGTCATCGAGTTCAAGGGATTGTGTTGGGAGGGTGGTTCAGTTTTCCTCGGAATCTTCGTTTTTCTTACGGCTGTAGTTTTCGAGTATACGCTTTTCCGTTGACGTCAGGTTCTCGTATCCCTTCGCCGATATCTTGTCGAGAATGGAGTCGATGTTGGCATACTCCTGGTCGCCCTGTTGCTCTCGCTTTTCACGCGTATACGTTTTCCACTTTTGTTTCGGTCCCATGGTGAACCGTAGTTTTTGCGCGATGGTAGACCGGAAGAACAAAAGCCCCGTCGCCGCCCCGCCGAGGTGGGCGAAGTGGGCGATGCCTGTTGAGCTTTGTGTCCCCATGTACAACTCCAGGACTGCCAGTCCCGCCACCATGTACTTCGCCTTCACGGGTATGACGAACCACAAAAGGATGTAGTTGTCGGGGAACAGCATGGCGTAGGCGAGTAGCAAACCGAAGATCGCGCCGCTGGCACCCACCACAAGGCTGTTGTAATTGAAGACCATAATAAACAGGGCGGCGCCCAGACCGCAAGCGAAGTAGTACTGCAGGAAGCGCCGCGAGCCCCACACCATTTCCAAGGTGCTCCCGAAGATGAACAGTATGATCATGTTGAACAGCAGATGCATAAATCCGCCATGCAAAAACATGTACGTTCCCAGTTGCCAAAAATAAAAATTCTCGACCACCGCCCGCGGGACCAGGGCAAAAACTGCCGTGAGGTACGGGTGGAACAACTGTTGAAGGAAAAACAACGCTACGTTGGCGATGACCAGCTTTCCCACGACGCTGCTGGTGAAGGATCGTCCCCACCGAGGACGCTGTTGCTGACGGTAGTAATAAGTAGGTGACATGGCTCGTACACTCCTGCGCCTCTAACATACCCATTCAAGGCGGGTTACCGCAATGCTTTCTTCCGGCGAATACCGTTGCTGGGTCCTCCGGCCCCACAGAAATACATGAAACAATTGGGACGGTGCCGACGTCATAAAGGAAAAGCCTTCTAAACAGACAGATTTTAACGACTTGAAACAATGTTGCCCCCCGTCCGTACGACAGATTGACCCCCGGAGGGATGACGACTTTCCCAACAATTCAAATTGACCACAGGGAGTGGAGATGGCTCGCATCAGAAAAAAGGGCATGTTCATCGGCTTGGCAATCGTTCTTTTAATTGCAGTAGTTGCAGTTGGTTACATGGCAAAAGAGCGTTTGGGCATGGGCGAGACCGCCGACGCCGCTGACAGCACGGCAGCGATGGACTCGGCGTCCGTGGCCGAAGCCGCCGATAATTCTGACGACGAAGATAAGGATAAGGACCCTCCGCCGGTGCCGGTGGAGGTAGCAGAGGTCGAGCGCCGCGAGATCTCGTCGTATTACGTGACGACCGCCACCCTGGAACCGGAGAGGAAGGTCGACATCTTGGCCAAAATCGCCGAAGAAGTCGAGCAGATACAAGTCGAAGAGGGCGACATCGTAAAGAAGGGGCAACTGTTGTGCCGGTTGGACGACGACGCGCAGCGCGTCGCACTGGAGGAAGCCAAGATCAATCAAGCCCAGAGCAAAAGCGAGTTCGAACGGATCGAATCGATGTTCGAGCAAAATCTCATCAGCGAAAAAGAATATCTCGACGCCAAATACCGATACGAGCTGGCCGTGAACAAGTACGAGGCGGCCGCGGTTCGATATGAGTACACGCGCATCCGAGCGCCGTTCGACGGCGTGATCACCGAGCGGCTCGTCGACGAAGGCGAGCACGTGAACATCGGTGCTCGTCTGTTCGTCTTGGCCGATACGCATCCGCTGCAATTGACTATGTATCTGCCCGAAGGCGAGATCAAGTCGATTCGCACAGGACAAATGGTGCACATCATTTCCGACGCCAATCCGGACATGCGGTTCACCGGCGAAGTAATCCGGCTGGCTCCCGAAGTCGATCAACGAACCGGCACGATCAAGGTGACGGCCCAAACGCGCGGCGACGGAATCCCGGGGAGCTTCGTGCGCGTCCGCATCGTCACCGACACACGGCCCTCGACTCTGACTATTCCGCGGCGCGGCGTGGTCGCCGACGCGGGCGAACGTTATGTGTTCATCGCCGAGGCCGACACCGTCCGTAGACTAGAGGTGTTCGTCGGCTACGAAGACGAAACGTACGCGGAGATCCTCGAAGGCTTGGAATTGGGTGACAGTGTCGTGGTGGCCGGTGTCGGCGGCGTCCGAACTGGTACCAAGATCAAAATAATCGGCAGGCCGGAGGACGACAAAGAAGCCGTGGCGGACACCGTCCAGAATTAGGGGTTGGCCGCTCCACTCGACCGCGTTTTGCGCGCTTCGCGCGCTTCGTACGCTCATTTCAAATCTAAGGACCTGTTGAATTGAACATCATAGACTTCTCCATCCGTCGGCCCGTAACGATCGCCATGATCTTCCTGGCCACGGTAGTGTTCGGGATCGTCGCTTTAAACAGGCTTAGCCTAAAACTGCTACCCGATATCTCGTACCCCACACTCACCGTCCAAACGGAATACCCCGACGCGGCACCCGCCGAGGTGGAAAACTTCGTCACCCGCCCGCTCGAAGAGGCTGTCGGCGTCGTCAACGGACTCCGGTCCGTGCGTTCGGTGTCCAAACCGGGTATGTCGGAAATCACGCTGGAGTTCACCTGGAAAACACCGATGCAATATGTCGCGCTCGACGTTCGTGACAAGGTCGACCTCGTCCGACTCCCGCGCGAGTGCAAGGAGCCGGTCATCCTTCGTTACGATCCCGCGCTAGACCCGGTCATCAGAATCGGCGTTTACGGCGAAGATAATATGATCAAGCTGCGCTACATTGCCGATCGCACCATCAAAAAAGAGCTAGAGTCGATCGACGGCGTGGCCAGCGCGAAAGCGCTAGGAGGTCTGGAGGAGGAGATCCAGATCGAACTCGACGAGAGGAAACTGGCCAGCTACGGAATTCCCATCGCCGTGGTGGCCACGCGGTTGGCACAGGACAACGTCAGCCAATCGGGCGGCCGGCTGCGTGACAAGGGCGCCGAGTTCTTGCTACGTACCGAAAACGAATTCAAGAGCGTCGACGAAATTGCGCATACCATCGTCCGCGAGGAGGACGGCCGCAAGGTCATTCTAGCCGACCTGGGCCGCGTCGAGCGCGGATACAGAGAACGCGAGATCATCACCCGCTTCAACGGCGAAGAGGTTGTCGAGGTGGCGATCTACAAAGAGGGCGACGCCAATACGGTCGAGGTGGCCGACGCCGTCAAACGCCGGCTGGGCGTGCTGAAGCAACAGCTGCCCGAAGGCGTCGAAACGAATATCCTGTACGACCAATCTCGGTTCATCAAGCAGTCGATCGCCGAGGTTCGTTCCAATGCGCTTTTAGGCGCGATCCTGGCGATATTAGTTCTTTATGTCTTTCTGCGGAACGGACGCAGTACGTTCATTATCGGGCTCTCCATTCCCATTTCGATCATGTTTACATTTGTGATGATGCGCCAGCTGGGTGTATCGCTAAACCTCATGTCGTTGGGCGGTCTGGCGCTGGGCGTGGGAATGTTGGTGGACAACTCGATCGTGGTACTGGAGAACATCTCTCGTCACAAAGAAAAGGGACTCGACCAAAAAAAAGCCACCGCGATTGGTGCCAGCGAGGTTTCGCGCGCGGTGATCGCATCGACGCTGACAACGGTGTCGGTGTTCCTCCCCATCGTGTTCGTGGAAGGCATTGCGGGGCAGGTATTCAAAGACCAGGCGCTAACCGTATCCGTGGCGCTGCTGGCGTCCTTGATCGTGGCGCTAATGCTGATTCCGATGGTATCGGCCCTCAAAGTGGGTGTGTCCACGCCACAAGCGAGAGAGCAGAAGCCTCCGTCCAAGAGGAAGTTTGTTCGCGGCTTCAAAAGGGCCAGCGGTGCCGTGTTCTTTACCGCGCCGGTATTCGTTCTAAGGCAGACACGGCGCTTGATCAACCATTTGGTACGTTTGGTCGAGCTGGTGTTCCGGCCATTTCTTGCCGTTTTCGACCGGTTATACGGCGCAATCGATCGCGGTTACGAACCGGTACTTCGTTGGACGCTGGCGCACAAGGGCCGATTCCTCACATCGATCGTATTGCTGTTTGCCGTGTCGGTATCGTCTTCGATGTTCATTGGCCAAGAGCTCATTCCGCCGTTCTCGCAGGGCGAGTTCAGCTTCAACGTATTGCTGCCGGAGGGCAGCCCCCTGGAGGCGACCGACAAGAAAATGGCCCACCTGGAGGAGATCGCCGCCGATCAGCCGGAGGTCGAGTCGTACTTCACAAGCGTCGGATCGGCGACCCGGATAGGCAGCAACGTTAAGACCAAGGACAAAAACCTGGGGCAATTGAACATCGTCATGAAAGACAAGGGCAACCGTTCTCTCGAGGAGCAGCTGGTTGCCAGATTGCGAAACCGATTTGACAGCGTGCCGCGAATTCAATACAAGTTTTCGCGGCCGTCGTACTTCAGCTTCCAGACGCCGGTTGAAGTCCACGTGTTCGGATATAACCTGGAACTGCTCAAAGAATTCTCCGACGAGCTGGCGGAGCAGATCGCCACAATCAACGGTGTAAAAGACGTCAAGACGTCGCTCGAGTACGGCAACCCGGAACTAAATGTGCACTTCGACCGCGTGCGACTCTCGTCGCTGGGTCTGTCGCTGAACGAAGTATCTAACACGCTCAAAACCAAAATCAAGGGCGAGGTCCCCACCAAATACAAAGAACGCGAGAAGCAAATCGACATCCGCGTGCGTACCGGCGCGTGGCGTTCTGAGGACCTCCAATCGATGCGCTCATTGGTAGTGGCCGAGCAGGAAGGCAGGCCGATATTGCTGGCGACCGTGGCGGACGTGGAAGTCGCCAGGGGACTGAACCAGATTTCGCGCATCTCGCAACAACGCGTGGCGGTAGTCACCGCTAACATCTCGGGGCGGGACCTGGGGAGCGTTTCCGAAGACGTCCGTTCGATTCTGGCGTCTGCGACCATTCCCCCGCAATTGAGCGTGGAACTGGGCGGCCAGAACGATGAGCTGTTGCAATCATATCGCAACCTACGGCTGGCACTCCTGTTGGCGATATTCCTCGTCTACCTGGTGATGGCGTCCCAGTTCGAGTCTTTCATTCACCCGTTCATCATCATGTTCACCGTGCCGATGGGAGCAATCGGCGTGTTCTTTACGTTATTGCTCTTTGGTAAGTCGCTGAGTGTGGTCGTGTTCATAGGTGCGATCATGCTCGCCGGCATCGTCGTCAACAACGGTATTGTGCTGATCGACTATATCAACCAGCTGCGCCGCAAGGGCAAGGACACCTACGAGGCGATTGTGGAAGCGGCCAAGGTTCGCCTGCGGCCGATTTTGATGACGACGATGACGACCGTACTCGGGTTGTTGCCGATGGCGCTGGGGACGGGCGAGGGGGCAGAAATCCGGTCGCCAATGGCGCTCACCGTCATCGGGGGGCTTCTGTGCGCGACAATTCTCACCCTTCTCGTTATCCCGTCGCTCTACGCGGTGGTCGAGAGGGCGAAGCGCTAAGGAAGCGCGGGGGTACCAGCCATGAAACTCTACGAATACGCAGTCAAGAGGCCAGTCGTAGTGCTCCTCTTCCTGATAACGTTATTCGTTATGGGTATTGTATCCGCGTACAAGCTGCCCATCGAGTTTTTCCCGCGCATCGAGGTGCCGTTTATCGGCGTTTACGTACCATACCGCGATTCGCACCCCGAATATATCGAGCGCAACATCGTCAAGCCGATCGAGGAGGTAATGGCGACGCTCGGAGGCATCAAGGAAATCTTCTCCAACGCCGGTGAGGACGAAGCGTTCATCGGCATAACGTTCAGCTGGGGAAGGGAAGTCAACGTGTTGCGCATGGAGGTCAAAGAGAAGATCGACCAGATTCGGGGTGAACTGCCAGACGACATCGAACATATGCAGATCTTCACCTTCGATACAAATGACATCCCCATTCTCGAAGGACGCATCTCTTCGAAGGGGCGTGACCTTTCGGGGAGCTACGATCTGATCGAACGCACCATCATTAACCCGCTAAAAAGAATCGAAGGTGTGGGTACGGTAAACATCGATGGTGTGGAGCCGAAGGAGGTGTCGATCTACCTCAGCTTGGACAAAATCAAAGCCCACAGGATAGACGTGGGACGGTTGTTCGAACAGCTCCAGGGAGCCAACATGAGTGCCTCGGCCGGTGAGATCACCGCCGACGGTCTCCGCTATAGCATCCGTTCGGTAGGAAGCTTTCGCTCGTTCGAACAAGTCGAGAACCTCGTCGTCAACGCAGAAGGGTTGAAGCTCAAGGACATCGCCCGCATTTACTTCGGCGAGCCGCTCGTCACGTACGGCCGCTACTTGGACGGCGAAAAAGCGGTTGCATTTTGGATACAGAAGACGAGCAATGCAAATACCGTCGAAGTCGCTCGGCGTGTGCACGCGGCGATGGACAAGATGAACAAAGATCCTGCGCTCGAAGGCATCAACGTGTTGCTGTTCTTCGACCAGTCGGAGGAAATTCTTCACGGTCTCCACAGTACGCGCCAGGCGGGCATAATTGGCGGCTTGTTTGCGATCATGATCTTGTACTTTTTCCTGCGCCGATGGACCACGACCTTGATCGTAGCGATCGCCATACCGTTCTCGGTGGTCTGCACGCTGGCGTTTCTCTACTTCTCGGGGCGCACGCTCAACATGCTCACCATGATGGGGTTGATGCTCGGAATTGGCATGTTGGTGGATAACGCTATTGTCGTCCTGGAGTCGATATTCCGGCATCAATCGAAAGGCGAGGATAGCTGGAGTGCTTCAATCGTTGGAACCCGGGAAGTGGCGACCGCCGTGGTGGCGGCCACGCTTACATCCGTCATCGTATTCGCACCTATCGTATTCGGCTCTGCAAGCGATGCGTTGTTCGTGTGGCTTTCGTCGGTCGGCATCACCATATCGGTTGCGATTCTGTTCTCGCTGTTAATCTCGTTGACGCTCATCCCGTTTCTGACGTCGCGCATCCTCAAGCCCAGGAAGACAAAACCGTCGGCACTGCTCAGTAGGATGCTCGAACGATATGTCAACATGCTCCGCTGGACGACCATCCGTCACCCCAAACTCACGCTGTTTGTATTCGTTCCCCTCATGGTAGCGATCACGATCGGCGCCGGTGTCGTATTCAAGATCTTCGAAGTGGACGAAGAATCCGAAATCCTGATCAAACGAATATATATGAGTTATGACTTCACCGACAATCTCGGCTACAAGCAGACGAATGAATATGTGAAGATCGTCGAGAAAGCTCTATATGAACATGAAGAGGAATTGGACCTCAAGACCGTTTACAGCTTCTACCAGGACAACTACGCTGCTACGACGGTCTACTTCAACGATCGCTATCTCAGTAAGAAACTGCTCAAAGAAAAGCGAAAACTCCTGCGCGAAGTAATCCCAGAAATGGCGGGCGTCAAGATTCGAATGGGGGACGACAGCGATCAAAGCTCCGGCGGCGCGTCGGCGATCGCCGTCAACATATTTGGCGAGGATAAACAAACCCTAAACGAGCTGGCCGAGGAGGTCAAACGCCGGTTCGGATACCTCGATAACTTCGACGATGTCAAAACCAGTGTCGAATCGGGCAGGGAGCAGATCCAGATCACGCTCGATCGGGAGCTGGCATCGCGGTACTCGCTTACCTCTGAAAGTATCGCGAGTATCATGAACCTCACGTTTCGCGGGGTGCAGCTCAACCGCTTCCAGACCGAAGAACGCGAGGTCCCGATGATCATTTCGCTCGATCCGAGCGACAAAGTGGGAATTTACAATCTTCAGAATCTACTGGTTGGGATGCAGGACGATCGCGAGATCACGCTGGGATCGGTGGCGGACTTTGCGGAAACGCGCGGCGCCAGCAACATCGGGCGCCAGAATCAGATGACGACTGTGTCCGTCCAGGGGATGTACGAAGGCGAAGACAACAGCGAGATCATGGAACAGATCACCGCCATCATGGATACCATCGAGTACCCGCTGGGTTACTACTGGTCGTACAGCAGCCGAATCCGTGAAAGGGAACAACAACAGTCCCAAATGGGTACCAATGCACTATTGGCCATCGTGTGCGTCTACATGCTGATGGCGGCGCTTTTCGAGTCGTTATTACACCCGTTGGTTATCATGTTATGTCTGCCGCTGGCTGCCGTGGGTGTGGTGCTGATCATGGTGTGCACTGGGGCCAAGATGGGCATCATGGCGATGATCGGGATCGTCATCCTGATCGGTGTTGTGGTGAACAACGGTATTGTGCTGATCGATCATATTAACAACTTCCGAAGAAAGGGCCTCTCGATCGAGGATGCCGTCATCGAAGGCGGCCGTGAGCGATTCCGACCGATCGTGATGACGGCAGCCACTACAGTGTTGGGGTTGTTTCCCCTGGCGTTGGGGAATGCCCACATCGGAAACGCCCAGTACTACCCGCTTGCCAGAGCGGTCATGGGCGGGCTGATCAGTTCGACCTTCCTCACGCTACTGGTGCTGCCGACATTCTACGTGTTAGGCGAAAACGTTCGAAATTATCTCGCCCGTATGTGGATCGCCGCCCGCCACCGCCCCGCACCCACTGTCACATCGGCCAGCTCGGCCGATACGACGAACTTGTAACTGCCGACAAGGACCCGTGGGGATCGCTCACCCGCGCCTGCTTGCGTCTTACGCGCCAAAATAAACTGCGTCTTGGGTCGGTTATCTTGCTTCGCGAGAGGATCGTTGCTCGAGAACTCGTTACCCTCCGCGGGATCCTTATCCGAAACTGTAAGGGATGCTTGACGTTATCGTCTAAGAGAAGTAACGAAAAGGGCTTTACAAGCCGCCCCGGAGGGGTCATAATTCCCCCCCGGCCCGGAGACGCCAGGAACGGCCTGGGTTTCCGGGGCGGAGAAGGTTTTAACTATCGAAACGACAATAAGGTAGGAGCATCAGCTACCCGGTTCAGGAGGAAATAATGTCGAACGAAATCGAAATTACGGACGCCAATTTCGCCGCCGAAGTCGAGCTGTCCGACACCCCGGTGCTGGTGGATTTCTGGGCGCCCTGGTGCGGTCCGTGCAAAATGGTAGCGCCAATCGTCGAAGAGATCGCCAGCGAATACCAAGGCAAACTAAAAGTCGGAAAACTCAATACCGACGAGAATCAGCAAGTCCCGACCAAGTTCGGAATCATGAGCATTCCCACTCTCATGATCTTCAAGAACGGCCAGGTCGTCGAACGCATCGTCGGCGCTCAGCCCAAAGACACGCTGACCAGCAAGATCGACGCGGTCTTATAAAGCCGGGAAGCATAGAATCGATCGCAATAAGCCGGTCGTCAGGCCGGTCCGCAGGGTAGCGGGCCGGCTTTTTCTAATGGTGCCGGCATTCGGTCATACAATGGCGGTATGCGGGACGTAGACAACCCAAAAACCCAGGCCCGAATCTTGCATTTAGCGGCAATATGTCTTGTAAGCCGAAGGTCATACTGTTGGTTTTGTTGCTGGCTGCGTGCGGAAACACCCAGGATCAGCACTTCGCCGGTGGCCGTGGTCCGAACGGCACCCGAGTGCCAGATTCACTGAGGGCGATCCCACGACACGGCGGTCGTGTTGTCATCGGCATCCAACAAGAGCCGGAGATGCTCAGCGAGATCCTAAACGCCACCGCCACCAACAACATGGTGTGCAATCTTCTCTTCAGTAAGTTCGTCAAGTACGACGACTCGCTAACGCTCATCCCCGATCTGATTACCGAAATTCCAACGTTGGAAAACGGTGGGATCTCGCCGGATTATTTGACCTACACGTATCACTTGAGAGACGATGCGAAGTGGCACGACGGCCGGCCGGTGACCAGCCGGGACATCGAGTTCACCTACCGGATCATCATGGACCCGAATGTCAACGTCGAATCGCGAGAGGGCTGGGACGTCGTTGAATCGGTGGACACGCCGGACGACCAGACGGTGGTTTTCAACCTGAAGCGGCATTATCCCGACTTCGTGAGCGAAACCTTTTTCGACGAGTCGGTGCTCCCAGAACACATCCTGCGGGGTCAAACAGGTAGGAGCTTCCATTCGTCTCGCTTTCATCATGCGCCCGTCGGTTCTGGACCGTTCAAATTCGGCGAGTGGATGAACGGATCTCATATGATTCTCGTGGCCAATAAGGACTACTACGGCGAAGGGCCCTACCTCGACGAGGTGGTGTTCAAGTTCATCCCCAACGAAAACACGTTATTAATCCAACTCAAGACGGGCGAGATCGACGTGTTCGACAACGCCAATATCAATTTTATCGACCAGCTGTACAGAATTCCGGGAATCGTCGTGTACAAAACACCGATGCTGATGTATGAGCACCTCGATCTCAACATGGAGAACGAGATCCTCCGCGACAAGCGAGTGCGACAGGCGCTGGCGTACGCCACCAACAAGGAAGAAATCGCCAATCAGATCTACAACGGCTTGGTGGCCGTGGCGCCGCTAGACGAATTTCATGCGTCCAAGTATTTCGACGAAGAGACTGCCAGCCGGGTGGTATTCGATCCGGTCGAAGCGAGACGACTCCTTCGTCAAGCCGGATGGAACGATAGCGATGGCGATGGCATACGGGAAAGAAGCGGTCGTAAGCTCGAACTGAAGATTGCGACCAGCGCGGGTCAACTCAACCGGCAGCGAACCGAGCTAGTGTTGCGCCAGCAATACCGCCAAATCGGCGTCGACCTCAAGATCCAAAACTACAACGCGACTGTTCTGTACGGAACGTACGAAGATGGCGGTATCCTCAAGCAGGGCAAGTTCGATGTCGCTATGTACGCATGGTTGTCGTCGCCCGAACCGGCGACGAAAGAAGCGCTGTACTCGTCGAAAAATATTCCGCCGCGGGGCCAAAACAACCCCCGCATCGATCACGCCGAACTCACAAAGCTCCTCACCCAGGGGTCGACCGAGGTCGACCAAGGGCGGCGGATCGAGATCTACCGCCGGGTGTCCGAGATTCTCATCGACGAGGTGCCCGTCATACCGTTGTTCTGGTACACGTCGATCGATCCGTGCACCGACAGGCTCCAAAACTACCGGCCCAATCCCACCCAGTCGGCCGATACGTGGAATGCGAACACGTGGTATCTGGTGGACCAGCCGTTGCCAACCCAATCCGCCCGCCGATAGCAAAACTGGTACGAAACTCGCACTCATTCGAGCCGGCGCATCCGTCGCGAACGGTCTCCGTGAGTATCATGTTGTAATTAAGGAAGTTAGGTTCAATGGCCCGTTACTTCGCCAAAAGAGTTCTAGAGATCGTACCGCTGGTATTTATCGTATCGCTCATCTGTTTTGCATTAATGCAAGCCGCGCCGGGCGGTCCGACGGCGATGTTGTCGCAAAACCCGATGGTCAAACCGGATGACCTCGCCCGCATACGCGCCAATTTCGGAATCGACGAGCCGGTGTTCGTCCAGTATTTCATGTGGCTCAAGCGGGTGATATTTCACGGAGACTTCGGCCACTCCTACGTAACCGGCGAGCCCGTCTTGGAGATGATTGCGCAACGCCTGCCCGCCACGCTCGAACTGATGGGAAGCGCGTTTCTGCTCGCGTTCCTGTTTGGGATTTCGGGCGGGATTTACGCCGCACTCAGACGATACACCAAGTCCGAATCGGTGGTGACGCTATTGGCACTGGTGGGTATATCGATTCCGGTTTTTTGGTTGGGTCTGATGTCGATGATGCTGTTCACCGTCAAATTGCGGCTCCTGCCATCGGCGGGGATGTTTTCGCTGGGCGAACCGTTCTCGATGATCGACCACCTCCGGCACTTAATGATGCCGTCGCTCGTCCTATCGCTGCTTTTTGTGTCCAGTTGGAGCCGGTACATGCGCGCGAGCCTCAGCGAGGTGCTCCAAATGAACTACATCGATGTTGCCCGAGCCAAAGGGGCGTCGCGGGGAAGCGTCATTTTCAAACACGCCATACGCAACGCCGCCATTCCGGTGCTCACCGTCATCGCGCTCAACTTGCCCGCGCTCTTTACCGGGTCGGTCATCACGGAGACGATCTTCGCTTGGCCCGGAATGGGACGGCTGTTTTATGACGGGTTGCTCCGACAGGATTATACGAGATTGATGGGGATAATCTTTATCGCGTCGATAGTGATCGCATTATTGAACCTGATTGCAGACATGATTTATGGCATACTCGACCCCCGCATTAGATACGCTAAATAAGAACGACGGGCGCAACAGGGCTGCAAGAGTCCAGGCGGTTCACCCCTTGCGGGAGCCGTTTCGCCCCGCGCCGACGCGCCGAACCCGTCGCGAGAGCAAGGGATTTTTGAGCTACCTCAAAGTGAATCCGCTTGCTTACGCGGCGCTGATCACTCTGTGCCTGATAATCGCGGGAGCGGTATTGGCGCCGTTATTGAGCCCGTACGACAAAGACGAGATCGATCTCACCAAACAGTATCTCCCGCCTTCGTTGGACCACCCGTTCGGCACCGATGACCTCGGCCGTGATATCTTCGTTCGCGTTATGCACGGTGGTCGCGTGTCACTGGCCGTCGGGATGCTTGCCATGGCGATCGCCCTGGTGTTGGGTCTGTTCGCCGGCGGGGTGTCCGGATATTACGGCGGTATGGTCGATACGCTCACCATGCGGTTTGTGGATCTCATGCTGTCGGTCCCCGTATTCTTCGTCATACTGTTTCTGGCCAGCACGATCACACCTGGTGTCCTGGTCATCTGTTTGTTGATCGGGTCCACGCAGTGGATGGAAGTGGCCCGGCTGGTCCGCTCGGTGGTGATTACGACGAAGGAACTCGAGTTTGTCGACGCGGCCAGAACCCTGGGCTACTCGGACAAACGAATCATTGCGCGTCACCTGTTGCCGCACACGACGGCACCAGTCCTGGTGGCCGTCACATTGGGGCTGGCCCAGGCTATCATCATTGAGAGCGCCCTGTCTTTTTTGGGTTTCGGCGTGCAACCACCCACCCCCAGTTGGGGCGCGATGCTGCAGAACGCGCAAGGGTATCTTTCCACCTGCCCATGGATCGCTATATTCCCCGGCGTGATGATCTTCCTCACGGTGGTCTGCTGCAACATACTCGCGGACTTCTTGGGCGAGGCGTTCAGTCCTCTCGATTCGTCCAACTCCCGGTAAAAAAGGTACATACAGCTGATTTTGGTTGATCGGCGCCGTCCGATGCCCTATATTCGCTCGGGGAAAATCTCTTTCGTCGACGGTTATGGTTGAGCCAGAAGGGCTAGAGGAGTGCCAAAAAAAGCGCACGGTATCGGATTGCTCTCGGGCGGCCTGGATTCGGCGCTCGCCGCCAAGGTAGTCCAGGACGCCGGTGCCGAAGTGACGTGTCTTCACTTCTTTACCGGCTTCTGCGTAACCGGTCACAACAGTCGGATCGGACGCAAAGATCGTCCGATCGCCAATCACGCCGTCAAAGTGGCCGCCGGTATTGGGATTCCGGTCGAACTGGTCGACATCTCCGAGGAATACCTTCCGATGGTGATGAAGCCCAAGCACGGTTACGGAGCCAACATGAACCCGTGCGTCGACTGCCGGATATTCATGTTGGGGCGCGCAAAACGATTCATGGACAAGGTTGGTGCCGACTTCGTATTTACTGGCGAGGTGATCGGACAGCGACCGATGTCGCAGCTGCGCCCCACGTTGGGACTCACAGAAAAGGAAGCGGGTCTCAAGGGAAGGCTATTACGACCGTTATCGGCAAAACTCTTGGAGCCGACCGAAATGGAGACGGCGGGACTGGTCGACCGGGAAAAGCTATACGATTTCTCGGGCCGCAACCGCAAACCTCAGATCGAGCTGGCCAAAAAGTTCGGGATCGAAGACTATATGCAGCCCGCCGGTGGTTGTTGTTTCCTCACCGACCAGAGTTACTCGCGCAAACTCCAGGACCTCCTGTCGTCGATCGATGATGGAGAGACGTTGTCCATGGACGATGTGTATTTGCTCGGCGTCGGACGGCATTTCCGCTTGAGTCCAACGCACAAGGTCATCATCGGCCGCGACGAAACCGAAAACAATTTTCTTGGATATTACCTGCGGGATCGCTGGAGCGCACGCGCCCTCGATTTCCCCGGGCCGACACTGATCGTCGTGGGCGAGCCGGCTGATGAACATTTCACGACCATTGCGGCGCTGGTTGCACGCTACTGCGACGGAAAACGCGAAGAGTCGGTCGCAATAGAATTCACCAGGAACGGAACGACGCGGACGATCGACGTCGCACCGGCTGAAAACGAGTTTCTGGAGGAACTCCGAATTTGAAGTCGAGCGACGACTACATCATGGTGTTTGTGACGGTTCCGACGGCCGCCGAAGCGGAAACGATTGCCGCCGCGCTGGTCGAAACGGGATTGGCGGCTTGCGTCAACGTGTTGCCGGGGGTGCGCAGCGTCTATCGCTGGGAAGGGCAACTGCAGCACGACGATGAAGTGCTGATGATCATCAAGTCGAAAAAATCGTCGTTCCCCGACCTGGAAAAGAAAGTCCTCGAGCTCCACAGCTACGACGTCCCCGAGGTCATCGCCGTCGATCTGACCGCCGCCTCCGCCGGCTACCTCTCTTTTTTACGCGA
>CBDVBX010000031.1:0-23901 GCA_965372335.1 uncultured bacterium | reverse complement strand
TCAATGATCAAGGGCGGCTAGCGAGCACTGCCCGAGCGGGAGCGCCCCCGCAGCTATGCGCCCCAGAACTGCGGAAGACGGGCCGCCGGTCGGCCCAAAACCTCGGAAGTGCCCCCCCAGCTATGCGCCCCAGCACCACGTAAGCCGCGGCCGGTGGCCAGTAAAGATGAATGGCAGGTCGGCGGGGTCAGTTTGAAGGTAAGGGGGGGATTAGGATTCGACCAGTTCTTCTTTGCATTCCGGGCACTTCAGGTACGCGCCGCGCGTTTTCGACGTTTTTTGTACCACGTAGTCGTTTTCGCACGCCGGGCACTGCGTGGCGACCGGTTTGTCCCAACTCGCCCAGTCGCAATCCGGGTACTTGCTGCAGCCGTAGAATACCTTGCCGCGGCGGGTGACCTTTTCCACCACACGACCTTCGCATCCATCGCGCGGGCAGTCCATTCCGATTTGATACGATTCCGTGTGCTTGCAGTCCGGATAACGCTCGCACGCTGCAAAGCGCCCGTAACGCCCCGTCTTGAGTATCAATCTCGAATCGCACTTGGGGCACTTGCCGTCGACGTGGATCGACTGGCCCTCCTCCTCGAGTGGCCTCGAGTATCGGCACTCCGGGTACGCAGGGCAGGCGAGAAACTGCCCGTTTCGGCCCCATTTCTTGATCAGCTTGCTACCGCATTTCTCGCACGTGACGTCCGTTTCTTCTTGCAGGGCCTTCTTCAGGCCGCCTTTTTTCTCGTCGATGTGGTCGAGAGAATCCTTGAACGGACTGTAGAAATCGCCCACAACACGTTGCCACGTGTACTCCCCGCCCTCCACCTTGTCCAATTCTTGCTCCATCATGGCCGTAAACGACGTGTCGAACACTTCTGCGAAAAACCGGTCGAGCGTAATCCATACCTGCTGTCCAAGCGTGGTCGGACAGAGCTTACCCTCTTCTTTGAAGACATACTCCCGGTCCTGATTAATAGATACGATGTTGGCGTACGTGCTCGGACGTCCGATACCTTTGTCTTCCAGGTCCTTGATGAGCGTTGCCTCCGTGTACCGCGGCGGCGGTTCCGTGAAGTGCTGGATCCCATCCATAGATTCGGGTTTTAGCGCCTCGCCCTTTTTGACCGGCGGCAGTTCGTCTCCGTCGCCGTTTATTTTTTCTTCGTAGACTTTCAAGAAACCAGAAAAGGTCATCACGCGGCCATTCGCTCGTAGCGTATAGGGGCCGGCAGCAACGTTGACTTCGGTGGTATCGTAACGCGCGCTCTCCATCTGCGAGGCGACAAATCGTCGCCACACCAATTCGTACAGCGCGAATTGATCCTTGGTGAGCGATTTCTTCACCGAGTCCGGCGTGCGGCCGACGTCCGTGGGCCTGATGGCCTCGTGCGCGTCCTGCGCTTTTCCCTTCGACTTGTAAGTCTTTGGTTTCGACGGAATGTAATCCTTGCCAAAACTCGATTCGACGAAGTCTCTCGCTTGCGTTTGCGCCTGTTCAGATACGCGGACAGAATCAGTTCTCATATACGTGATAAGACCGACCCGATCGCCGTTGAGATCCACGCCCTCGTAGAGTTGCTGGGCAAGCATCATGATCTTCTTCGCAGAAAACCGCAGTCGCCCAGCCGCGTCCCGTTGCATCGTGCTGGTAATGTACGGAGGTTGCGGGTTTCGCTTGCGCTCCTTCTTGACGACGCTTTCTACGGCATACGACGACGACCGAAGCGCATCCAAAGCTTCGTTCGCCTGTTTTTCATCGGACAATTCGATCTTCTTGCCGTCTTTGTGTATCAACTTGACGGGCAGTTGTTTGTTCTCCTGCGTGAGCAGAACTCCCTCAACCGTCCAGTATTCCACCGCGACAAACGCTTCGATCTCTTCTTCGCGCTCGCACACCAGCCTGAGCCCCACTGACTGAACGCGCCCCGCGCTCAATCCGTAGTAGAAGATCTGCCAAAGAATCGGACTGATTTGGTACCCCACCAATCGATCGAGGATCCGCCTCGCCTGCTGGGCGTCTACCTTGTTTTGGTCGACGGCTGTGGGTGCGTCTATCGCGCTTTTGATCGCTTGTTTGGTTATCTCGTTGAATATGATCCGCTTGACGTTGTCGTGCTTGATGTAGTTTTTCAAATGCCAGGCGATCGCCTCACCCTCACGGTCCATATCGAGCGCCAGATACACCTCGCTCGAAGCCTTCGCATCCTTCTTTATCTGGTCCAGAAGTTTCTTCTTACTTTTGGGGACAACGTATTCCGGGGAAAATCCGTCCTCCAGATCCACACCAAGACGGTTCTTGGGGAGATCCATCACGTGTCCGACAGACGCGATAACTTTGTAACCGCTTCCGAGGAATTTCTTGATCGTGTTGGCTTTCGCCGGAGATTCAACGATGACGAGCGATGATAATTTTGCCATAGCTATTATAAAACAATTACGCAAGCTTCCTGACTTGCGTCTCGTTTAAAAGTATGAGTGGCTATCGGTTGGGCGGCCGAGCATCAGCACGTGGGAACATCTTCATCGAAACTATTGAACAGCTCTTCTTCCAGCTCGTTCGGGTCTCGGTTGAAGACGACGGAGCACGCGATCGCCTTGATGTCGTTAAGCTCTATCTTTTCCGGCCCCACCGGGATAGCGCGGGCAATGACTTTTTCGAATTGTCCCCCGTCGACGATTCCGAGATTGAGCAAACGCAACAAATAGCCATAACATTCGCTGCACAAACTCAGTCGCTCCCACTCGCTCAATACCCGGATCGAATTCTTGCTGTGCAGTTTGAATTTTTCCTGATCCGACCCCTCACCCCGGGACGAGTACAAAAACACCGCTTGCTCGATTTCTTCCGAAGAATACCCGCGCATCATCAATTCCTGGTCTAAGTCTTTGTACGCCTTGTCGCTATCTTGGGTCAGCTCAGCCACCAACACCACCAAGTCCATCAGTCTGCTCAGCATCGGCCTCTCCTTCGGGGGGGCGCTTGCAATTAACGTGCTAATGCAATCCGGTCAGTAACATAACGTAGATTTCGAGCGGTAGGCAAATAAAATCTGTCGGAGCTACCACCGGAACGGAGGATAGCATGCGGGTTAACTTGTTGTCCCACAACACTTTTTGTACTTTTTGCCGCTTCCGCATGGGCAGGGGTCGTTGCGGCCGACCTTTTGTTCGTCCCGAACCACGGGCCGAGACGGGGTTTTTTGCTTGAGAGCCGCGTTGGTGGCCGCGGTGGCCCCCATGGCCCCCCCCGATGCCGGCGGGGCCGCCTGCGGCTCCTGGCCCGTCATCGAATAGGCGTCGGTATCCCTGTGGACCGCCCGGGCGCGTGTGAGGTCGGTACGAGATTGCCTGGGCGCCGAGACGCGCGCGTGAAAGATCATGTACAGCGCTTCCCGGTCGATGGAGTCATTCAGGTCGGCAAACAACTGGAACGCTTCTTTCTTGTACTCGACTAGCGGGTTTCGCTGTGCGTAGGCGCGGTAGTGAATGCCCTCCTTGAGCGAGTCCAACTCGTGGAGGTGGTCCATCCACTTCTCATCAATGTTTTGCAGCATGACGAATCTCTCAAAGCCGCGCACCTGTTCTTCGCCGCCCAGTTCCCTGGCCAACGACGCTTCACGCCGCTTTAGAGCTTCCAGGGCGATCTCTGTTGCGTTGTCGCGCACTTCGCCGACGGTATGATCTTCGACACTCTCGACCTCGGGCAGTGGAAATGCGTGGAGGAAAACGCCCTCCAGTTGGGCGGAAAACTCTTCCAGCGGCCAGTTTTCCGGCAGTTCTGCCGGATCGATATACTGTTCGACGGCGCTGTCGACGTAATCTTCGATCATTAGCGAAAGAATCCGGTGAAGATCGTCCGCTTCCATCGCCTCGTCACGCCGCCCGTAGATGACCTCTCGCTGCTTGTTCATCACGTCGTCATAATCGATCAGCCGCTTGCGAATCTCGAAGTTGTATGCCTCGACCTTTCTCTGCGAGCGCTCGATGCTCTTGGTGACCAGCGAATGTGTGATGACCTCGCCTTCCTGCACACCCAGCCGGTCCATAACGCCGGCGATCCGTTCGGGCCGGAACAACCGCATCAAGTCGTCCTCCAACGACAGGTAAAACTCGGAGGCGCCCGGGTCGCCCTGTCGACCCGACCTTCCGCGAAGCTGCCTGTCGATTCGCCGCGATTCGTGACGCTCGGTACCGATAATGTGCAGCCCGCACGGAACGTCCTCCTCGCACTTCGTCGAGTCCACCGTATCGCCGTTCCCGGTATCCCAATCCGTGCGGCCGGTTCCCAAACCACACAATTTGCACCTGACTACAGAGTCTTCCAGCTTGATATCGGTTCCGCGCCCAGCCATGTTGGTGGCGATGGTAACCGCTCCCGCCTTGCCGGCGTGCGCCACGATTTCCGCTTCTGCTTTGTGTTGCTTTGCGTTTAACACGTTGTGCTTGATGCCGCGCCGTTTGAGGAAACGGCTCAGAGTCTCAGACACCTCCACGCTGACCGTACCGACCAATACCGGCAACTTGTTCTCGTTGAGTCGGGCGATTTCTTCTACGATCGCGTTGTATTTCTCACGCTTGGTCCTGTAGATCTGATCTTCGAAGTCCTCACGGCGGACCGCTTCGTTGGTCGGAACTACCCTCACGTCCAATTTGTAGATCTTGTGGAATTCCTCCGCTTCCGTTTCCGCCGTACCCGTCATACCCGCCAGCTTTTCGTACATGCGGAAGTAGTTTTGCAGCGTTACGGTCGCTAGCGTTTGCGTCTCCGCTTCTATTTTGACGCCTTCTTTCGCTTCCAGCGCCTGATGGAGGCCCTCGGAGAAGCGGCGACCCGGCATCAAGCGCCCCGTGAATTCGTCGACGATGATTACCCGGCCATCCTGCACGACGTATTCGTTGTCCTTTTCGAACAGACCGTACGCTTTCAGTAATTGGTTGAAGTTGTGTATACCGTCAGATCGTTCGGCGTATTTTTTGTGTGCTTTGTCCTTTGCCGCTAGTTTTTCCGCGGGGCTGAGTCTATCGTTGCTGTCGATCTCGCCGATTATCTCGCTGAGATCCGGAAGCACGAATTGCTCTCGGTCTTCCGGCGACAGGGCCTCGCGTCCCTTTTCGGTGAGGTTGATCGTGTTGGCCTTTTCGTCGACAGCGTAGAATAGCTCTTCGTCCAGCTCGTGCATGACTTTCATTCTCATCAGATCGGCTTCGTAGCGAAGAATAAGCTTTTCCATACCCTGCTCTGTCATGAGCTTCAAAAAGCGATTATTCTTCGGTCCGCCGCGCCGCACTTTCAATAGCGCTCTTGCCGCATCGTCTTGCCGGTCCTCGTCGTCGAGCCATTTCTCGGCATCCGCCACCAGCTGGTTGATCATCTGTTGCTGCATCCGCACGACCCGCTCGACCTTGGGCTTGAGGACACGAAACAGATCCGATGACTGCCCGTGGCTCACCGGACCGGATATAATAAGCGGCGTCCTGGCCTCGTCGATCAGCACGCTATCGACCTCGTCCACGATCGCGTAGTGGTGCTTGCGCTGGACTTTGTCCTCCGCCCGAGTCTTCATGTTGTCGCGGAGGTAGTCAAAACCGAATTCGTTGTTAGTCCCGTACGTGATGTCAGCATTGTAGGCTTCGATTCGCGCTTCATTGTCGAAGTCTGTCTGAATACAGCTAACAGACACGCCCAGCAGCTCGTACACTTTGCCCATCCAGGCCGCGTCGCGACTGGCCAGGTAGTCGTTCACGGTGACTAGGTGCGTCCCTTTGCCTTCGAGTGCGTTGAGGTAGAGGGGCATCGTGGCAGCCAGCGTTTTGCCCTCGCCGGTGGCCATCTCGGCGATGCTTCCTTCGTGCAAAGCGATTGCGCCCGCGATCTGGACGTCGTACGGCACCATTTCCCACGTCACGGGAATACCGACCACGTCCCACGTTTTCCCAACCAGCGCCATACACGCGGCCTTGACCAACGCAAACGTCTCGGGCAACAGCTTATCCACCGTCTCGCCGTTTTGGAGGCGTTTCTTGAACTCTTCCGTTTTGGCTTTGAAATCAGATTCGGAGAAGCGGACGTAGTCCTCCGTTATCCGGTTTATCTCGGCGATGAACGGCCCCAGTTTCTGGTAGTCGCGCTCGCTCTTGGGCTTGAATAGTTTGCGAAGTAATTTCATAGTTTGCTCGCCGTTACATCGAATGACGAAAGCAAGTTAGCAAATGTGGAGGTCCGACGCAAGGACGCTCACGCCGAAATGGACGGGTTTCCGGCCAAAACCCTTACGGGCACACCTGTGGCGGGACTAAGATACCAGGTGGACGTTCACTGCCTCCGGTCCACGGTCGCCGTTTTTGACCTCGAACGTGACCGTCTGGCCCTCTTGTGGGCTCCCGAGACCTTCGATCTGTGAGTAGTGAACGTACACGTCGCTTCCGGAGCCGGGCGCTACGGCCTTTTTGTCGCAGCTGATAAATCCGTAACCCCGGCTTTCGTTATAAAACTTGATGACCCCTCTCAGCATCTTCGATAATCCTTCCATTATACTCACGAGGCTTCCTTCCCCCGCAGGTTCAGACAATAGAACTTTCCCTTATTGTTACCGAAATACACCCGATCAGTTCCCAACGCCGGCGACGAAAACACAGGGCCGTTCGTTTCGAATTGGTCGACTTCCAAACCCGTTTCGAGGTTTACGCAGTACACGGTACCGTCGTACGACGGAAATAACGCGTAGTCACCCGTGACCACGGCGCGACCGAGGATCACGCCCTTGGTTTCGTATTTCCACAGTAAGCTCCCCGAGGCCGCGTCCAGGCAGTAGAGGTGTTTGTCGTTCGATCCGGCGAATACCTTCCCCCCTTCCTGCAGCACAAAAGCGTCGACCGGTCCTTGGGCCCTATACTTCCAACGTATCGTGCCCGTTTCTGTGTCCAATCCGTAGATGGATCCCTTCGGGCCACCGATCACCAGCAGCGATCCCGACACTGCCGGAGAGGAACTCAAGCGCCCTTCGAGGCGAGTCTCCCACCGGACGGTTCCTGTACCCGCCGTGACTGAGTATAGCTTGCCGCTGTATGACGGCACGTAATAGCGACCGTCGCTGAATGCGGCCGACCCCCGAATTCGCGCGCCCGTCGAAAGCCGCCACAGCACCCGTCCCGTCTCCACCGACAACGCGTATGCCGTGCCGTTGTAACACCCGACGAGAACTTCGCCGTCGCCGAGACACGGCGTACTCACCACCTTTCCAGGAAGTTTGCGATTCCAGACGCGTTTTCCGTCTTCCAAACCGACGGCAAATACGTTGCCGTTGTAATCTGCGGAGATTACCCGGTTGTCGCTCACTCTCGGAGACGCGCCAATACCCCCGGCGGCTTTGTAGCGCCACAACACACTCCCGTTTTCGCCACTGAGCGCGTAAAGATTACCGTCCCGCCCACCGAATATCACACGGCCCCCGCTGACCAGTGGAGTCGACGTGACGGGCTGGTTGTAAGTCTTGGACCATGCCAGCGACAAGTGCACGTCTTCGTGCACGTCCTCGTGCACGTCTTCGTGCACGTCCTCGTGCACGCTTTCATTCGCGGTGTCGCCAGCCGGATTGGCCGCGTCTTCCGCGCCCGCCGGGGCCACTTCGCCCACCCCCAGCCCGGTCGGTACCGACTCGGCGACTGGAAGGCTGGCAGACTGCGCCACCACCTCCGCATCCCGTCTCGACAATCGCTCGCTCAACCACACCGCCCCTAGCGACACCACAATGACCGCCGAAACCACCTGGATCAAGCGGCGCCTCGTGCCCCGAGTCCGACTGGGCACGAATGCGCGGGCGTACAAATCTCGAATTCGCACCAAACCGTCGAAGCGAACGTATAACATCTTATGAGAAACCAAGTTCAAGGGGATGGTTTTTTCGGCGACGCCAATCTCGACCACGCCCGGCTGCTCCAGCGCCTCAATCAGCGTGTCCATCTCTTCCCCACTTCCCCCCAACGCCAGATCCAGCGCGCCGGCGGGCGCGTCCAAGTCGGTGGCATCGATTCGGTAGAGGGTGAGGAAATCACGCAAGTCGTCTGAAAACAACTCTTTCTGCGCCCGGGTCGTTTCGACGGAGAGTTCGGTCACTCCTGGGATTTCCCTCGTGGCCAGAGACTCAAACCCGTTTGCGGTCCGTATTCTCAGCCGACCTTCGCGGCTGGCGAGGAGATAAAACGTCTCTCCGTCTTGAAGGAGCACGTAGAATCCGATCCCGCGGAAATCGTCCACGCGGCAGTCCACGCTTTTCGACAGCTGCTCCAAGAATTTCACAAATGACCGCACCAGCGGAAGCGGGTGTTCGATCAAGCCGAATGAAACGAACCTGGAGATGATCTCGCGGTAGGCGGCGCGGAGAAATCGTGTCCGCGTTCCGGCGGGTTGGCTGGCGGTATCGCGGGAGCGAATCTTGTCGGGAGCGGTCGCCGCCCCCGGCGGCACCCGTCGGGTGTAACAATCCTGTAACAAAACGTGCAAGCTCCGATTACGGCTGGCACGTTCGATGTAGGTGAGCCCTTCGGACCCACGGGATGCCGGAATGAACGTTATCGCTCGAATCATATGTGGCGGACCTTCAGGTCGCAGATCTTAAGGTCTCTGGCCTTAACATCATGCCGAGCGTACGTCCACCCTCGAATTACTGTCAATGATTTTCGCCCGGTCGCGCTGGGAAGGTCAGCGCTTGCGTTTTTTACCCGCCGAACGCTTGGGTTTGTGCTTGGGTTTGTCGTCCGTTATCGAACGTTTGAACATAGAGAAGATGCCCGCCAGCCCCTTGCCACCGTTTTTCTCTCCGCCGTTGCCGGACCGGTACTTGAGCGCCACGCGGTGCTCCGGGTCCCACTTCAATGCCTCATTGAAGCATTCGTCAGCCGTGCTGGTCAGGCCCGCCTGGTGGTATACAAATCCGAGGTTGGCGTGATAATCCGCGTTGTAAAACTCCGTCTCCAGGGCTTTCTTGCAGGCGTCCCGGGCTTCGTGCAGATGGGTTTTGAGAACGCCGAGACAGAATCCGTACCAGCTGTGATAAGCCGTGTTGGAATCATCGTAACTGATCGCGCTTTTGAGCAGCACCACCGCCTTGTCGTAGCGATTGTGCTTCATGGCCGTTTTGGCTTGCTCGAACGCCAATTGCGCCGATCGCTTGTCGGCTTCCTTGTGCTGCGTGACACCGCCGTCCCCCGTCTTCAACTTGAGCTTCGCGTCGAACTGGCTGCGCTTGACGTGGTCAGAGAGAATGCCAAACGCCTCGTTGATCAGTTTGAAGTCAACACCGGACTCGTCGTCACTCTCGCTTTCGCTATCAGACTTGCCCACAACATCGGGATGGTGCATCCTGGCCAGCTTGAAGTACGCCTTTTTTATCGATTCTGTGTCGGCTGTTGGCCACACGCCGAGGACTTCGTAATAATCTACGAATTTCGCTTTCGTATCCATATCGGCTACTTCCCGTCCGTTACGGCGCGCAGTTCGTTCAGAAGGTTGTTCGCCAATTTGTTGTCGGGCTGAACGGCGAGCACTTCGTCGAGTTGGACCTGCGCCTCTTCATAACGGCTGTTTTCGTAATACAGCAACGCGAGGTTCAGTCTTGCTTTGGAATAATAAGGGTTTATTTTGAGCGCAATTTCGAATTCGTGAACGGCGTCGTCGACCATACCATTGTTTCCGTAGGCGATCCCAAGGTAGTTGTGCAAGTCGGGATAGTCCGGCTTAACGGTAATCGCTTTTTTGAGTTCGCGAATCGCTTCGTCGTATTCACCGTTCTGTATCGCTTCGATCGCAAGCTCTCGGCTAATCTGGGCCGAGCTGGGCCGCTCTTCGAGAATCTCGTGGAATTGTGATTTCACATCATCTTCATCCGATCCCGTTCTCAGGACCTGAACTAGTTTGTCCAGACTCTCTCTCGCGAAATTCGGGCAAGTATGCTTTGTGAGCGTCAACTCGTCTACCGCGACAGCTCGATCGCCGCTTGCGTAGCCAACCAGCGCGAGGTGTACGCGAGCTTTAAAGAATTTGTTGTTGATCTCCAAAGAGCTGCTAAAGCTCTGCTGCGCCAGCTTGTACTTGCCCTCCCGGAAATAGTACGTCCCCAGCAAATAATGAAGATCGGCGAACGTGGGCTTTAGCCCTACAGCGCGTTCCATCTCCGCGATCGCCTCATCGATCTTTCCCAACTGTTCATGCTCTTTTGCCAATGCCACATGGGCTTCGCATGTATACAATTCCAGCGTGGAACGATCTACGTCCTCGTGGGCTCGGGAAAGCTCATTGAGTTCCTGGAACTTCTTCAACGCTTTCCGGTACTGTCCCCCGTTGAACAGGCCGAGCGCGCGGGAAAACTCGTTTTTAGGAATGAAGTTGAACAGTCTTTTCAAAAACATCGTATGCTACCCCTGCAGATAGTGAGCGACAATTTGCATGACCAAACCGCTGACGATCGGAACGCGCATGTTGTCGTCCATCGGAACGGGAAGTGCTTCCGCTACCGCCGCCGCCAAGGCCCCGGTCACGATGACCCAAGGATTACTCAGAAGTGCAGCGCCGATGATGAGACAGCTGACGAAACACGCCAGGCTCCCCTCAAAACTCTTTCCCCAATAACTCGGTTTGCCGAATCTCTTTCCGAACACGGCTGCCACGGTGTCCCCGATGATCAAGAAGGTGAGCGCAGCGATGGCGATCATTTTGTCGAACGCCAGCGCGCTCAGTAGCGCCGCGATCATGAAATATGTCGATCCGAGCAGGTGCTCCTCTTCGTGGCTCCGGATCAGCGAGCGGAATAGCTGCAAAAAGAATCGCCGGAGCCGGCGGTCGGTCAACCTGAGTAAGTCCACTACGACCGTTGCCGAAGTAGCAATAATAAGGCCAAGCATTCCCCAGTCATCCGGGGTGATGTAGATCCAGACGGGGATGATGATCATCGCCAGATGTATAGATTTCCGTTGGAGTTCCCGCTTTAGCGAGAAGGATCGCGCGGGGCGAGGGGACGTCTCTTCAGCCATTGGGACTCCTCTGGTTTGACCCAGCGGACAATGAGTGGCCACCGGATCGACTTACTTCTGTTCACCCCCCCGCACGCGGAGTAGGTGCGATTCGTTACTACACTAATTGTTAAGATATACTTGCATTATGCACGGATACGGCGGCCCCCCCACCGTGTCCCGGTGGTCCATCCATCCGAAGTCGACGGATTCGAGTTCTGTGTGGTTTGGTGGGTGATTTCCCTGGAGTGGACCGGTTATCAATGACCCGAACCGAATTCCGATTGATCGGCGTCGAAATAGAGACTGTGGTATACGTTCGCCGATTCCACGATCCTTTGGACGTACAAACGGGTTTCTTTGTAGTCGATTCCGTCGACGATTTCTATCGTGCTCCGCTTTCCAGAGCCGTTGAACCAGCGTTTGGCGTTGGCAGGTCCCGCGTTGTACCCGGCGAGCATCTTCAAATAATCTCCGCCCAACGCCTCCGCAAGCGACGCCGCATACCACACTCCAAAAGCGAGATTGACCTCCGGATCCATCAGACTTTCCTCCGTCCATTCCGGCATTTCCAATTCTCGCGCCACCCGGCGCGCCGTATCCGGCATCAGCTGCATCAGGCCCAACGCGCCGACGCGTGATACCGCCCGTCGGTCGAAACGGCTCTCCTCGCGGATCATCGCATAGATCAGGTGCGGCGGCAGGTCGCTCCGGGCCGCATTTTCGAGCACTTGGACGGGGTATGGCACCGGGTACATCAGGTACCGTAACTCCGAGGCGTATTGCTGCCTTTTTTTCCAATGGATCGAATCTTTCACCCGCTGATACAGGCGAATGCTCTGCCAGGGCATCCCGTACCTGTCGTAGATGCTGCCCAGATCCAGAAGCGCCACAGGGGAGTCGAGACAATGCCTGCGCGCCGCGTCCAGTTCGCGCTCTCCCCAGTCCCTGAAGCCGACCTCCAGGAACCACTCCCCGCGTTGAAGGCACTCTTTGACAGCGTCGTCCATCGCGATATCACCGTTCACCTCTGCGACGGCTTCGCTGACGGTGATCCGTGCGGCCTCTTTTCTTTCAGTCACCGTGGTGAGAAATACCAGTAGACCGTATTCTCCGTCCAGTGCCACCTTGCCCGTGCTGGTGGTCAGCGGCCTCCGAAACGACGGTTCGATTCGGGGAGCAACATAGAACGAGTAGGGGTTAAGAATCTGTAACTCATTTGACAGCAACTGGTAATTGCTATCACTTCCCATCCTTCTATAAGTGTCGGCGAGGTAAAACAAAGCGGCATCGTCTGTGCGTCTCGACCGACTGACCGCCCGCTTCAACTCGGTAACGCCGCGATTGTACTGCCCTGCTTCGTTGAAACGCCAAGCGCTTTTATAAGTGGCCATCCGCCCGTAGTAGCTCGACGGATAAGACTTTCGCAGGCGATCCAGGGTTTCCCTGGCTCTGGCCTTCTGTCCCGTAGATTCGTAAAGACCAACGGCCACGTGCAAGGCTTCCGCCGCCTTCCCGTCATTTGGGTACAGCTTGGAAAAGTATCGATATAGGTCGGCCGCCTCCTGCCTCTTGCCCATTCGCCGATATGATCGCGCCAGTATCAGGATCGATTCGCGCCGGTAAGCAGGGGTGGAAAAACGCGGTTTAGCCAGCGCCGCCGCCATTCGATAGTTGCCCGATCGGTAGTGGTAGCGCGCTTTGGTGATCAGGCGCTCTTCCCGTTGATCGCCGTTTAATTTTCTCTGATCGAGTGTCCTCAGTAGTCGATTCGCTGTCTTGAAATTACCGTGTTCGATAAACACCGCGGTGTGAGCGAGCAGCTCATCCGGCTTCAACTGCGCCCGGTCGACGTTGCCGATGACGTCGAGAGACACCGCCTGTGCAGTTCTGGAATGCCGATAAGAACGCGCCAGTCTGACCGCTGTCGACCTGGCCTGGTTCTGGTTGCCGGTTTGCCACAGGAGTTCGTAACGCAGCCTGTGCAGGGTTGTTTTGTCGCGGGATCGTTTGAGCCGCCGGCTCAGCTCATCTACCAATTCGAGGGCGTCTTGGGGCCTGTCCGCCATTGAATACGCGTCGACCAGCACGAGTTCGGATTCTGGTGTCAGCGACGCTGGAGTACCGATTTTCAGCAATCTCTCTCCCGCCGCTATCGCTTCAGGCGTTCTTTCGAGGCCAACGTTGGCCTTGAGACGCAGGTACTGCAGATAGGCCGTAAATGTAGGATTGGATATCGAGTCGGTGATTGCCAGGCAGTCCAGTACTCGCTGGTATCGGCCCGCCATGAGATTTAGTGTGCCTCTTCTGATCGCGTAACGGAGAATCTGGTCATCGGCGGCCAGCGGTACGGTCAGCGCCAGCAAGCTGTCGGCTCGTTCGTACATGCCCAGTTCGGTCAGCATGCGAACCTCGAAATCTATCCGCGCTCGCCCGATTTCTGAATCTACCGGGGGTAACGGTGCAAGCGTATACGCGCCTCGCGATTCGCCGAAACTGGCCAAAAGGCGGGGCCCGTCCAACAGAGTGACCCTTGTCGACTCCGGCACGGCGACTGCGTCGGGACGGTCATTGCCGGCATGCCCAGTGCCGCCTACCACCGCGAAGATGAGCAGCACGAATAGCCTCAGAATTGAGCGAAAACATCGCAACATACTATAATTATAACGTGTTATCGGTTGTGACTGGAAGCGGAAAATAGACCATTATGAGGAAGATCTAGCAAGTATGATGCACAATACGCGCGAGGCGCACGTGCGTCGCGGAACAAAATTGGGATTTGGGTGTCGAATCGTCTCGTTTATTCCCACTCGATGGTGCTGGGGGGCTTGGAACTGACGTCGTAGACGACGCGGTTGATGCCGGGAACGGAGTTGATGATCCGGTTGGAGACTTCCTTGAGGAAATCGTGCGGCAGATCCACCCACTCGGCGGTCATGCCGTCGGTGCTGGTCACCGCGCGGAGCACGACCGGGTGGCCGTAGGTGCGCGCGTCGCCCATGACGCCAACGCTCCGTATCGGCAACAGCACCACCAGCGCCTGCCACACGTTGTCGTAGAGTTTCCACTGCTGCAGTCCGTCGATGAAAATCTTGTCCGCCTCTCGCACCAGGTCCAACTTCTCCTCGGTGACCTCACCGAGTACGCGGACGGCAAGCCCGGGTCCGGGGAAAGGGTGCCGTCCGAGCTGTTTCTTGGGTAGGCCGAGCGCGTAGCCAATCTCACGCACTTCGTCCTTGAAAAGCAGCCCTAGCGGCTCTATCAGCCCGAAGCTCATCTTCTCGGGAAGGCCGCCGACGTTATGGTGGGTTTTGATCGTCGCCGACGGGCCGACGGTTGAGCTGCTTTCGATCCGGTCGGGATACAGCGTTCCCTGCGCTAGAAATTGAAACGGTCCGTGTTTTTTGCTGACCTCTTCGAAAATTTGGATGAACAGATTGCCGATCCGCCTTCGTTTCTCTTCCGGATCCGTCACCCCTTTTAACCGGTCGAGAAAGCGAGAACCCGCGTCCACGACTTCCAGCGGGGCGGTCAGGTGATCTCCCAACAATTCTACGACGTCATCCGATTCGCCTTTTCGCAACAGACCATTGTCGACAAACACACAGAACAGCTTTTCCCCAATGGCCCGGTCGAGGAGAAACGCCGCCACCGAACTGTCCACTCCGCCGCTGACCGCACAGATGACCCGTTCACCTTCGGCTTTCTCGCGGATATCGTCGACCATTGTATCGATGATATCGCTTGCCGACCAGTTGGGCTCACATCCGCAGATGTCGAAGAGAAAATTCTGGAGTATCCGTTCGCCGTGAGTGGTGTGGTGAACTTCCGGGTGAAACTGGACACCGACAGCGTTTCTGTCTCTCGCTGTGAAAGCCGCCACCTCGCTGTTCTCCGACAGTGCCAAAACGTCGATTTTGCCCTCACCCCCGGTGATCTTGTCGCCGTGGCTCATCCACACCTGCTGTTGCTTGGGCGTGCCCTTGAAAAGCGCATGATCGGTTTGGGCGTCGATGCGCGTGAATCCGTATTCGGCGTCTCCGGCGCGGACCACTTCCAGACCTAGATCCAGTCCGATCAACTGCATCCCGTAGCATATACCCATGACGGGGAGACCCAGCGACCAGATGTCGAAGGGCAGGCGCGGCGAGTTCTCTTCCAGGACGCTCGACGGTCCCCCAGAAAGGATCAGACCCTTCGGCTGGTATTCCACCACTTCTTCCCGTTCGACGTGGCAAGATACAATTTGCGAGAACACGTCTTTGGATCGAACGCGCCGAGCGATCAACTGAGTGAATTGGGATCCGAAATCCAGTATGACGATTCCACCTGATGGCATCGCTATCTCCTGTGACTCAAACGTGCCGGAAGTGCCGGCGACCGGTGAACAGCATCGCCACTCCAGCACCGTCCGCCGCCTCGATCACTTCCTGGTCGCGCACCGAACCGCCGGGTTCGATTACCGCTGTGATTCCATTCTTGGCCAGTTCCGTCACGCCGTCGGCAAACGGAAAAAACGCGTCGGAGGCGGCCACCGATCCCGAAAGCGACAGCCCCGCGTCGAACGCCTTGCGCGTGGCGATTTGAGAGGAATCCACGCGGCTCATCTGCCCCGCACCGATGCCCACTGTACCTTGGTCGTCGGCGATCACGATCGCATTCGACTTGACGTGCTTGCCCACTTTCCACGCCATCTTTAGCGCCGTCATTTCCTGGTCCGACGGTGCGCGCTGGGTGACCTGTTTGAGCTCTTCCAGCTCGGGAAAACCCGCATCCGTTTCCTGACACAGGGCGACGTTCTCGGTTAGTACCGCCATCACGCCCGGCTTCTGTTCGTCCCAGTATTCGTTGGGTATAGTGATCACGCGGAGGTTTTTCTTCTTTGCCAACACGGTCATCGCATCGGCTTCGTAGTCGCGCGCCAATATCACTTCGAGGAACAGCTGTTTGAGCTCTTCCGCCAACTCCGCCGTTATCGTCCCGTTCACAGCGACGATGCCGCCGAACGCGCTGGTCTTGTCACACGCCAGCGCCCGGCGGTATGAACTCAGCACATCGCCGCACCACGCCGCCCCGCACGGGTTGGTGTGCTTGATAATCGCCACACAATTCGGGCCCAGGTCGCGGGAGAGTCCAAACGCGCCCACTATGTCCTGGTAGTTGTTGTACGAAAGTTCTTTGCCCTGATGTTGCATCATTCCCACCAACGGAGAGTCTTCGATCGTCCTGTACAACGCGCCCTTTTGGTGCGGGTTCTCACCGTAGCGGACATCGCACACCTTTTCCAATCCGATCGGTACCCGCGCGGGAAGTTCCTGTTCCGGGGAAATCCCGTCGAAGAACTTATAAATCGCCGCATCGTAAGTGGCCGTCAAGGCAAAGGTCTTCTTGGCAAATAGCGCGCGAAGCTCTGGCGAGGTCGCCCCGTTCTTCTTGATTTCGTCGATGACCTGATCGTACTGGGACGGTTCGGTCACGATGGTTACGTGTTTGTGGTTTTTCGCCGCGGCGCGCAACAAGGTGATGCCGCCGATGTCGATGTACTCAACCAGCTCGCCCGGCGAGAGAGAACCGGAGCGGTATTTCTCTTCGAATGGGTACAGGTTGACCACGACGAAATCGATGGGGCGGATGTCCGTGTCGGCGAGAGTTTTCATGTGTTCGGGGTTGTCGCGGTCGGCCAGAATCCCCCCGTGAATCTTCGGGTGGAGGGTTTTGACCCGTCCCCCCAAGATCTCCGGGCTTCCTGCATAAACGGCGATCTCTTGCGAATCGATTCCCTTTTCGGCAAGGTATTTTTGCGTGCCCGACGAAGCGACGATCCCGATCCCCGCTTCCTTGAAAGCGGCCGCCAAACTCTCCAGACCGCTCTTGTCGGTCACACTTATCAGTGCGGTAGTGTTATCATTGCTCACAGATATTTCTCCAGGTTTCGGTTGGGAAAAAGACGATCGAAGGCCTCCTTATAACGCTCGAAGCTCTTGACGACCACTTCTTCGGTCAGATCCGGCGGCGGTGGGTTGCGATCCCAGCCGATTTCGTCCAGATAGTTTCTTATGTATTGCTTGTCGTAACTGTTCTGCCCTCTGCCGGCTTCGTATTCGTCGGCGGGCCAGAAGCGCGACGAATCCGGCGATAGCATCTCGTCGATGATCGTGATTTCGCCGTCGATCAAACCGAATTCGAATTTTGTATCCGCCAAAATGATCCCGCGCTGGCTCGCATACTCGAGCGCCCGCGAGTATAGCTCGATGCTCTTGTGGCGAAGTTTCTCCGCTATCTCGCGCGGTACGATCTCGCACATTTTTTCGAACGAGATGTTTTCGTCGTGTCCGGTGTCCGCTTTGGTTGCCGGGGTGAAGATGGGTTCTTCGAGCCGTTGCGATTCCAAAAGCCCCTCCGGCAACTCGATTCCGCACACCTTTCCCGACTGTTGATACTCGCGCCAGCCCGAGCCGGTGATGAATCCGCGAACGACGCACTCTACGTCGAACCGCTCCGCTTTTTTGACCAGCATGCTCCGACCGGCAAGCTCTTCGCGGTTGGTGAATGGCGACGGAAATTCCGCGACATCAGCGGTCACGAAGTGAGTTTTGAGACTATCGTCAAAAAAGTCATACCAACCGAGTGTTATTTGCGTCAGGATGATTCCCTTCCCCGGTATCGGTTGCGGCAAGATCGAGTCGTATGCACTGATCCGGTCGCTGGTGACGATCAGTAGCTTGTCGCCGAGGTCAAAGATATCACGGACCTTTCCAGACATATCGGGGTTGAGCCCGAGTTCGCTGGTAGTGGTGAGTGTTCTTGTCAACGTTCCTCCATCCGGTTTTACGCCAACGGAAACGAAGTACGATCCCGCTTTCAGATCGCTTCAGGGCAGGCGTCTCGCGCACACACTTTACGCGCGTCGCACGCCATCGTCCTTAGATGGGTGTTTAAGGCTCGAGAAGGACCCGTCGCCCTTCGACGCGGTAGGCGCCTCCGGCGACGATTTTGATCGCCTCGGAAGCTATGCGGTGCTCCTCGGCGAGAATGCGATGCGCCAGGGCATCGGAGTCGTCGCCGTCTTCGACAAGGACCGCCGCTTGCAGGATGATCGGTCCGCCGTCCACCGACTTGTCGACAAAGTGGACCGAGCAGCCGGCGATCTTCACTCCATACTCGAGCGCTTGTCGCTGCGCCTCGAGCCCCTTGAAACTCGGGAGCAGAGACGGGTGAATGTTGAGAATCTTGTTCGGGAACCCGTTTAGCAGCGGCTCCTTCAAGATCCTCATAAAGCCAGCGAGAAACACCAACTCGACGCCAAAATCGCCGAGTATATCGACGATCTGCTGTTCGGAGCCAGGCTTCATGTGGCCGCGCTTCTCACCGACGTCCACATAACGCCACGGAATCCCGAATTCCTCGGCAATGCCGATGGCGCCGGCGTCGGGATTGTCCGTGACCAAGACGACGATTTCCACCGGAAAATCGTCCCTGGTACAATTCTCGGCGACGGCCTTGAAATTGCTGCCCCGGCCTGAGCCGAGAACAGCCAGTCTGCATCGGTTATGTGTCACGGCGTCCCCTCCGGCTTGTCGAACGATTCGCCGCTACTATAGCACCGGCTCTGGCAAGTCTGCACCAAAAAAAACTATGCCCTTGAAATTTAGCGGGCCACCGTCAAAGTGCGAAAGCGAGCAGGCACACGAACACCCCGATCGCGACCCTGACGGCCAGGGTTTTCCCCCCTTTTCCCGGCCCAAACCACACGATCGCCTGGCCGGCGTAATAGACGAACAGACTTGGGTGAGGTAGCTCGACCAGCCCCGGTGCCCTCGCCGCCGTCAAAAACAACACCCGTTCGAACCCCGTCGCCACCCACCCCAACGCGGCAAACAGGGGCCCCGATAGCGGTGCCGCGATCCAATCCGCGGCCAGCGAGACGCCGGAGAGAAACACGATGACCGCCACGACTGGCAAGAAGACCAGAGTGGTTACAGGCGTCATGACGCTGACACCGCCGAAGTACCGCAGCTGAATCGGCAACAGGAACACCTGCACGCAGACGCTCACGACTAGCGTGGACGCCACTCCCGATCCGATTCGCCGCTTCCAGCCCGACCCCAGAGAAAAGCCCATCTTTGTCACGCAAAGCAGTACGGCCAGCGTGGCCACGAAAGACAGCTGAAAAGCCACCGAATAGGTCAGTCCCGGATTGGCGAGTAACAACACGAACAACGCCGTCCCCAGCGCCCTCAGAGGCTGCGTCGGCCGTTCGAGCTCGACGGCCAGAATCAACACGGCCGCCATCGCGTAAGCCCGGTAAAGGGAGACCACATCGCCGACGATGGCCACGTACACCGTCAAAATCAATAACAGCCACATCCGACTACGAACGAGCGCCAACCGAAATATCGCCAAGACGGCACCAGCGATGAGACCCAGGTGCATACCGCTTAGCGCCAATAGATGTGATACACCCAACTGAGAAACCACCGCCTTGAGTCGCTTGCCGATCCAGCCCCGTTCGCCAATGGACAAAGCCGTGGGCAAACCGCAGCGAGAGCCCAAGTGGATCGCCAGGCGACATCGAGCCCACTCGTGAACCCGCCAAGCCCACCTCCTCGGCATTGCGCCGGCGGCGGCGGACTCGAGCAGGTGCAACTGCCCGGCGCCCACCCTGAGGTAGCCGCAGGCGCCGCGCGACTGCAGGCCGCGCCACCTTTCAGGGCGGCCGATCGAAAGCCTCCCCGTCGCACGCACGCTGTCGCCGTACCCCACGTCGAACGCGACCGCAGACGACAGAAACCGCACGCGCTCGCCGTCAACCGTCGTTTCCAAGGGAAACCGTACACCCCCCAGACGCTGTTCTGGAAAGCCGCATACCCAACCGTCGAGCGTCACCGCGCGCGTCGCGGGATGACCGGACCGGTCTCGTATGCGTTCGAATTGGTGTTGAAAGGAGATCGAAGAGAGTAGCCCGTAGCAAAAGCAAGCGGCCGACAACCCCAGTGCACAAACGACCTGTCGGCGCCGGCATCGCTCAACAAAGGGCACCACGGCCAACGAAGCCGGGAAGACGGCACCTAGTGCCGTCCAGCACAACGCACCTGCAATCAAGAAAACCGAGTAAATCCACACCATCCCAAACCACCCATCCTCATCACCATGGTCATCCTTCTCCCATCCTCATACCCGGTTTATACAATACCACTCTGTTTTTTCCGAGTCTTTTCGCACGAAACATTGCCGAGTCCGCCTGTTCGAACAGCTCATCCGCCGACGCGGCCGTATCCGGATACACCGATACCCCGACGCTGACGGTGATTGTCCGCGCTTGCCCGTGCAGGTTTTTGAATCCGGTAAACTCCGCCACCACACGCCGCAATCGTTCGGCGGTGTGCACGGACTCGAACTCCGAGGTCCCCGGCAGAAGGATGACGAACTCCTCGCCGCCGTACCGAAACGGAAGATCGACTTTTCGGAGATTATTGCGGATCAAATCGGCAACGTTGCTCAACGCTTCGTCGCCTTTCTTATGACCCAGCTCGTCGTTTACCCGTTTGAAGTCGTCCAAGTCGATGACCAGCATCGACACCTCGTTCCCCGAGCGTGTCGCGCGCTCGATCTCGACGGACACCTGCGTATCATAGAAATGTCTATTGTAAATCTGAGTGAGCGCGTCGACTGAGGTGATCGTTTCGATTTCGGAAGTGAATTCGATCGCTTGCTTAACCAGACTCGTAGCCGCTTCCATTCGGAGTTTTTTTGTCACCTCATCGACATCACCGCCGAAGTACATTTTGAGCACGCCGCACACCTTACCCATACTATAGACGGGCGATACGCCCAGATACTCCCAGTCGGCGGGCGCGTCTTCGATCGGCGCGTCCGACGATTTTGATCTGGGCACCAAACGCTGGAGACCCGACTCGATGCAGGCACGGTAGAGGTCACTCTCGCCAAGGTCGTCTTCTGACACCGTCTCGACCCATTCGGTGGTAATATCCGTCATGTTGGCGATCTCTTCTAGTAGCGACAGTCGCAAGCTTTTGACGTCGAGCCAGGTATTAAGAATCCCCAGCAATAGTTCCAAACGATTGACAAGCGAATCGGCCCGGCTTGAGATCGAAAATACCTGAGTGATTTCGGGGAGGTATCGTAACAGGTCGGAGCCGGGTACCTCGACCATCGGTGGAGGCGTCTGCGTGGAATTCACCCCGCGGGAGGTAGGCTGTTCGGTCTGGGGCGGTGTCGCCGAGTGACCACCGGCGATAGTCCTCTCCCACTCTTGTGCCGGTACGGCGACGCTCAGCATGAAGCGTCCGCCTTTGCGCTTGTATTCGGCAATTATGTCGCCGTTTACCCTGCGCAGACCGATTCGATCCAGGTAATTAGAGGTACACAGCTCTTCTAGCGCTAGAATACTCTGCCGGCGCAAATCCTCCGACTTGCCCGAAACGAGCGCCAACTCGACGTCCCGCCGCAAGGCGGGAGTGAGGCGATGCTGGGGGATCAAGTTGAGGAGAAGGTATCTGTAGTTTCTCTCGTAGCTGTGCATCATTGTACCTTCAACCGTTACATATGCTTTATTATATAACATTTACGAAATCTGTTTCCAGTGTATTCTTAGCTTTGTATGATATAATCATGTATCAAATCGACCTTATTTGGCTTGCATTTTGCAGATATCTGAACCAATATTCACAATACGTCGGACATCGTCCCATTCATATAAATATGTATATACTAAGACACTTAGCAGCTTTGATCCTTGTTTTCACGATGGGTTGCTCGTCCAGCGCCGGGCACCGCCCACCCGTTACCGATCCGGATTTTCCCGAAAGGCCCGTCGACGAGATTTATCTGGAACGATTCGCCCTGGAGGACTTCCAGAGCCGGCTCGACGCGGCGGTCTCCCATCGCGACGCGGGCAATCGGTATCTGTTCCGGTCCACCCGCGATTCGCTCGTGGTCGACGTCAACGCGTATATCCGGGAGAATCCCCACGTCGAGCACAACGTCGCGTTCGAGCGGATTCTCAATCGGTTGAGCGCGTTGGATACGTTCTTTTACGAGTCCCCCGACGATCCGTTTATTTCCTTCGAGGACAGTCTTGCGCTGGCGTTCGCCGACTGGCCGGCATTGGATATCCAGTTGGACGACGGCAAGATGTTTAGCGACCACAGCTCCGTCTTTCCTCAAATCTCTAATAGACGAATCGATTATTGGATTAAATACTACACCGGCCCTGGTAAAGAGCGTTTCGAGCGCGCGGTTCACCGGATGCAACTGTACACGCCAGTGGTGGAAGAGATCCTTGACGAGCTCCAGTTACCCCCGGAACTAATCTGCGTGGCATTGATCGAGAGCGGATTTTCGATGAAGGCGGTTTCCCGGGCCAAGGCGGTGGGGCCTTGGCAGTTCATTCGCGGTACGGCCAAGATGTACGGGCTACGGATGAACTGGTGGTACGACGAACGGCGTAATATTGTGGCGTCGACTTATGCTGCCGGCAACTATCTGAACGATCTTCATTCGATTTGGGGAGATTGGTACCTCGCCATGGCCGCATACAACTGCGGCGAGTACCGGGTAGCCCGCGCTGTGGCGCGACATCGAACGGAGGATTTTTGGCGCTTACGGCTACCGAAGCAGACGGAGCGATACGTACCGAAGTTCTTGGCCGCCCTTTACATCCTGCGTGATCCGGATAAATACGGCATCGAGATCCGCGACGTCGAGCCGTTCGAATTCGATCAGGTGCGAATCATGGACGCCACTGACCTGTCGACGATCGCGCGATGCGCGGGAACGACGTTGAAAGTGATAAGAGACTACAACCCGGAGTGTCTCCGCTGGACGACCCCGCCGAAAACGGAAATCATGTTGAAAACCCCAAAGGGATCGGGTGAGCAGTGCGCCGCGAATCTGGCCGAGATACCGCCGGAAGAACGGGTCACCTGGACTCGCCATCGCGTCAAGCGCGGAGAGACGATGTCGGTGATCGCGCGTAAGTACGGGGTTTCGGTCACCTCGCTTAAAACGCTCAATGGCATACGCAACGCGCATCGCATCCGCGAAGGTAAAATGCTCATCGTACCGTTACAGGGTCATCACGCACAGGCCACCACATCGAAACCGAAATACAAAACGGCGAATCGCAATATCGACAAGAAGGCGCTGGAAAGATACGCGCAGCGTTCGGCGCCGCCGAAGGGTCACAGGAAGGTCGTTTATACGGTCAGGCAACACGACACGCTAGGACAGATCGCGGAGGATTATAAGACCAGCGCCCGCCGGATCCGAGCTTGGAATAACCTCTCATACCGCCGCTATATATACCCGGGTCAGAAGCTGGCCATCTATGTCCCGAAATCGTTCTCTGTCCCCGTACAAACGGCTGTCCGACCGCCGGACGAGACTGACTACAAAAAGCACAAGCATGTGGTCAAGCGCGGGGAGTCCTTCTACTCCATCAGCAGGTCTTACAACATCCGCCTGGACGAATTGCTCGCTTGGAACCAGAAATCCCGCCGCTCTATCATCCATCCGGGCGACATCCTCGAGGTCTGGACCCGCAGATAACTCTACTCCTAGTCCGCGAAGGCCTGCGCGAGGGCTTCGGACTTCTGTGGTATTTGGGGCAGGCCGCCTTGCTTTCGTGGTTTTGGGGCGGCTGCCGCGGGTTTCGCTGGCACGGCTCGCTGATTACTACCTTGCACGTAGCATCTCCGAACCTGCCGCTCGCCTCCGTTGTCGCCTCGCCCATTGGCCCCTTTATTATGCTCGTTGACAAAGGTCCTGCTCAATCCCGCGGTCGGCCGCCCTTGGACCTCCGATGGTCGAGGGCCCATAGCTGGTGGGGGTCGACAGCGAGTTGCGCACAAGCCGCCCCCATAACAATAAATAAGGGCGCCT
>CBDVBX010000030.1:0-24412 GCA_965372335.1 uncultured bacterium | reverse complement strand
GGACTGGCGGTTCTCTTCTTCACCGAGATGTGGGAGCGATTCGGTTACTACCTCATGCTCGGCATTTTTTCGCTCTACATGCTCGATCCATCGGAGTCCGGACCGTTTGGCGGTTTGGGCTTCTCTCGCGAATGGGCCGCGGAGGTGTACGGTACCTACCTGGCGCTCGTGTACCTGACACCGTTTTTCGGGGGCATCATCGCCGATCGGTTTTGGGGTTACCGTCGCTGCGTCACCCTCGGCGGAATTCTGATGGCGGCTGGATATCTGCTGCTGGCCGTTCCCGGTCTCAAAGTGTTTTATATAGCACTTCTCGTGATCGTAATCGGAAACGGGTTTTTCAAACCCAACATGAGTACGATGGTGGGGCGGCTGTACCCCGAGGGGAGCAAGCTCAAGGACGCGGGATACAACATCTTCTACATGGGGATTAATATCGGCGCGTTCGTTTGCAACTTCGTCGCCGCCATCCTCCGCAATAGATTCGGCTGGGGGTACGCTTTTGCGGCCGCCGGTATCGGCATGTTGATCGGCGTCGCTATATTCTACATCGGTCAAAAGCATCTGCGTAACGTCGAAGACCGCGGTGATATGACCGTAGCGGCGGACACCGGTATCATCGGCAGAATATTCTTCCAGATCATCATTCCTGCCGTAATTGTGGGCTGGGTGGGTTACAAGTTTTTTGGCGACGTGTTCGGCAGTCCGCAAACGGCGGCATTTCTCTTTGCCACCATACCGGTGATCGCATACTTCGTCGGTCTGCTGGCGCGGGCGCCAAAACACGAGAAGGGACCGATCGGCGCCCTGTTATCGATTTTCGCCGTCGTCATCGTATTCTGGATGATCTTCCACCAGAACGGATCTTCGCTCACCTATTGGGCTGAGGAAAACACGCGTCGCGAGGCGGGCGCAATAGCTCCTACACTGCGAGCGTTCTATTTCGACCAGGACGCGACGATTGGGACTTCGATACCGGATCCCGATGCGCCGGGATCCTACTGGCGTAACGTTCCCCCGGATGAAAGACCGGGGGTGGGGGAGAAGGTGACACTCATATCGACGGAGCTGTTCCAGTCGGTCAACCCGTTTTTCGTCGTGTTTCTCACCCCTCTCGTGGTGGCTTACTTCGGTTGGCTTCGGCGCCGCGGAAGGGAACCGTCCACGCCGGGTAAAATCGCGTGGGGGATGGTCATCACCGCAATATCGGTACTGTTTATGATCGCGGCGATTCGCGTTACTCAAGGTGGCGAGTTCAAAGCGTCGCCGTGGTGGTTGGTGGCGAGTTACGGCGTGATCACCGTTGGCGAGCTGTGCTTGAGCCCGATGGGACTCGCGTTGGTGTCGAAGCTCTCACCCAAGCGCGTGACGGCGCTGATGATGGGCGGCTGGTTCCTGTCGACGGCGATCGGCAACAAACTTTCAGGCGTGCTCGCCGGGTTGTGGGAACGGATTCCGTTGGAGGGGATATTCTGGATCAACTTCGGCAGCGCCGTCGTTGCGGCGATCGCGATCGGCGCGATGACGCCGTGGATCCGCCGGGTTATGTCGAAACACGAAGAGCGGACCAACGCCGGCAAAGTTTAGACAACTCGGGTACACGAGAAAAGGGCCGCGATTGTCGCGGCCCTTTTCTCGTGAAAACAACAATCGTAAACTACCTGCGCCCACCGCCACCTCGTTCACGCGCCTCGTTGACTTTGAGGTCACGACCGCCGAAATCCTTCGAATCGAGCGCCTCGATCGCGGCTTTGGCACCCTGCTCGTCCATCTCGACGAAGGCAAAACCCCTCGGGCGACCGGTGTCGCGGTCGGTGATGAGGGCGACGTCGTGAACGGTTCCGTGTGCTTCGAAAGCAGCGCGCACGGTTTCCTGCGTCGCGTCGAACGGCAGATTGCCGACATACAGTTTCTTGGTAGACATTGAATTTACTCCTTTTTTCGCCCTCTGAACTCGTGCGGTCACCCGTTTGAACTTACAACTGCCGACCACACCTCTCACCTGACTACGGGGGGGCTATTGCCCGCCTTTTATCCACTCGGGGAATTTCAATCCGGAACCGACTCTCGAAACAGCGGGGCGAACTCTGCGGAAACGAACGTGGCGGAAGAATCCTCTGAGCTAACGAAAGGTAACATCCGTGCGGCACCTGTCAAAGGAAAAATGTCTATGCGGGACGCTGTTTCGATCGTTTTTGGACAGGCTCAGAGATCCCTTATTCCGGCGACTGTGGTATAATAAGCCGGCATCCAGTATATAATTAAGCCGGCATCCGGCATATAATTACGCCGGTGCCGAGGATATCATTAAAACTAAATTCGGAGTCTCGTTTTGAATTTGACTCGACAATCCGGACAACAAATCCCGTTTGCAGGTCCCCTGTTTCTAATCGGTATGCCGCGCAGCGGCACGAAGTTGTTACTGGCTTTACTCAATCAAAGCCCCCGCATCGCCATTTCCACATTGGAAACCGATTTTCTCCCATATTGGATAGAGAACTGGCGCTCCTACGGTAATCTCTCTGACCGCACCACATTCGCGCGGTTTTATAATGAGGCGACGAAGCTCCCATACTTAGCGAATCTCGCGTCGCGCGGCCGCCTCGTAGGCGAAGAAGACTGGTACCGATCGTGCCGCGACTATTCTGTTGCGAGCGTGTTCGAGGCTTTGATCCGATTGGAAGTAGCGGCACCTCCCGAAACCGACACGATATGGGGTGACAAGTCTCCGTCGTACACACGACACGTCGAGTTGTTGAATTCACTTTTTCCTGAAGCGCGCTTCGTACACATCGTGCGCGATGTTCGAGACTACTGTTTATCGATCAACAAGGCGTGGGGCAAGAACATGATCCGTGCGGCCCAACGTTGGTCCGACGACGTGGCCAACGCGCGACAAGTAGGCAATCGGCTCGGGAACAATTACATCGAGGTCCGTTACGAAGACCTTTTGGCCGATCCCCGTTCGACCGTTGAACGAATCTGCGCAACACTTGGGATAGACTTCGACGAGGACATGACTCGTCTTTCCCGGCCGACAGAAGTAGTCGGCGATGCGCGCGGCGCAGAGATCAAACGCGATAACGTCGAGAAATACGCCCACCAATTGGATCCCCTTACGCGTCGAAAGATAGAAGCCATTGCCGGCGAGCTTTTGGAGTCCTTCGGATATCCCGTGGAACGCAGCGGAAACACCGTCAGGATCGGGGAAATGCGGATGAAGTACTTTCAGCTTGTAGACGCGATCAATCTGTTCAGGAATTCGGTCTCGGAGTACGGTTTCTTTGGTGCCATAAAACTGAACGTTCGATCGCTCTTGATCCGGCGGTGACGCCCTGCGCCGGATGGCCCTTTATCACTCGTTGCCAAATGAATCTTCATTACCGTATTTTTGTGGTGCGAAATCGCGCCGGAACGGTTAAGCTTATCGGCTACGGAGAGCGGCACACGCCTTCCTTCGACCGCGGGAAAATAGCTGAGGATTTCACAAATACAAAGGAATCAAAATAGTGGCAGACAGACTCCTCTTTTCGATTGCGGGGGCGCGGGGAATCGTCGGGAAGACGATCGATGTCGACGTGGTGGACCGCCTGACGCGGGCGTTTTGCTCGATACTCCCCGAAGGCGAAATCGTCATCGGCCGCGACACGCGACCGTCGGGCCAGTCGTTTTCCCGCTCGGCCATCGGAGCCGTCACGGCCAGCGGCCGCGACTGCGTCGATCTGGGCGTTGCCACCACTCCGACCGTCGAAATGATGACGGAACGAATCGGTGCGGCGGGAGGGATAATCGTTACCGCCAGTCACAACCCCGTAGAGTGGAACGCGCTCAAGTTCCTCGACCACCGAGGGATATTCATCACCCAAGACGTGAGCGACAGATTGCACGCGGCATTTAAATCCAACGAAACGGCCTCCAAAGGCGTCAATCCCGGCGCGGTCAAAGAATACGCTCCCGCCGCGCAAGACCACATTCGTGCAATTCTCTCTCTCGACCTGGTGGACCCGGGCGCGATCGAAAAGCGGCTCACGAAGGTCGTCCTCGACTGCATCAACGGGGCGGGAAGCGTGATGGCACCGCAGATGCTCAAAGCACTCGGTGTCGAGGTGGTTGAGGTCAACTGCGAATCGAACGGCGATTTCTATCGCGACCCGGAACCGCGGCCGGAAAACCTGCAAGAACTGGCGGCGCGGGTCAAGGCTGAGGGGGCAGACCTGGGATTCGCGTGCGATCCCGACGCCGACCGCCTGGCACTGGTCGACGGCGAGGGGAACGCTGTGAGTGAGGAATACACGCTGGCACTGGCCGTGGATTATGTGCTGTCCAAAACACGTGGGGCGGTGGTGATAAACATGAGCACATCGTCGGTAGTGGAGAAAGTTGCGCGAAATTACGCCGTCGATGTGTTTCGTACCCCAGTAGGCGAGGCCCACGTCGTCGATCTGATGCTCAAGAACAAAGCGGTTATTGGCGGAGAGGGCAATGGCGGCGTCATTTACCCAACTCTCCATCCCGGCCGGGACGCCCCTCTCGGTATGGCACTCATTTTGCAGCTGTTAGCGGAACGCAACGTATCGCTTAGGGACCAGCTGGATCAATACCCGCCGTTTTTCGTCACCAAAGAGAAGGTCGAACTGAGGGGCGAGTTCTCGCTCGAGACGATTTCGCAGTTGGCAGAGGAATTGAATTCCGTTTCCATCGACACACAGGATGGCGTTAAGGTGTATTATGAAGATGGCTGGTTTCACCTTCGGGTGTCGAATACCGAAGGTATCGTACGCGTGATCGCCGAGGCCAGTACCGAGGAGCGGGCGCTCGCCCATCAGGAGCGCGCGCGGGAGGTGCTGGAATCGTCCTGGTCCAAGACTAAACCGCTCGAGAGGTCATAACGATGTGTGGAATCATCGGATATATCGGGGACAGTAAAGCGTTGCCCATACTGATAGAAGGACTCAAACGCCTTGAGTACAGGGGATACGATTCGGCCGGCGTCGCCGTTTTGGAGAATGGCGATCTAAAAGTCGAAAAAACAAAGGGCAAGATCTCACGGTTGATCGACCTGCTTTCGGGGCGCGAGTTCGCCAGCACCGTCGGTGTGGCGCATACGCGTTGGGCCACGCACGGCGAGCCCAATACCGAGAATGCCCACCCCCACATCGACTGCACAGGTGACCTGGCGGTCGTTCACAATGGAATTATAGAGAACTATGTCGCAATCAAAAGACAGCTGGAAAAAGAGGGCCACAGATTTGTAACCGAAACCGATACCGAGGTGATCGCTCACCTGATCGAGAAATTCTACAAAGAAAACGGGGCGCTGGAAAAGGCCGTGCAGAAAGCGGTGGCGCAGCTCGAAGGCACCTACGGATTGGTGATCATGAGTAAGCGTGAGCCGGACAAAATCGTCGGTGTACGCAACGGGAGTCCGTTGGTCATCGGTGTCGCCGAACACGAGAACTTTCTCGCTTCCGACGTGTCGGCAATTCTCAAGCACACCCAAAAGGTGGTTTATCTGGACGACAAAGAAATGGTGACCGTCTGGAAGGACAAATTTAAAACAAAGACGACAGATGACGTAGCGGTGCGTAAGGAGATCAAAGAGATCGATTGGAACCTCGACATGATCGAAAAGGGCGGTTTCGCTCATTTCATGCTCAAGGAGATCTACGAGCAGCCTGAGACGATCACCAATGCGATGCGCGGCCGCATCATCCACGATGAGGCGCTAGCAAAGCTCGGCGGTCTCGAAATGACCCCTGCCGAACTCCGTGAGATAAAGCGAATCAACATACTCGGATGTGGTACCAGCTGGCACGCCGCTCTGATCGGAGAATACATAATAGAGGAGTACGCGCGGCTTCCCGTGGAGGTCGAATACGCCTCCGAATTTCGTTATCGCAACCCGATGATCGAGCCCAATACGGTGACCTTTGCCATCAGCCAGTCCGGTGAGACGATCGATACTTTGGAGGCAATGCGAGAGGCGGGCCGAAAGGGATCGCGTGTGCTGGGCATTTCGAACGTAGTGGGGAGCACCATCGCGCGGGAATCCGACGGGGGTGTATATATCCACGCGGGCCCTGAGATAGGCGTGGCATCCACCAAAGCGTTTACGGGGCAGGTGACGGTGCTCAGTCTACTGGCGCTGTACTTGGGCCGAATGCGGGTGATGTCCAAGCGGGAAGGACAACAACAGATCGATCATCTCCAGTTGCTTCCAGATCAGGTACGGCAGATCCTCGACAAAGACGACCAGATCAAAGAAATCGCGCAGTCGTATTGTGATTATTCCAACTTCCTGTTCCTCGGCCGTGGCGCCAACTTCCCGGCGGCCCTCGAAGGCGCCCTGAAACTCAAAGAAATCTCTTACATCCACGCGGAGGGCTATCCGGCGGCCGAAATGAAACACGGCCCGATCGCGCTCATCGACAAGAATATGCCGGTCGTGGCGATATGCCCCAAGGATAACGCCTACTCCAAAATCCTCGGAAACATCGCGGAGGTCAAAGCCCGGAAGGGTCGCCTGATCGCCCTGTGTAACGAAGGAGACGAAGAGGTACCCAAGATGGCCGATCACGTCATTACGATTCCCAAAACGTTGGATTTTCTATACCCGATTCTCACCGTGATCCCGCTGCAGCTGTTGGCGTACCATATCGCCGTGCTCCGCGGTTGCGATGTGGATCAGCCGAGGAATCTAGCAAAGAGCGTCACCGTAGAGTAAAAACAGTGCAGCTGGTTGATCGAAAGCTCCTATTGAGGATATTTTGCCCTCCTGGTATATTCCACTCGATCGACAGTCCGGTATTATGGTCGGGGATGGATAGGTCCTGGTGGGCCTCGGGGACTTCAAATCCTTGCGTCGGGCGTAACCGTCCGAGGTGGGTTCGATTCCCACACATTCCCGCCATTTCTTATCGCCATACCCGAGTCCGGATTCTCGTTGGTACCCGATATGACAATGTTTGTTCGGAGGCCGTGATTACAAACAGACGGAAAGGTGGCGGCGACCGGCGGCTTTGATGAGACGGATCTGTATCTGCGTTTGTTTGGCTTTGGCGCTGTCGGCGATATCGGTCCGATCGTCGTCGGCGGTTACTGCTGCCGATACACTGGCATCACCGGTCAAAACAGACACAATCCAAGCTGGCGGGTGGACGATTACTGGAGAGGTCCAAAAACCCAGCGAAGGCGTCGGTATCAGCACCGAAGAACGCGAACAGCTCAAATCGGACCTTTTGCAGCTGGGCAGCAACGAGGTGCCGGGCCTGCGCCGGTGGCAGAGAAGGAAAAACCCAACCGTGGCGTGGTTGAGTTCGGTCGTACTGCCCGGATTGGGACAGCTATACAACGGCCGGCGAATCAAAGTGGGGCTGGCCGCCGGATTTTTCTCTGTGTACGCGGCCGGAGCTTGGCTGCACCGGAAGGACGCACAATCCTGGACCGCCTTCCGAGACAATCTGCCGGAAGACGCGCCGCAGGGTGTAATAAACAACGCGAATGACTGGATCACATTCCACAAGGAGACGGCGCGCGACTTTTTGTGGTGGACCGGCGCAATTTGGCTGATCGTCCAGCTGGACGCGTGGATCGACGCGCACCTGTATGACCTCCGGGTGTACAGTCCGCCCGCTCCGGTTGTGGATTCGTCGATAAAGTCTCCGGCAGAGTCGCGGCATTACCTGACGCTGTCGATCGATTTCCATTAATCCAATCCAACAACGATGAAGTATTCGCAAGAGCGCATAAGGAATTTTTGTATCATTGCGCACATCGACCACGGAAAGTCGACGCTTGCCGATCGGTTTTTGGAGCTGACAGGCACGCTTTCCCAAAAACAAATGCGAGATCAAGTCCTCGACACGATGGACCTGGAGCGCGAGCGCGGGATCACGATCAAGAGCCATGCAATACGGATGGTTCACAGGGCGCGTGACGGCAATGAATACCTGTTAAACCTCATCGACACGCCGGGGCACGTGGACTTTACCTACGAGGTTTCGAGGAGCCTCTCCGCGTGCGAGGGAGCCATCTTGGTGGTCGACGCCGCGCAGGGTATTCAGGCCCAGACGGTGGCAAACGTCTACCTGGCGATGGAGCAGGGCCTGGAGGTCATTCCGGTAATAAACAAAATCGATCTGCCCAGCGCCCAGGTCGAGGTCGTTACACACGAGCTCATCGAGCTATTGGGTGTCGATGACGGCGAGATCATCCAGGTCAGCGCGCGCGAGGGTACCGGTGTCGGTGAGCTGTTGGAAACGGTGGTGGCGAAGGTTCCGGCTCCCGCCGGAGATCCGGCCGGCAAGCTCAAAACACTGATTTTCGATTCGTTTTTCGACATGTACAAAGGCGCGGTGGTGTACGCCCGTGTTTTCGAGGGCACGCTTCGCGCGGGACAGAGAGTGAGGATGCTGTCCAACGGGCGGTCGTTCGAGGCGATGGAGATCGGCCATTTTCGGCTCACCATGGAGCCGGCATCGACTCTACGCGCCGGTGAAGTGGGATACATCGTTACCGGTGTCAAGAAACTGGAGGAGACCAAGGTGGGGGACACCGTCACCAGCGATGCCGACCCGTGCGAGGAGGCACTGGTAGGGTTCCAGGATGTCAAGCCGATGGTGTTTAGCGGCCTTTATCCGGTGGACTCCGACGAATACGAAGCCCTGCGCGACGCCCTGGAAAAGCTCCAGCTCAACGACTCGTCGTTCGTCTACGAGCCGGAATCTTCAGTCGCACTGGGTTTCGGTTTTCGGTGCGGGTTCCTCGGCCTCCTTCACATGGAGGTCATACAGGAGCGGCTGGAACGCGAGTACCAACTAAACCTCATCACCACGATGCCCAACGTTGAGTATCATGTCCACCTCAAGAGCGGCGACGTGTTGGTGGTGGACAATCCCGCGGACTACCCGGATTCGGTCAGGATCGACCACGTCCGCGAGCCGGTTGTGCGTGTCGAAACGATCACCCCACCCGGCTATGTCGGTGCAATTATGAAACTTAACAAGGAACGTCGGGGTAAGTACATAGAGATGGAATACATCACGCAGGATCGTGCCGTGTTGAAGTACGATATGCCACTGGCGGAAATCCTGATAGATTATTATGATAGGCTGAAAAGCATCAGCCGGGGGTATGCCAGCCTCGACTACGAGTACCGCGGACACGAGCAGAGCGATTTGGTTCGCCTGGACATCGCGCTCAACGGCGAGCCCGTTGACGCCCTCTCGATGATCGTCCACCGGGACAACGCGTATCGCTACGGCAGGGAAATGGCGGCGAGGCTCAAAGACGTCATACCCCGTCAACTGTACGAAGTGGTCATCCAGGCTTGTCTGGGTAGCAAAGTCATATCTCGAACCAACGTCAGGGCGCTGCGTAAAAACGTCACGGCCAAGTGCTATGGTGGCGACATAACGAGAAAGCGCAAACTTTTGGAAAAACAAAAAGAGGGTAAAAAACGTATGAAAATGGTGGGCAAAATTGAGATTCCCCAAGAGGCCTTCTTGGCGGTACTAAAGGTAGATAGGTCGAGCTAGCGACCACTTTGACTTTGGCCCAGATCACACGTTAATACAAGAACTGTCAGCGAAACGGAATCAAAGATGTTCAGAAAGAGACGTCAGAAAAAATCAATCGTCAGGGAATACACAGAGATAATCGTTCTGGCCGTAGCGCTGGCTCTTTTTGTCAGGACGTTTTTTGTTCAAGCGTTCCGTATACCTTCCGAATCTATGGAGGACACCCTGCTGGTAGGGGATTTCCTGTTTGCGAACAAGTTCATCTACGGCGCCAAACTGCCGTTCGTCGACTGGCGAATGCCCGCGATCCGCAACCCGAAACCGGGAGACATCATTATTTTCAAGTACCCCGGTGATCGGAAAACCGATTACATCAAACGCTGTGTTGCGGTCGAGGGGCAGACGGTGGAGCTAAAGGGCAACAAGCTTTACGTCGACGGTGTCTTACAGGAAGATGACCACTCGAAGTACGTCCTCGGAGACAGACACCAGCGACAATCGGGCCCGTTCGAAGTGCCGGAAGGGCACATATTCATGATGGGTGACAATCGGGACAACAGCGCCGACAGCCGGGCGTGGGGGCCACTCGACAAGAAGCTCATCTCCGGCAAAGCGATGTTCATATATTTCTCGTGGAACCCCAACTCCCATACCGTTCGTTTTTCGCGTGTCGGTGATGTCATCCGGTAATCGCGCAGAGCACGCGCGGCGCGACATGACCCTCCTATCGCTTTACGTCCACATTCCGTTTTGTCACAGGCGTTGTCCTTACTGTTCGTTCTATCATGAACGACACTCACGCGACGGCGAAAAAGCGTTCGTCGACGCCGTGGTGGATGAGGCTCGGCGAACGCTCGATTCGATTCCGGGCGGGGCACGTCTCGACACGGTTTACTTCGGTGGTGGGACGCCTTCGGTGCTCGCCGAATCTTCATGGTCGAAGATATTGAAAATTGTCGACGAGTATGTATCGGAGACGGAGAAGACGGAATTTACGTGCGAGCTGAATCCGGAGGATGTATCCGAAGAGCTTCTAGACGACATTTCGGTGGCGGGCGTCAATCGGATTAGCCTCGGTATCCAGTCGATGGATGAAGTGGCGCAGAAAATGCTGGCGCGCTGTCCACCGGAGGCGAACCGGCGGGCGGCGAAGCTGGTGAAGGATCGATTCTCGAACGTGAGTTTCGACGTTTTGCTCGGGGTACCCAATCGCCCGATCGGATCGCTCGTGAGCACGCTCGACGAACTGTTGGTCAGTCCACCCGCCCATTTTTCCGTATATTGTCTCGAACCGGGCGGCGACGTTGGAGAAAGGGTCGAACGGTTTTTCGATGCGGTCGACGCGGGCCGATCGGCAGAGGAGTATTTGCTTGTCTGCGATCGTCTGGAGACGGCGGGATACCGGCATTACGAAGTATCGAACTTCGCCCTTCCGTGTAAGGAGTCTCGCCACAATCGTGTCTATTGGGAAGGCGGTGACTATGTGGGCCTGGGGCCGGGCGCACACTCGTACCTGTTCGGTAAGCGCTTTTCGAATCCGCCGTCGTTGGAATCGTATTTGGCGCGGGCGGGCGGGCAGTTGGAGGTCGGCCGGGTGTACGACAACGCGACTCCGGCTGAATTGGAGGTGGAGCGTGTGATGCTGGGACTAAGAACGGATCGCGGTGTGGCCGTGAAATCGTTGCATTGCCCTGACGGTGAAATTAGTGCTATTTTAGAGGGTGGGCTTGGTGTGGTCCACGAGGGCCGTCTGCGCCTGACCGCCCGCGGATATCTGGTCCTGAACGAGATCATTCTGAGGCTATCCCGACAGTCGCGGGATTGAGCCGCTCTGGTCCCACTCCACAATATGATCGCGTGGGAAGGCCGTTTGTTGGCGAAACAACAGAACATGAAAGACAAAGACTCTAAGATACTGAGAATGATCATCGACCTGTACGTCGCTGAAGGCGTGCCGGTTAGTTCGCGTGCGGTCAGGGACGCCGGCCACCCGTTGAGCTCCGCGTCGATCCGCAACTACATGGCGGTGCTCGAACGCGACGGGTATCTCGCCAAGCCCCACACATCCGCGGGACGAATGCCGACCGACAAGGCGTACCGTTTCTACGTCGACGAACTTCAAGCCAATCAGAGTAGGTGGAACGAGATGACGCGTCGTTGTCGCGCCGAACTCCGCGACGAATCACGCGAAATCAACGAGATCATGTTGCACGCCTCCAGAATCCTCGGGGACATTTCCAAAAACTTCGCCGTCGTTTATGGTTCCGTCATGCGAGAGAGCCGCGTTGGTCACGTACAGCTGGTCAATCTCGACGGCCCTCGGATACTCGTCGTGGTCAACTTGGAGCCCGAATACGAGCGCACGACCGTTCTTCGTCTGGACAAATCCTATTCCGACGACGTGGTGACCAGTGCCGAGCAAATTATCGATCGCGCCGCAGCCGGCAAGACCGTAGACATGGCCAAGATCGCCGTGGACAGCGTTATTCGGGATAACGTCACCGGCGAGGGGATCATTACCCGTGAAGTTTCCATCAATCGGGAGTCCGTTTTCTCCGAACCTCCCGCAGTCGAACTGTATTTCGAGGAGCGAAGCCATCTACTCGAACAGCCCGAGTTGTCCGATCCAAAGAACTTGCAGTTGATACTGAAGTTGCTACATAATAAGGCCTATCTTACGGAAATACTCTCGAATCGCCTCCCCGACGGCACCCAAGTGACGATAGGGGCGGAAAATGTCGACGAAGAGCTGAGGCCATTTAGCCTCATCACGGCCGGTTACCGGATGGGCGCGGCACACGGAGTGCTAGGGATCATAGGGCCGACCCGCATGCGCTACGACGTGGCGTTGTTGTTGGTGAGTTCTGTCTCGAGGGAGTTGGGGGCGATCGGAGAGGAATATTTCTGAGCTGGGGAGACTTAGGTGAATGGGCCGCCTCCCGTGGCGCCAGACTGGCCGTCCGGGCGGCGGATACGGGTCGCGTGAAAGAAAAACCACCATGGTTAAGAGATGCGGTGACAAGTAAGGAGCCGACGTTGGCAGAGAAAAAAAAGCATCGGACCAAACCCCCCGGCGGCGGTCGCAAGCGCAAAATCGAATTAGAAGAGTCCACCCCGGAAAATCGGACGCTGGGCACCGATCCCGACGTAGAATTGCCCGATGCCAGTGAAGATATTGTAATTGAATCGGTTGCGGCTGCTATTGACGACTACGACGAATTAGCGGTGCGGGAGAAACCGGAAGAAAATGCCGATCACCGCGTCCGCAGGCCCTCCTCGAAGGAAGTTCTTACCCGGCTACTCGAAAAAAACGAGATCATTCTGAAGCTGAACAAGGATAACGCCCAGAAGGAAAAGCAGCTCAAAGAGTTAAACGAGAAGTGGCTTCGCTCGGTCGCTGAATTCGAAAATTACCGAAAACGCTCCCGTAAGGAATGGGAATTGCTAAAAATGCAGTCGAAGACTGAAGTAATTCTCGAGATCCTTAGTATAGTCGATGATTTCGAGCGGGCGTTTTCAGTAGCTGAGGACGTGGACGACGACGATTTCGTCCAGGGTATCAGGTTGATTTATAACAACTTGCTAGGCGTTCTCGTGACATTCGGCATCAAAGAAATTGACGCCCACAGTAGTTCTTTCGATCCGACCTTCCACATGGCCGTCGGTCAACTCGAGACCGAGGACGTCGAGACTGGCCACGTTGCGGAAGTCATACAAAAGGGCTACAAGCTTGACGACACCGTCATTCGTCCCGCCCGGGTCATCGTTGCAAAGTAACGTATAGACGTTCGGTTTTTGCACGTCTCGAACGCCTAAAATGAGATGCGGTTGGCGCAAATCCGCGCCTACGCGTACTCGCAGACCATGCGAACGGCCTCGCAAACGGCTCGGCCGTCTGTATCGCAAGGAGCCAATCATGTCAAAAGTGATCGGGATTGATCTGGGGACCACGAACTCTTGCGTGAGCATCATTGACAACGGCGACCCCACTGTCATTCCGAACAGTGAGGGCCATCGGACCACGCCGTCGGTGGTGGCGTTCGCCAAGAATGGGGAACGATTAGTGGGGCACATCGCCAAACGCCAGGCGATCACCAATCCCGAGCAAACGGTGTACTCGGTGAAACGATTTATGGGGTGCCGCTGGAACGAAATCAAGAACGAAGCAGAAAATGCGTCCTACATCGTCGAAAAGGGCAAAGGTGATGAGGTCGTCATCAAGATCAAAGATCGAACGTTCCGGCCCGAAGAAATCGCGGCGATGATTCTGCAAAACCTCAAGCACGTTGCCGAGGAGCACACCGGTGAGGAGGTCACGCAGGCGGTGATTACGGTTCCGGCGTACTTCAACGATGCCCAGCGCCAGTCCACCAAGGACGCGGGACGCATTGCGGGGCTCGAGGTGATGAGGATCATCAACGAACCCACCGCCGCTTCTTTGGCGTACGGTCTCGACAAGAAGAAAACGGGCACCTTGGCAGTCTACGACCTCGGTGGCGGCACGTTCGATATATCGATCCTGGAGCTGAGCGAAGGTATTTATCAGGTAAAGTCCACAGCCGGTGATACACACCTCGGTGGTGACGATTTAGACCGTAAGATCATGGCTTGGATCGTCGAGGAGTTTACCAAAGAGAGCAGCATAGACATCTCCGGCGACAAGATGGCCATGCAACGCGTCAAGGACGCGGCCGAGAAGGCCAAGTGCGAGTTATCGTCGACTTTGGAAACTACCATCAACCTGCCGTTCCTCGCTGCCGACGAGTCGGGACCGAAGCATCTCGAGGTCGTACTGACGCGAGCGACGCTGGAAAAGCTGGTGGAGTCACTGATCAAAATGACGATGGGGCCGTGCAAACAGGCGCTCAAGGACGCCGGCTGCACCACGAACGACATCGAGAGTGTGATTCTGGTCGGCGGATCGACGCGTATGCCGGCAGTCAAGGACGCGGTCAAACGCTTCTTCAACAAAGAGCCCGTCAAAGGGGTAAACCCCGACGAGGTAGTCTCCAACGGTGCCGCTATCCAGGGCGGCGTGCTGGCCGGAGACGTCGAAGAGGTCGTCCTGCTGGACGTCACCCCGTTGTCGCTCGGCATCGAAACTTTGGGCGGCGTGATGACGAAGCTCATCACGCGTAACACGACTATTCCGACCGCGAAAACGCAGATCTTTTCGACCGCCACGGACAATCAACCGGCGGTAAGCGTCCATGTCCTGCAAGGCGAGCGTGAAATGTCCAAGGATAACCGCACGCTGGGTCGCTTCGACCTGGTCGGCATTCCGCCCGCGCCGCGCGGTGTACCGCAGATCGAAGTCTGCTTCGATATCGATGCGAATGGGATCGTCAACGTCTTCGCCAAGGACTTGGGAACGGGACGCACGCAGGAAATCTCGGTCAAATCGGCCAGCGGTCTGAGCAAGGCCGAGGTCAGCCGTATGATCGACGAGGCCGAAAAGTACGCCGAAGAGGATAGGACCAAGCGCGATTACTCCGAGTGTCTCAACGAGGCGGAGATTCTCCTCTACTCGACCGAACAGACGATAAAGGACTTTGCCGACCGGTTCTCAGCTTCGGAACTCGAAGAGATTCACGCAGCGATGGAAGAGCTACGCGAAGCGAGAGATGGCGGCGACCGCGAAACGGAGCCCCTGAAACAGGCGACGGGTCGTCTGCAGGCGATCATGCACAAGTTCGCAGAGCTTATGTACAGCGCTCCCGACTCGCCCGACTCTTGACCTGGCAGCCAGGCACTTAAAAGTCCGAATTCGCCGAGGCCCGGGGTACCCACTCTCCCGGGCCTTTTCTCTACCCTCACCGGACTGGCAAGATTACAGTCTTCTTTGACAGACGCCGAAATACCTGTTAATTAGTGGATATGGCTAAACGTGACTACTACGAAGTCCTGGGCGTCGACAATAATGCGTCGAAGGACGAGATCAAGAAAGCGTACCGAAAGCTCGCTTTTAGGCATCACCCCGACAAGAACCCGGGCGACAAGGCGGCGGAGGAGAGCTTCAAAGAAGCTACCGAGGCGTACGAAGTCCTGAACAATGCCGAGAAGCGGAATCTCTACGACCAGTACGGTCAAGCCGGTTTGGGTGGGCCCGGTGGGCGGGGTCCTTTCGAAGGCGGTTTTGGAGGCGGATCCGGTGGGTTCGACCTCTCCGACGCCCTCAGAGCCTTTATGCGCGATTTTGGTGGATTTGGCGGCTTCGACGAGATGTTCGGCGGGGGTCGTCGATCGTCGGGGCGTCGTGTGCGCAAAGGGCGCGATTTGCAGCTCAAAGTCAAGCTCGCGCTGGACGAAGTTGCCAAAGGCGCGTCCAAACAGATTCGTGTCAACAAGCTGGTCAGATGCGGTGACTGCGGCGGGTCGGGGAGCGGCGACGGAGGGGAACTGGACACGTGCGACGTGTGCCAGGGGACGGGCCAGATAAAACACGTACAGCGCTCGATACTCGGTCAATTCATCAATGTGACCGAGTGTCACCGCTGCAATGGCGAAGGCGTCATCATCCGTGATCCGTGTCGCGCCTGCAACGGGACCGGTGTGGTTCGTGGAAGCGAGACCGTGTCGGTCAACATCCCGGCTGGGGTCGCCACCGGCAACTACATCACGATCAGCGGTGGGGGTGACAGAGGCGAACGCGGCGGGCCGGCGGGGGATCTGTACGTCATTATCGAAGAGAAAGAAGACCCGCTGTTCGAGCGCCACGGCAACGACGTTTTGATCGATTTGCCGCTCACGTATACGCAGCTGGCGCTGGGTACGAAGCTGGAGATTCCTACGTTGGACGGGACGGTGCTGTTAAAGGTGCCCCCGGGAACGCCGTCGCACAAGGTGTTTCGGATGAAGGGTAAGGGGATACCGAGGCTCAACGCTTACGGGAAGGGCGATCAGCTGGTCCGCGTGGTCGCGTGGGTCCCGTCGAAAGTTAACAAGAAGGAGACGGAACTCCTGACAGAACTGGACAAGTCGCTCACCGGCCGCCTACCCAAACTCGAACGCTGAGCCGCGCGTCGGCCTCAAGCCCTGAGGCACGAAAGCTGGCCACTCGGCAGCCATCATATCGTCATGTTATCCCACCAGTACTTGTTCTTTTGCGAAGACGCGTCGTCGTCATCACCGTCTGTGACTCTCACCGGTGGCGAACACCATCATTTCGCCCGTGCGTTGCGTTTCAAAGCCGGCCAGGCATTGTTCGTCACCAACGGGCGCGGGTTGATACTAGAAGGCCGAGCGGCGACTGTAGGGCGTTCGTCGACCGAGGTTGATGTGACCTCTGTCGTAGAAGACGCTCCGCCGCGGCGCGAAATCGTTTTGGCGCTAGCCACCATCCGGAAAGACAAGTTCGAACAGGCCTTCGAGCAGTGCGTCGAACTGGGTATCACCCGCTGTGTGCCGTTCTTGTCACAAAACTCGCATTGGCAACGCTACACCAGCCGCTACTTGGACAGATTGCACAAGGTTGCCGTTGCCGCGATCAAGCAGTCCTTCCGATCACATCTACCGCACGTGTGCGAACCCGTGGCTTTCGGAAATCTCGTTCGGATCACCCGTTCCGCGCCAAATGCCATTGTCGGCCGGCAGGGCGCGGCGCAGGCGCCTCGTCCCCCTGCGGGGGAGGACGTCTTGGTCGTAGTCGGACCGGAGGCGGGTCTGTCCGACCAGGAGTTTGAATTGCTCACCGCCGCCGGGGCCTCGCCCGCCGCCGTGTCGTCCCACCGGTTGCGATCCGAAACCGCTGCCGTCGCGCTGGTCGGCGCCGTAGGCGGTGACGATTGACAAAGACTCCAGGGGTCCATAAAATCGAGCGCGTAAGACGGACGACCCAGGTGACAGTCTAAAAAGGGTGGATCATGATCATCGAAAGATTGACCGAAGACATGAAGGCAGCGATGAAATCGAGAGACAAGTTACGGTTGTCGACGATTCGTATGCTGATGTCCGAGCTGAAAAACGCAAAAATTGCCAAGGGCGACGATCTCACCGAAGGCGACGAGCAAAAAGTACTGGCCAGTTACGCCAAAAAGCGCAAAGAGTCGATCGATACCTACAGCGAAGGCGGACGTCAAGATATGGCCGACAAAGAACAGGCCGAGTTCGACATCACCGTGTCGTATCTGCCCGAGCAGATGAGTGACGCCGAGCTAAAGGCCGTCGTACAGAAGCACATCGACGCCGCCGACGGCGCGCCCGCGCTCGGCCAGGTGATAAGAGCGGTGATGGCAGAGGTCGGCAGCCAGGCCGACGGCAAATCCATCTCCTCCATGGTCAAGGAGATGCTTGGTTAAATATGGAAAGTACCGCCGTTGTCAATATGGTACTCATCGCGATTCTTGCCATCGGTACGATCGCCGGTTTGGTCAAAGGTCTCATCCGCCAGGTGATCGAGTTGGTAGGCATCGTCGGATCATTCTTTATCGCTGTCCTTTTTGCCGGCTGGCTTGCCGCGGTGTTGCAGACGAACACCTCGATTCCGTATTCGCCCGCGTTGGTGATCTCTTTTGTGGTGTTGTTCATCGCCGGCATGATCGCGTTTCATTTTTTGGCGATTTCATTGCAGAAACTGATCCGAATGACATTTCTCGGTTGGATAGATCGTCTGTGCGGGGCCATGCTGGGACTCATCGTCGGCTTCATCGTTACCAGCCTTCTGGTGTCACTTGTTCTCGAGCTTCCTGTGCCTCGCGACGTTCGCCACGCGGTGGAGATCTCGGAAGTAAGTATGTATGTCCGGCCGATCGCGCCGTGGCTGTTCGACATCGTGTTTTCGCATGGCGAGAACGGCATCGACTACCTGGAGATCTTCAAGCGCGGCGGCCCGGTCTAATCACGTTAATGTAATTCCCTTTGACCGGTCGTTCCATACCCGGCACAAGTGCCGTGTCAAACATCAATGGCAAACAATAACACGTCAGAATCCTTCGACCACGCGGTCGATACGCTTCGGTTTGACGCGACGCTCGAACTGATTGCGGCGCGCTGTGTCAATGAGTCTGCGCGCAAGGCCATCCACTCGCTTCGTCCGGCCGCCGATCGCGCTGCAATCGTCACTGCGCTCGAATTGATCGAGGAGTTTCGCGCCCGTTACGACGAACACGGCGACGTGTCGATGGCCGACGTCGACTACCGAGAGGGGGTCGAGCACCTGGTCGAACGCGGCGAGCCGCTGGAGGCGCTCGAATTGTTGCGTGTGGCCTCGGGAGAACGCATCGCTGCCGAACTGCAGCGGCAACTGGCGATAGATCCCGATGCGTTTCCCCGTTTGACCGCGTTGGCGAACGGCGTCACGCCGCACGGGGAAATCGTTAACGCCATTGGGCGGGCGATCGACGATGACGGCAACGTCAAGGACGACGCCAGTCCAGAGTTGGCGTCGATCCGCCGACGAATGCACCGCGCGCGCCGGGGGCTGCGGGACCGTTCAGAAAAGATGTCCGCCGCGTACGGAACGGACTCCTACCCGACCGTCCTCGGCAGCCGCTACGTCCTGTTGGTACCCAGAGCGCAGTTTCACAAGGGTGACGGCCTGGTCCATTCGAGGTCGCATCGGGGCGGTTCCGTATATTTCGAGCCGTTCGATATGGTCGAACGCAACAACGAACTCGAAACACTCGCCATCGACGAAGCGACAGAGGTGGCCAGGATCCTTCGCGATTTGAGCGATCGCATCCGTGCGGTGGGTGCCGAAGTATTGGCCAACGCCGATACGATGATCGAAACCGATGCCTTACGCGCCAAGTCCGCGTTCGCCCGCCAGTTCTCATGCGTTTCTCCCGAGCCCGCACCCTCGCCGGTGCCACACGGCGAACCGTCGGTGACTGCCGAACGGGACCGGTCCGACACCGGCAAGATGCAGCTGGTTGCCGCCCGGCATCCGCTGCTGGTTCGTTCGCTGGAGGCGAGCGGCAGAGCGGTAGTTCCGCTGGACCTGCAGTTGTCTCCCGGCGAACGCGCGATGGTGATCACCGGCCCCAATGCGGGTGGTAAGACGGTGGCGCTCAAAACGCTGGGCACCGCGGTTCTGCTGTTTCAGTCGGGCATCCAGGTGCCGTGCGCCGAGGGGACCACTCTGCCCGTGTTTGACCGATTGATGGTCGATATCGGTGACGAGCAGTCGATCGAAACGTCTCTGAGTACCTTCACGTCTCATCTCAAACACCTCGACGAGATGTGCCGGTTGGCCGACGAGCGCACGTTGTGCTTGATCGACGAGATTGGAGACGGGACCGATCCCGACGAAGGCGCGGCGTTGGCAGTGGCCACGCTGGAAGCGCTGCTCGAGGGCGGCGCCGCGGTCGTGGCCACCACGCACTATGGCCGCATCAAGACATTCGCACTCCAAGCGGACGGTGTGGCCAACGCGTCGATGGCGTTCGAGGACACCCGAGGGCAGCCGCTTTACCGCCTGCTACAGGGCATCGCCGGCCGCAGCCGCGGCCTGGAGACGGCCCGCCGCACCGGATTTTCCCCGGAGGTACTAAAGACGGCGGAGGGCTATCTGGGGGCGGATGCTTTCCGGCTGGAGGCGGTCCTCAACGATCTGGAATCGACCCACTTATCTCTCGAACGCGAGCGCGAACGACTCGCCCGGCAATCGGCCGCACTAGGGGAAGTCATCGACCGGTACACCTCCCGGGCGGCCGAGTTCGACGTGTCGAAACAGGAAGCCGACAAGCGGGCGGGCCGTCAGGCGGAGGAGTTTCTGTCGAATACCCGGCGAGAAATCGAGGCAATCGTCAAGGAAATCCGGGAGAGCCAGGCCAAACGCGAGGTTCTGCAGAAAACGAGGGCGAAACTAGACGAACTACTCGAATTGGCCAGGGAGCGGCGCAAGCCGCCGCCGCCCGCCATGCCCCCGGCGGCGAGCGTCCATGCGGGCGACCGGGTGGCGCTCAATCCTTCGGGAGAGCCGGCCGGATACGTAATCGCTGTGGAAAACGGTACGGCGACGGTTGAAATCAACGACAAACGCATTAAACTAGATGTAGGAACTTTATATAAGGCCCCGCTCGAGGGAAAAGGGCCACCGAACGGCGTCACATTCGACGTGCAAGTCGAACCGCTATCCTCGACCAGTCTGGATGTCCGAGGAAGTAGAAGGGAAGAGGCGCTCGAGGCGGTGAACCGCTTCGTCGACAGGGCGGTGCTTAGCGGCGTCCAGGAACTCGAAATCATCCACGGCGTGGGCGAGGGGATCCTCGCCCGGGCGATTCGTGAGGCTCTCGAATCCGACCGCAGGGTCGAGTCAATTCGGCCTGGGGGGCCGGGTGAGGGTGGCGTGGGAGCGACCATCGTCACATTGCGATGAGCTTTCGAGTCGGATAAAGGCGATCCACGTAGTGCAAATCCCACAAGAGACGATTGACGCAATCCGCGATCGGATCGACATCGCGGAGGTGGTCGGCCAGTATGTCGAAATGCGACGTATGGGAAGTAATTACAAGGGGTTATGCCCGTTCCACGATGAGAAGACTCCCAGCTTCAATGTGAACATCGACCGCCAGATCTACCACTGTTTTGGGTGTGACAAGGGCGGCAACGTGTTCAATTTCCTGATGGAGATCGAAGGAATCGGGTTTCCCGATGCGGTACGCAGGCTGGGTCGCCAGTGTGGCATCGAAGTGGAGGAGCGCCGCATTTCCGAGGCGGATCAGTCCAAAAATGAGGCGCGTTATCGAACCAACGCGTTTGCCGCCCGGTTTTACCACCGTATTCTGACCGAAGGCAGGGCCGGCGCCAAAGCCCGCAAGTATCTGATCGACCGTGGGATACCCAAAGATGTGTGGGCGAGCTTCGGACTCGGCTACGCCCCCGACGCTTGGGACCGGATGTGGACGGCGGCTCGCCGCGACAAGGTGCCCCAGGACGTCCTCCTCGAACTGAAACTTATCATAAAGAGTGAAAAATCAGGCGGTTACTTCGACTATTTTCGCAACCGTATCATGTTTCCCATCCTCTCGGTTTCCGGCCGCGTCATCGGCTTTGGGGCCAGGGTGTTGGGCGAAGGTGTCGAGCCGAAGTACCTGAACTCGACGGAGAGCCCGATTTTTGCCAAGCGCCGGACCCTTTACGGCGTTGACCGCGCCCGTGACGAGATTAGAAAACGCCGGGAAGTGGTTGTTGTCGAAGGATATACGGATCTCATATCGCTCGACCGAGCGGGGGTGACCAACACGGTGGCCGCCTGCGGGACCGCGTTTACACCCGACCACGCCACGGTGCTCCGGCGTATGACTCGCCGGGCGGTCATCGTGCCCGATGGCGATCCCGCCGGCCAAAACGGGGCGATATCGGCAGGCGCGTTGCTACTGGCGGCGGGGCTGGAGGTGCGTGTGGCGCGGATCGAAACGGGGAGTGACCCCGACACGACGGCCCAACGGTTGGGGGCTGAAAAGATGTCCCAGTTGATCAGTGACGCGGTGGATTATTTTGTGTTTCTCGACGACGCCAACCGGGAGCGGCAGCCGACGCTCCGTGAGCAGGAAGAGATGATCCAGCGGGTGATGGGTGGGCTCTCCGGTTTGGAGGACCGGGTCCGGCTCGAAGTGATCGTCAATGAATTGGCCAGGGTGTTTTCGTTGGATCCGGGTGGGCTGCTGGAGCGTCACTCAAAAAGGGCGGCGTCTCGGTCGTTCGCGGGGGCCGGCGACTCGGCTACAGCCCGAGCTGGGAAGGCCGGCGGTACGACCGATCGGGGCGACGGCAGCTCGGGGAACCGCGTGAAATTGGAGAGGTTGGCGTTGCGGTTGATCCTCGAGGGAACGCCTGTGGCGTTGGACGCCGTCGACTCGTTGGACGGCGACGATTTCACGAACGCAGGGTTGAGAAAGTTCTACAAAATACTTGACTTAGCCCGCAGAAGTCATATTGATATAAGGAGTCGCGAGTTTCACCAAAAGGCGGAAGAGGCCGATCTAGAAGGACTTGCCGCGGAGATCGCTCTCATTCCCCTTCCGCCGGGTAACGTCGAAATCCTTCTCAAAGACACCATTCGACGAATTAAAGAACTCAATATCCGTGACGAACTGAACAATCTCCGGAAGAAGCTGAACGACCTTCCTCTCGAGAGCGAGGAAGCGGTGGCGGTGGCGGAGTACTACCATAAATTGAAGCAAGCGTTGGTACAACTGTAAGCATCCTCATTGGGAGCAAGGGGGAACTGCAGAATGGATCTCGAAAAACTCGATGACGTCGTAGAGGACATTCGACGGGTTGCGGAAGAGAAGGGCTTCATACTGAACCACGAGATCGACGCGCTCGTCGGGTCCGACTTTTCCCCCGAGGATATCGTCGTCCTGTACGACAAACTCAGCGAGGAGAAGATCGACTACTTCGACTCGCCGGAGAAGGCGCGGCTCAAGATGGAGGCCAAGAAACGGCGGGAGGAGAAGGAGGAGGCTAAAACCGAAGACGACATCAAGGCGGTGATCCGCTACGACGATCCGGTGCGGATGTACCTGCGCGAGATGGGCAAAGTGCCGTTGCTCGACCGACAGGGCGAGGTTGAGATCGCCAAAAGAATCGAACAGGGTCAAATCAAGATCGCCAGGGCAGCATTTTCGCTCGATTCTCCCATTTGCGAGCTCCAACGATTGGCACTGGCGGTTGAAAACGAGGAAATGCGGCTGGACGAAGTGGTGCAGATCGAGACCGGTGGTATCCATCCGCACTATTCGGGCAAAAAAGAACGCCAGGCCCGGTTCCGCCCCATCAGACGCATCGCCACGCTTCGCAGAGAGATCGTCGAAATCCAGAAAAAGCTAAAACTCAAAAAATACGCGGCTAAGCGGACGACGTTGGAGCGTTCGTTGGCGCTGCGGCAAACCAAGCTGATGGACGAATACCTCAAACTGCAGCTCAACCCCAAGCAGATCGATCGAATCGTCAGGAACATCCGCGTCACGCGCGACGAGTTGTGGGAGCACCAGTCGAAGCTTAGCGAGTACGAGGAATTTGTTGGGCTTTCGCACGAAGAACTGCAAAAGTCGCTCAAGAAACTCAAAGCGAACAAGCGCCGCAAGAGCCTCAAAATCAAAGGCAAGGGCACATGGTCACTCGAGATGCTCGAAGACTTCCAAAAGAAAACGCGCGGGCTCAAGATCGAGATCCGCAAGATAGAGAAGTCGGAGGGTATTACGCACCAAGAACTGGACGAGGTCGTGGGCACGATTCGCCACGGCGAAATGCAAGTCCAGCGCGCCAAGCGTGAGATGATCGAAGCAAACGTTCGCCTGGTCATCGCCATCGCCAAACGCTACACCAACCGCGGTCTCGAGTTCCTCGACCTGATTCAAGAGGGGAACAGCGGCTTGATGCGCGCGGTAGACAAATTCGATTATCGTAAGGGATACAAGTTTTCGACTTACGCCACGTGGTGGATTCGTCAGGCGATCACGCGCGCGATTGCCGACCAGGCACGGACGATCCGCGTGCCGGTCCACATGATCGAGGCGATCAACAAGGTGTCGCGCACGGCGCGCAAACTCGTCCAGGAAAACGGGCGCGATCCCACACCTGAAGAGGTCGCCAAAAAGCTCAACTATCCGCTGGACAAGGTCAAGAGTGTGATGAAGGCGTCGATGGAGCCGATCTCGCTCGACCGTCCGATCGGCGAGGACGAAGACAGTAACCTCTCAGACTTCATCGAGGACCTCACCGCCACCTCACCCGCGCAGTCGGCCGCGCACGCGATGCTCAGAGAGCAGCTCTCCAAGGTGCTCTCCACACTCACGCGCCGCGAGGAAAAGGTCATCCGTCTGCGGTTCGGCCTGGGCGACGGCACGCCGCGCACGCTGGAAGAGGTGGGTACGATCTTCAACGTCACGCGCGAACGCGTGCGCCAGATCGAGGCCAAGGCCTTGAAGAAACTCCAGCACCCGAGCCGG